>NZ_AYTM02000002.1:5386675-5699871 GCF_000507185.2 Pseudomonas syringae KCTC 12500
CTGTTTGAAGTGTCGGTGTCCTACGAGCTGGAAGACCATGGTTACTGCTACACCGATGCGCAGGCACAGACGGTAAAAGTGTCCAATGGCTACGAAGCGACGCCGCTGGCCGTGCACTTGCGCAGCAACAGTTGCAACGACGATGCCTCGCTGCACTTGGTTCATCACCGTGCCTGGATCGAAGATGACGAGGCTTCGGCGATTGCCGGGCGTTTGCTGCACATTCTGGAGCAAGGGCTGGAAAACCCGGCGCTTAAAATTCAGGACTTCCAGCTGTCTGCACCTGCCGAGCAATTGCAACTGCAGGTCTGGAATCAGACTGAAAGCGTTGCGGGCGACGAGCAACTGATTCATCGACGCATCGAACAGCAGGCCCGTACTCGCCCCTATGCCGTGGCGGCGATTTTTCAGGGGCAACACCTGACCTACGCGCAACTCAACCGTCAGGCCAATGCTCTGGCTCAGCGTCTGATCTACCAAGGCGTATGTCCTGACGATCGCGTGGCAATCGTTTCGCGCCGTGGCCTGGAAACCCTGATAGGGCTGCTGGCCGTTCTCAAGGCGGGGGCGGCTTATGTGCCCATCGACCCGTCGCACCCGCGCGAACGCCTGCACTATCTGCTCAGTGACAGCGCGCCGGTGGTGGTGCTGACCCTGTCTTCGCTGATCGAGCGGCTGCCGCCGCTGGCAGTGCCGCTGATCGAGCTGGACCATTGCATCGACGGCCAGGGCGCCGAGAACAATCCGCAGGTAGCGGGGCTGGGCAGCGATAATCTGGTCTACGTCATTTATACCTCCGGCTCCACTGGCCAGCCCAAAGGCGTGATGGTGGAGCACCGAACCCTGGCCAATCTGGTTGACTGGCACTGCCAGGCGTTCGATGTGAAGGCGGGCAGTCATACCTCCTGCCTGGCCGGCTTTGGTTTCGATGCGATGGCCTGGGAGGTCTGGCCGACCCTGTGCGCTGGCGCAACCCTGCATGTGGCACCGGTCCAGGAAGGGGGCGAGGACATTGAAGCCATGCTCGACTGGTGGCGCGCGCAACCGCTGGACGTGAGCTTTCTTCCCACCCCGGTGGCTGAGTACGCCTTCAGCCAGGATCAGGATCATCCGACGTTGCGTACGCTGCTGATCGGCGGCGATCGCCTGCGGCAGTTCACCCACAACCGCCGTTATGCCGTGGTCAACAACTATGGTCCGACCGAAACCACCGTTGTTGCCACCTCCGGTCAGGTGCTGGCCACCGGCTTGCTGCACATTGGCGGCCCCATCGCCAACACCCGTGTCTACGTCCTCGACAAGCACTTGCAAGCGATGCCCGTCGGTGTGCCCGGTGAGCTTTACATTGGTGGTGGGGGTGTCGCACGGGGTTATCTGAACCAGCCGCAACTCACCGAGGAGCGCTTTGTTGCCGACCCGTTCAGCGATGTCGCGCAGGCACGCATGTACCGCAGCGGCGATCTGGTGCGCTGGAATGGTGATGGAACTCTGGATTACCTGGGCCGTAACGACGATCAGGTGAAGATTCGTGGCATGCGCATCGAGCTGGGCGAAATCGAGTCGGTGCTGGCCACTCTGGAGGGTGTGAAAGACGCGGTTGTGCTGATTCGCGATCTGCATCTGCTGGCCTGGTTCACTGAAACCACCACGGTCGACACCGACACGCTGGCACCGGCAATGCGTGCACGCCTGCCGGGCTACATGGTGCCGCGCGCGTTTACCCGGCTGACCTCGCTGCCATTGACGGCCAACGGCAAACTTGACCGCCGTGCGCTGCCCGATCCGGACCCGGCGTACCTGCTTGGCAACGCTTACGAAGCACCGCAGGGCGAAGTGGAAATCGCCATGGCAGTCATCTGGGCAGAAGTGCTGGGCATCGGGCGCGTAGGACGGCATGACAACTTCTTTGAACTGGGCGGCCATTCCTTGCTGGCCGTCAGCCTGGTCGAGCAACTGCGCAAGGCCGGACTCAAGGCGGATGTGCATGTGCTGCTCAGCCAGCCGACACTGGCTGCTCTGGCGGCATGTCAGACGGACGTCAGCGCCTTCAAAGTGCCGGCAAACCTTATTCCGGCAGGCTGCAAACAGATCACTCCGGGCATGTTGAGTCTGGTGGCGCTCGAACAGTCAGCCATTGATCGCATCGTCGCCAGCGTGCCGGGTGGTGCTGCCAATGTGCAGGAGATCTACCCGCTGGCACCGTTGCAGGAAGGTATTCTCTATCACCACCTGACCGCGGAACAGGGCGACCCCTATCTTCTGCAATGGCGTCTGGCGTTCGATACGCCAGAGCGTCTGTACAGCTGGGCCGCGGCCTTGCAGGAAGTCATTGACCGTCACGATATCCTGCGCACCTCGGTGGCGTGGCAGGGTCTGGAAAGTCCGCAACAGGTGGTCTGGCGCAATGCCGAGCTGACGGTTCAGGCCATCGAGTTCGAGGCCGAAGACCCCGAATCGGCTGTAATCGATCGCCTGCAACGCCAGTTTGACGCCCGTCATCATCGACTGGATCTGACCCAGGCACCCTTGATGCGTCTGGTGCATGCCCAGCAATCGTCGAACGGCGAAACCGTCGCCATTTTGCTCTTTCACCATCTGGTACTGGACAACACGGCGATGGAGATCGTCAGCCGCGAGATGCAGGCTTTGCTGTTCGGCCACCGCTATGACTTGAAGGCGCCGGTGCCGTATCGCAACTACGTTGCGCAAGTACGCCTGGCCAATGACGACGCAAGCCACACAACGTTTTTCACTGAAATGCTCGGTGATGTCGATGAGCCCACCCTGCCTTTTGGCATACAGGACGTGCATGCCGACGGCAGTGGCATCGAGGAGGCGCGACGGGCACTCGACCCCGAACTGGCCCTGCGCCTGCGCGAGCAGGCACGCCAGCTTGGAGTGAGCGCTGCAAGTCTGATCCACGTGGTCTGGGCGCGGGTTCTGGGCGTGCTCGCCAATCGTCGCGACGTGGTGTTCGGCACTGTGTTGCTGGGCCGCATGGGCGGTGAGGGCGCCGATCGGGCGCTCGGTGTATTTATCAATACCTTGCCGCTGCGCGTGGATACGGCGCAGGACACTCGTCCAGCCGTCAAGGCGGTCCACGCTAAGCTGTCTGCGCTGATCGCTCACGAGCAGGCTTCGCTGGTACTCGCTCAGGGCTGCAGTGCGGTGGCATCGGGTTCCCCGTTGTTCAGTGCCTTGCTCAATTATCGCCACAGCGGGGAGGTGAAACCGCAGGACGGTGAAGGGCTCTGGCAAGGCGTGCGGGTGCTCGGTGGTGATGTACGCAGCAACTATCCGTTGACACTCTGTGTGGACGATCTGGGCGAAGGTTTCGACCTGCATATGCTGGCGCAGCAGGGTATGGGAGCCGAGCGTATCGCTGGCTGGGTGCTCAACACGCTGGAGCATCTGCTGGACACTCTGGAACAGGCGCTGCCGCTGCGGCTGGAAAACGTAGCGATTCTCGACGCGGCAGAGCGCAACCATCTGTTGCTCGATTTCAACGGCAGCGAGCAGCCATTCCCGCAGGGCCGCACCGTCAATGTGTTGATCGAAGCGCAGGCCGCCAGCCAGCCGCACAGCCCTGCGGTGATTCAGGGTGGTCATGTACTGACCTACGCTCAGCTCAACGAGCGCGCCAATCGCCTGGCTCACTATCTGATTGACCTGGGCGTCAAAACCGATGAGCGCATCGCCCTGTGCCTGCACCGTGGGCCCGAACGCCTGGTTGCCATGTTGGCGGTGCTCAAGGCCGGTGCGGCCTACGTGCCGGTCGACCCGGTCTATCCGGTCGAGCGTATCGCCTACCTGCTGCAGGACAGCGCGCCCCGCGTGGTTCTGACTGAAAACTCGACCCATGATCTGGCCGGCGATACTGCCCGGGTGAACATCGAGCAGGCTGACTGGCTGGGCTCTTGCGGGAATAACCCCTGCGTTGCGGACCTTGATGCGCAAAAACTGGCGTACGTCATCTACACCTCCGGCTCCACCGGCCAGCCCAAGGGCGTCATGGTCGAGCACTGCACGCTGGTCAATCTGGTGCACTGGCATTGCCAGGCGTTCGCTCTGCAGGCTGGCAGTCACACGGCGAGCGTCGCCGGTTTCGGCTTCGACGCCATGGCCTGGGAAGTGTGGCCGGCGCTGTGTGCCGGTGCGGTACTGCATCTACCACCGGCCGAGGTCGGCAACGAGCACGTCGATGAGTTGCTCGACTGGTGGCTGGAACAGCCACTTCAGGTCGGTTTCCTGCCGACCCCGGTGGCCGAACAGGCCTTCAGACGCCCGCGCCAACACCCGACGCTGCGCACGCTGCTGATCGGCGGCGACCGCTTGCGCCAGTTCGACAGCGACCCTGGCTTCGCCGTGATCAACAACTACGGCCCGACTGAAACCACCGTGGTGGCGACCTCTGGTGCCGTGCAGCCGGGCGGGCCTTTGCATATCGGCGCCCCGATCGCCAACACTCGCGTGTATGTGCTGGACGAGCAGTTGCAGCCGGTGCCCATAGGTGTTGTCGGCGAGTTGTACATCGGTGGTGCGGGGGTTGCCCGTGGCTATCTGAATCGTCCGCAAATGACCGAAGAGCGTTTTATCGCCGACCCGTTCAGTGCTGCAACGCAGGCGCGCCTGTATCGCAGCGGCGATCTGGTGAGCTGGAATGCCGATGGCAGCCTCGACTACCTGGGACGCAACGACGATCAGGTGAAAATTCGCGGCATGCGCATCGAGCTGGGCGAAATCGAGTCGGTTCTGGCCAGTCAGGCCGAGGTGCAGGACGCTGTGGTGCTGGTGCGCGGTGAACGTTTGCTGGCCTGGTTCACCGAAAACGCTCCCGTCGAACCCGAAGCGCTGCGCGAGGCGTTGCGTGCACGCCTTCCCGCGCACATGGTGCCGCTGGCCTTCACACGCCTGTACGCGCTGCCGCTGACCAGCCATGGCAAGCTTGACCGCCGTGCCTTGCCGGACCCGGAGCTGGAAGCGCTGACCAGTCAGGCCTACGAGGCCCCCGTGGGTGAAACAGAGATCCTCATGGCTGATTTATGGGCGCATGTACTTGGCCTGGAACATGTCGGTCGTCATGACAATTTCTTTGAACTGGGCGGCCATTCGCTGCTGGCGGTCAGTCTGGTCGAGCGCCTGCGCAATGCCGGGCTCAGCGTCGATGTACGCGTCCTGCTCGGTCAGCCGACCGTCGCCGCGCTGGCCGCATCGGTGGGCAAAGGGCGTGAAATCCCGACGCCGCTCAATCGCGTTCCGGCCGGTTGTACACACATCACGCCGGACCTGCTGAGCCTGTCACAGCTCGACCAGACGACCATCGAGCGCATTGTCGCCACGGTGCCTGGCGGAGCGGCCAATGTTCAGGAAATCTACCCGTTGGCGCCCCTGCAGGAAGGCATCCTCTATCACCACCTGACTGCCGAACAGGGCGACCCGTACTTGCTGCAATTGCGCATGAACGTCGACAGTCCGGAGCGTTTGGAGGCAGTGGCCGCTGCCTTGCGCAAGGTCATCGGGCGGCACGACAGTCTGCGCACGGCGATCGTCCGGGAAGGGCTGGAAACGCCGCAACAGGTGGTCTGGCGCCAGGCGGATCTGCTTGTCGAACGGGTGACACTGGCGCAAATCGACGCCCCGGCGGGCGCGGCACGCATGGACTTGAACTGTGCGCCGCTGATTCGTCTGGCCTACTGCCCGGACCCGACCGGCCCAGGCCTGTCGGCAATACTGCGCTTCCATCACATCGTGGTAGACGCCACCGCGCTCGAAATCATGCGTGAGGAAATGCTCGCCGATCTACGCGGCGAGCCGGGCCCGACTCAGCCCGCCGTGCCGTATCGCAACTATGTGGCCCAGGCACGTCTGGGTGTCAGCGAAGCGGAACATGAGGCATATTTTCGCGAACAACTGGGCGATATAGACGAGCCGACGTTGCCATTCGATCTGCGCGATGTGCAGGGTGACGGCCGTTGCATTGAGGAAGCCCAGCAGGTGCTGCCCGATGCGTTGCTACAGCGCCTGCGCAGTCAGGCGCGACAACTGGGTGTCAGCGTCGCCAGCCTGTTGCATCTGGCATGGGCGCGGGTGCTGGGCGCGGCCACCGGCAATGACCGCGTGGTATTCGGCACTGTGCTGCTGGGTCGCCTGCAGGGCGGTGCGGGTGCCGACCGTGGTATGGGCATGTTCATCAATACGCTGCCGTTGCGGGTCGATCTGGGCAACCTCAGCGTGCGCGACGGCGCACGCGCCACGCATGCCCGACTGGCAGCACTGCTTGGCCATGAGCACGCATCCCTGGCTCAGGCACAGCGCTGGAGCGGGGTGGCAGCACCATTGCCGTTGTTCAGTGCAATTCTCAACTATCGACACGCCGCAGGCCAGGCGCGACAGGATGCGCAGCTCGACGCATGGCAAGGCCTGGAGATTCTGACCAGCGAGAAGCACACCAACTACCCGTTGAGCCTCAACGTTGACGATCTGGGCGACAGCCTGCGCCTGAGCGTTACCGTGCCACCTCGGGTAGGGGCGCAACGTATCTGTGCTTATGTGCAGCAGACGCTGACGGCCATGCTTGACGCCCTTGAAGGCCAGCCGGATCTGCCGGTGCAGCATCTGTCGGTACTCGGCGCTGAAGAGCGGCATCGCTCGCTGGTCGAGTTCAACGCCACGGCGATCCATCACGATCTTCAGCAAACCTTGCACGGGCTGTTCGAAGCCCAGGCGGTGCGTACGCCGCAGGCTATAGCCCTGCGCGCCGGGCGTGCACAATTGAGCTATCGCCAGCTCAACGAACAGGCCAACTGCCTGGCGCATCACCTGATCGATCTGGGCGTGCGGCCTGATCAGCGGGTTGCGATCTGTGTCGAGCGCGGCCTGTCGATGGTGATCGGTCTGCTGGCGATCCTCAAGGCAGGTGGCGCTTACGTACCCCTGGACCCGAGCTACCCGCGCGAACGTTTGCAGTACATGGTCAAGGACAGCACGCCGGTCGCCTTGCTGGTACAGGCCGGCACTCGCGATCTGCTTGACGACGAGCACGCGCTGCGGATCGATCTGGACAGCGTGACCTGGGACGCCCAGCGTGATCAGAATCCGCGCGTTCCCGGTTTGACGGCGGAGCATCTGGCGTATGTGATTTATACCTCGGGCTCCACCGGTACGCCGAAAGGGGTGATGGTCGAGCACCGCAACGTCAGCAACCTGGTGCAGTGGAGCTCGGTGTTGTGCCCACCGACCTCGGGCACTGTCATGCTGCAAAAGACCCCGATCAGCTTCGACGCCTCGGTCTGGGAGCTTTTCTGGCCACTGAGCAGCGGTATTACACTGGTGCTGGCGCGTCCTGATGGCCAGCGTGATCCGGCCTACCTGGCACAAGTGATTCAGGAGCGCCAGGTCAGCGTGGTGCAGTTTGTTCCTGCGTTGTTGCAGCAGTTCCTCGATCTGCCGCAGAGCAGCGCGTGCAGCAGCCTGACCGACGTTGTCTGCGGGGGCGGTGAGCTGACCGTGGATATGGCCGCACAGCTGCGCAAACGTTTGCCAGAGGTACGCCTGCACAACGTGTATGGCCCGACCGAAACCACAGTCGATTGCAGTGTCTGGACGCTGCGACCCGACGAAGCCGTGCCGGACAGTGCGTTGCCTATCGGGCGTCCGATCAGCAACACGCGGCTTTACGTGCTCGATGCCCATGACCAGCCCGTACCGCAGGGGGTTATCGGCCAGCTGCATATCGGCGGTGCCGGGGTGACGCGTGGCTACCTGAACCTGCCAAAGACCGATGCCGAACGGTTTATCGACAGCCCTTTCGTAGCAGGCGACCGCCTGTACCGCAGTGGCGATCTGGTACGCCAGCGGGCAGACGGCAACCTGGAGTTCCTTGGCCGCAATGACGATCAGGTGAAGATCCACGGGTTGCGTATCGAACCGGGCGACATTCAGGCCTGCCTGATCAGCCATCCGGGTATCGAACAGGCGGTCGTGCTGGTGCGCGACGAGCAACCAGGCGGGCAGCGGCTGGTGGCCTATTACACCGGCACACAGCTGTCGGTCGAGACCTTGCGTGAGGTGCTGCGTGCGCAGTTGCCGGATTACATGGTGCCCGCACTGTTCGTGCATCTGGATGAAATGCCCCTGAGCCCCAACGGCAAGCTGGATCGCAAGGCGCTGCCTGCGCCCGGGCAAGATGCGCTCCTGACCCGCCCTTATGAAGCACCGCAAGGCGAAACCGAAGCCTTGCTGGCCAGGCTCTGGAGCGAACTGCTAGGGGTCGAAAAGGTAGGCCGTCACGACAACTTTTTCGAGCTGGGCGGTCATTCGCTGCTGGCGGTGAGCCTGACTGCGCGCCTGCGCCAGGAAGGCATCGAGGCCGATGTCCGGGCGCTTTTCGAACAACCTACGCTGGCGGGCTACGCAGCCATCACAGAGAACATGGAGATTACCCTGTGAGCATCAACGAACTCTTGGCGACACTCAAAGCTCACGAAATCCACCTGACGGTCAAGGACGGTCAACTGGTGGTGCAGGGCAATCGCCGTGCCTTGACCGAGAACGGGCTGCTGGAACATCTGCGCGAGCATAAGCCGGCGCTGATCGAGCTCATCGAACAGGGCGATTATCAGAACGGCAAGCGCGGCGCACCGGCATTGCCAGCCAACGGCATCGAGCAGGGTTGCGAGCGAATCACTCCCGAAATGTTGACGCTGGTAAAGCTCGATCAGGCGGCTATCGACCTGTTGATGGACGCGATACCGGGAGGTGCCGCGAATGTCCAGGACATTTACCCGCTGGCACCGCTGCAGCAGGGCATTCTTTATCACCACGTCACCGCCACCCAAGGCGATCCCTATGTCATGCAGGTGCAATTCGCCTTTTCTGATCAGGCGCGTCGGGACGCGTTCGCCGAGGCGCTGCAAAGCGTCATCACCCGGCATGACATTCTGCGCACCTCAATACACTGGAAGGGGCTGGAAACCCCGTTACAGGTGGTCTGGCGCCACGCTGAACTGAAGGTCGACAGCTCGCCGCTCGCGGCAGACCTGACGATGGACCTGGGCCAGGCACCGCTGATGCGTCTGATCTGCCATGCACCCGTGGCAGGTCAGCGGGTCGAGGCTACGTTGCTGTTCCACCACATTGCCATGGACCACAGTGCCCTTGAGGTGGTGCGCCATGAAATACAGGCCTGTCTGTCGGGGCAAGCCGAAATGCTGGGCGTACCGGTACCGTTTCGCAACTATGTCGGGCAAGCACTGCTGGGCATCAGCGAAGCTCAGCACGAAGCGTTTTTCCGCGAGATGCTGGGTGATCTCGACGAACCGACACTGGCCTACGGCCTGCAGGATCTGAGCGGCGAGGGTGATGCGATCGAAGAGCACAGCGTCACGCTCAATCAGCCGCTGTGTCTGCGCCTGCGCGCCCAGGCGCGAACCCTGGGCATCAGTGTCGCCAGCCTGTTTCATCTGGGCTGGGCACGGGTGCTGGCGGGCCTCGCCGGGCAGTCGCGGGTAGTATTCGGTACCGTGCTGATGGGGCGCCTGCTGGGTGCCGAGGCTACAGAACGGGCGCTGGGCATCTTCATCAACACATTGCCGCTGCGCCTCGATCTGGACGAGCAAGGCGTGCAAGCCGCAGTGCGCGCCACTCACCAGCGCCTGACCGCGCTGATGCGCCACGAACACGCACCGCTGGCACTGGCGCAGCGCTGCAGTGGGGTAAAGGCGCCGACGCCGTTGTTCAACGCATTGCTCAACTACCGCCACAGTGCACCGGCGCAAGCGTCCGGTGAAACATGGCAAGGCATTGAAGTGCTGCAGGCTCAGGAGCGCAGCAATTATCCGCTGGTGC
This sequence comes from Pseudomonas syringae KCTC 12500, assembly GCF_000507185.2. Lineage (NCBI taxonomy): Bacteria > Pseudomonadati > Pseudomonadota > Gammaproteobacteria > Pseudomonadales > Pseudomonadaceae > Pseudomonas > Pseudomonas syringae. The sequence goes on from NZ_AYTM02000002.1 coordinate 5,396,522, forward strand.
TGAGCGTCGATGATCTGGGTGAAGCCTTTGGCTTGACGGCACAAACCGCCGCAGGCATCGACCCGCAAAGCATTTGCGCTTATATGCAATGGACCATGGAAAGTGTGGTCGATGCGCTGGAGCAGACGCCGCAGATGTCGGTCGATCAGCTTGATATCGTGCCCGCCAGCGAGCGAGCGCAGCTGCTGCTGGATTTCAATGACCGACGTGCCGACTACGAACGCAGGCTGACGACTCATCAGCGTATTGAGCTGCTGGCAGAGCAGCAGCCTGACGCTATTGCCGCACAGGTGGGCACACAACACCTGAGCTACCGCGAGCTGAACGCACGCGCCAATGCGCTCGCCCATCATTTGATCAGTCTTGGGGTACAACCCGATGACCGCGTGGCGGTGGTGGCGCGGCGCAGCCTTGAGACGCTGGTCGGCTTGCTGGCAGTGCTCAAGGCCGGTGCGGGCTATGTGCCGGTCGATCCGGCGCACCCGGACGAGCGCATTGCCTATCTGCTCGGCGACAGCGCGCCGGTTGCGGTATTGGCTCAACCAGTCTTTGTCGAACGCCTGCAAGGGTTGGGCTTGCCGGGATTGAACACCCCACTGATCGAACTGGACCTGGCAAACTGGCCCGAGCAGCAAGACAACCCTCACGTCGACACGCTCGACTCGACCCATCTCGCCTACGTGATCTACACCTCGGGCTCGACCGGCCAGCCCAAGGGCGTGATGGTCGAGCACCGCTCGCTGAACAATCTGATCGACTGGCACCGTGAGGCCTTCGATCTGCGTGCGGGCAGTCATACCGCCAGTGTGGCGGGTTTCGGTTTCGACGCCATGGCCTGGGAAGTCTGGCCGGCCTTGTGCGCCGGGGCGACGCTGCACCTGCCGCCGGCCGAGATCGGCAATGAGCAGCTTGATGCGCTGCTTGACTGGTGGATCGCCCAGCCGTTGCAGGTCGCTTTTCTGCCCACGCCGGTGGCCGAATACGCCTTCAGTCGCAATCTGCGTCATCCAACCCTGCGCACGCTGCTGATCGGCGGTGACCGGCTACGCCAGTTCCATCGCGATCCGGGCTTTGCGGTGATCAATAATTATGGCCCCACCGAAACCACGGTGGTCGCCACCTCCGGTCGTTTATTACCCGACGGCAGCCTGGACATCGGCAAACCGGTCGCCAACACCTCGATTTACCTGCTTGATGAGCGGCAACAGCTGGTCCCGCTCGGGGTGCCGGGCGAGCTGTATATCGGTGGCGACAGTGTGGCCCGCGGTTACCTGAATCAGCCGCAACTGACTGCCGAACGCTTTGTGCATGATCCGTTCGCCGGGCAACCACAGGCGCGCATGTACCGCACCGGCGATCTGGCACGCTGGAATGCCGATGGCACGCTGGAGTACCTGGGTCGTAATGACGATCAGGTGAAAATTCGCGGGGTGCGCATCGAGCTGGGAGAAATCGAAAACCAGTTCAGCCAATTGCCGGGTATCGAGGAGGCACTGGTCCTGGCTCGCGAAGATGAACCGGGGCAAGCGCGGCTGGTGGGCTATTTCACTGAGCGTGCCGGCGCTGCCTCCAGCACAGTGGAGCAATTGCGTACCGCACTGCTGGCCCGCCTGCCGGGTTATATGGTGCCCGGCGCATTGGTGCGCCTGGATAGCTGGCCACTGACGGCCAATGGCAAGGTCGACCGCCGTGCCTTGCCGGTGCCCGACCGCACCGCGCTGTCGACCGGCGAATACCAGGCCCCGCAAGGCGAGCTTGAGACCGCGCTGGCCCTGATCTGGAGCGAATTGCTGCAGGTCGAGCGCGTAGGGCGTCATGACCGTTTCTTTGAGCTGGGCGGTCATTCGTTGCTGGCCATGCGCATGGTTTCTCAGGTACGTCAGCGCCTGTCACTGGAACTGGCCCTTGGCGACCTGTTTGCCGACAGTTCGCTGATCGCGGTCGCACACTGCCTGAGCGCTGCCGCGCGCAGTCAGTTGCCGGTCATCGACGTTCAGCCACTCAACGGCCCGGTACCCTTGTCTTCCGCTCAGCAGCGCATCTGGTTCATGGCGCAAATGGAAGATGCCAATAGTGCCTATAACATCTCGTTGGGCCTGAAACTGAACGGTCCACTGGACAGCCGTGCCTTGACGCGTGCACTGGAACGCATCGTGGCCCGCCACGACAGCCTGCGCAGCCGCTTCAGTCAGGAAGACGACATCGCCTGGGTACAGGCAGCGCCTGTGACTGAGGTACCGGGCATCTGCTGGCAGGATTTACGCGATCAGGACCCGCAAGCGCTGCAGGCCGTGATCAGGGAAGAGGCCGCGCAGCCCTTCGACTTGCAGCGCGACTTGCCGATCCGTGGCCGTTTGCTGTGTCTGGCTGAAGACCGTCACGTCTTGCTGCTGACCGTGCATCACATCGTTGCCGACGGCTGGTCGCTGGGCGTGCTGACCCGCGAACTGACCGCGCTCTACCAGGCGTTCAGTCAAGGGCAGGAGGATCCCTTGCCCTCGCTGGCCCTGCAGTATGGCGATTACGCCGTGTGGCAACGCAACTGGCTGGACGACGAACGATTGAGTCATCAGGCCGATTACTGGCAGCAGACCCTGACGGGTGCGCCGGTATTGCTGACCTTGCCCACAGACCGTCCACGTCCCGCGCATCAGGACTACACCGGGGCCAGCGTCGCGCTGGATCTCGACCCGCGTTTGAGCAACGACCTCAGAGCCTTCTGCCAGACGCAGTCGGTGACACCATTCATGCTGTTCATGGGCGCCTGGGCTGTTTTGCTGGCGCGGCTGTCCGGACAGGAAGAGGTGGTCGTCGGCATGCCGGTTGCCAACCGCCGTCATGCCGAAATCGAAGGCTTGATCGGTTTGTTCGTCAATACCCTGGCCGTGCGTGTCGATACGTCGGGCGAGCCGGATGTGGTGACGCTGCTGGAGCGCATCAAGGCCCGCGTGGTGGAAGCGCAGGATCATCAGGACCTGCCTTTCGAACAAGTGGTGGAGCGCCTGCGGCCGCCACGCAGCCTCGCGCACAGCCCGTTATTCCAGGCATCACTGACCTGGGACGGCAGCCAGGGGCTGGAATTGCAACTGGGCGATATGCAGCTCGAGCCGCTGGATGAACAGGCCGCTTTCGCGAAATTCGACCTGGCGTTGAGCGTCAGCGATGGCGCCGATCATTTCCGCTGCGTCGTGGAATACGCCACAGCGCTGTTTGACCATGGCACCGTCGAACGCCACCTGGGGTATCTGGAAGCGATACTGCGCGCCATGGTGGCTGACAGCCAGACGGTGGTGAGCCACATTCGGCTGTTGTCGGAGGCCGAGCGTCGGCAGTTGACCGAGGGCTTCAATGCACCCGATGCGGTGTATCCGCAAGAGCAGACGCTGCACAGTCAGTTTGAAGCGCAAGCGCAGCGCACGCCGGATGCGATTGCCGTCAGCTATGAAGAGGAGTCGTGGAGCTACGCAACACTTAACGCCCAGGCCAACAGGATCGCACATCGCCTGATTGGCATGGGCATCGGTGCGGACGACCGAGTCGCCATCTGCACGCCTCGCGGCCTGCAGATGATCGCGGGCCTGCTGGGGATTCTCAAAGCCGGTGCCGCCTACGTGCCGCTGGACCCGGCTTATCCTATTGAACGTCTGGCTTACACCCTCGACGACAGCGCACCGGTGGCGTTGTTGAGTCAGCGGTCAGTGCAGGGCACCTTGCCGGTCTCGGAAGTGCCGGTGATCTGTCTCGACGACGACTTGCAGGACGAATCCGTCTGTAATCCGCAGGTGCCGGTAACGCCCGGCAACCTGGCTTATGTGATCTACACCTCCGGGTCCACCGGTAAGCCCAAAGGCGTGATGATCGAACATCGCAACGTCGCGAGACTGTTCTCGGCCACCGAAGAATGGTTCGGTTTCAACCAGCAGGATGTCTGGGCGCTGTTCCATTCGTTCGCCTTCGACTTTTCGGTCTGGGAAATCTGGGGCGCGTTGCTGCATGGCGGGCATTTGGTAATCGTGCCGCAGCTGGTCAGCCGCTCGCCCGAAGACTTCTACACACTGCTGTGCAGCACCGGGGTGACGGTGCTCAACCAGACGCCGAGTGCGTTCCGTCAGCTCATTGCTGCACAGGGCGAGAACGGCCAGGCGCATTCGTTGCGCAAGGTGATCTTCGGCGGTGAAGCGCTGGACACCGTGATACTCAAGCCGTGGTATGCCCGCAACGTGAACGCCGGCACACAACTGGTGAACATGTACGGCATCACCGAAACCACGGTGCATGTGACCTATTACCCGTTGCAGCCCGAAGACGCCCAGCGCCTTGGCGCCAGCCCGATCGGCAGACGCATTCCCGATTTGCAGCTTTATGTTCTCGATGCGCGCGGCGAGCCCGTGCCGATGGGTGTGGTTGGCGAGCTGTATGTCGGCGGTGCCGGTGTGGCGCGGGGCTATCTGCACCGTGAAGCACTGACGGCTGAACGCTTTCTCGACAACCCGTTCAGCCACGTAGCGAATGCGCGGATGTACCGTACCGGTGACCTGGGCCGCTGGCTGGCCGATGGCAGCCTGGAATACATGGGCCGTAATGACGAACAGGTCAAGATTCGCGGTTTCCGTATCGAACTGGGTGAGATCGCAGCGCGCCTGAACGATCATCCAGATGTTCTCGACGCTGTGGTTGTGGCGCGCGAGGATGTGCCGGGTGACAAACGACTGGTTGGCTATTACACCTCGGCTGAAGATAAAGCCGGGCTGGATATCGAACAGTTGCGTGCCTGGCTGTCGGGCCTGCTGCCCGAATACATGGTGCCTGCGGCCTATGTACGGCTGGCCAGCCTGCCGGTGACGGCGAACGGCAAACTGGACCGCAAAAGCCTGCCGGCACCGGACCGCGACAGCATCGCCAGCCGGGCCTATGAAGCGCCGCAAGGACCGATCGAAATCGCCCTGGCAAGCTTGTGGGCCGAGCTGCTGCATGTGGAGCAGGTCGGTCGTCAGGATAATTTCTTTGAACTGGGCGGCCACTCGTTGCTGGCCGTGACCCTGATTGCGCGCATGCGTCGTCTGGACATGCGTGCGGACATTCGCGTTCTGTTTGTCCAGCCAACGCTGGCGGCGCTGGCCGAGGCCGTCGGTGGCGACACTGAAATCGATGTGCCAGCCAACCTGATCGATGCGTACTGCCAGCGCATCACCCCTGAACTGCTGCCCTTGGTAGCGCTGGACCAGCCCGCCATTGAGCGTATCGTGGCGCGGGTGCCGGGCGGTGCCGCTAATGTGCAGGATATCTACCCGCTGGGCCCGTTGCAGACCGGTATTCTTTACCACCACCTGACCGCCGGGGACCGCGATCCTTATCTGTTGCAGCCGCAGTTCGCCTTCGCCGACGCCTCGCGTCTTGAGGCTTTTTGCAATGCCTTGCAGCGAGTGATCGAGCGCAACGATATTCTGCGCACCGGGTTGTTCTGGGAAGGTTTGCAAGCACCGGTACAAGTGGTCTGGCGCCAGGCGCCTCTGCGGGTTGAAGAGGCAGCCTTGCAAGACCTGTTTAATGCGCCGCGCATGGACCTGACGCAGGCGCCGCTGTTGCAGCTGGTTTATGCCCATGATCCGGCCAACCAAAGGATCGCAGCGGTGCTGCGCTACCACCATGTGATCATGGACCACATCGCCCTCGATATATTGAGCCATGAGTTGCAGGCCATCCTGCTGGACAACGAAGCTCAGCTTGCAGCGCCTGTGCCTTATCGAAACTACATTGCCCACGTTGTGCAAGGGCCTGGAGAGGACGCCCATGAAGCGTTCTTCCGCGAGCAGTTGGGCGATATCGATGAGCCGACCTTGCCTTATGGTCTGGCCATGGCATCCGCAGAGCAGATTCCTGGCGAGGCCCGACTCACGCTGGACAGCGACCTGTGCCGGCAGATCCGCGATCAGGCACGGCAGTTGAGTGTCAGCGCCGCCACGTTGATGCACCTCGCCTGGGCGAAGGTGCTCGGCCAGTTGTCCGGGCGTGACAGCGTGGTATTCGGCACCGTGCTGCTTGGACGGTTGCGCGGCGGTGAGGGGGGCGAGCGCGCCTTGGGGGTGTTCATCAATACCTTGCCATTGCGCATGGATCTGGTCGGGCACTGCGCGCGCAGTGCAGTGCTCGACCTCCATGGTCGTCTGGTCGGGATGCTCGCCCATGAGCACGCTCAGTTGGCTTTGACCCAGCGCTGTAGCGCCTTGCCGGCTGGCGCACCACTGTTCAATACGCTGCTCAATTACCGCCACAGCGCTGTGCCTGAGGTCGATGACCAGGCGAACAACACGGCATGGCAAGGGATTGAGGTCGTGCACGCAGAGGAGCGCAGTAACTACCCGCTGACCTTGAGTATCGATGACTTCGGCGATAGTTTCAGCCTGACAGCCCAGGCTGCGCCGGGTATTGATCCGCAACGGATTTGCGCCTACGTGCAACAAGCCGTTGTCCATCTGGTGCAGGCCCTGGAGCAGCAGTCGGCAGCAGCCCTGATTGAATCGTCAGTGGTGCCGGAGGCAGAACGCGAGCAGATGTCGGTAACGTTCAACGATACCCGGCGTGACTACCCACGCGGGCAGCCCGTGCACCGTCTGTTCGAGCGCCGCGCTGCGCTTCATCCGCATGCAGTGGCGGCCGTGCATGGCCGTCGCTCACTCACTTATGGTGAGTTGAACGAGCGCGCCAACCACTTGGCTCACTACCTGCTGGGGCAAGGTGTGCGGCCCAACGAGCATGTGGCGATTTTGCTACCGCGCTCACTGGAACTGCTGATCAGCCAGTTGGCGGTCGGCAAATGCGCAGCGACCTACGTGCCACTGGACGTCAATGCGCCTGCCGAACGCCAGCATTACATGCTCGATGATTGCCAGGCGAAATGTGTGCTGACGCAGAGCGCCACCTCGATGGGCTCGACGGTGCAACGCATCAATCTGGACCAGTTGAACCTTGACGACCAGCCTGCGCATGACCCGGGCCTGCCACAGGCATCCGACACAGCAGCTTACGTCATGTACACCTCTGGCTCGACGGGAGCCCCGAAAGGCGTCCGTGTGGCCCATCGCGGCATTGCCAGGCTGGTGTTGAACAACGGTTATGCCGACTTCAACGAGCAGGACAGCATCGCCTTTGCCTCCAACCCTGCATTCGATGCCAGCACCATGGAAGTCTGGGGTGCCTTGCTCAACGGTGGGCAGCTGTTGGTGATCGAGCACACCACGCTGATCGACCCGATGCGTTTCAGCGCGGCTCTGCGTCAGGGCAATGTCAGTGTGCTGTTCTTGACCAGCGCACTGTTCAACCAGTACGTGCAACTGATCCCCGAGGCACTCAGCGGTCTTCGGCTGTTGCTTTCCGGCGGTGAGCGCGCCGATCCGGCGAGCTTCCGCACGCTGCTTGCCCAGGCTCCGGGCCTGCACCTGTTGAACGCGTACGGCCCCACTGAAACGACTACCTTCGCTACGGCCAGTGATGTAAGAACACTGGCCGATCACGCCGAGTCGGTACCGATCGGTACACCTATCGGCAATACGACGGTCTACGTGCTCGACGCTCATCAGCACCTGACACCGTTGGGGGCGATTGGCGAGCTTTACATTGGTGGCGACGGTGTGGCGCTGGGTTATCTGAATCGCCCGGACCTGACCGCAGAGAAGTTTATCGCCGACCCGTTCAGCGATCAGCCCGGCGCGATGATGTACCGCACCGGCGATCTGGGCCGCTGGCTGGAGGATGGCCAGCTGGAGTGCCTGGGGCGCAACGATGACCAGGTGAAAATCCGTGGTTTCCGTATCGAGCTGGGCGAGATCGTCAATTGTCTACATCAGTTGCCGGGCATCAGGGAAGCTGTGGTTCTGGCGCGCGAGGATGAGCCGGGCCATGTGCGTCTGGTTGCCTACTTCACCAGCCGGCTGGACGCCGAGGCGCCTGCACCGGAGCAAATGCGTGCTCACCTGCAGGCTAACCTGCCGGAATACATGGTACCTGGGGCCTTTGTCGAGCTGACCGTTCTGCCGTTGACCGCCAACGGCAAGCTGGACAGCCGTGCACTGCCCAAACCGGATCATTCGTCGCTGTTGGGGCTGGCCTACGAGCCACCGCAGGGCGAGATTGAAATCGCTCTGGCGCAGATCTGGGCTGAAGTGCTGCAGCTCGAGCGGGTCGGTCGCCACGATCACTTTTTCGACTTGGGCGGGCATTCCCTGCTGGCCATGCGCATGGTGTCGCAGGTGCGTCAGCAGATGGGCATGGAATTGCCATTGGGCGAACTCTTCGCGCTGGGCGAACTGGCAGCCGTGGCCAGTGCGCTGGCTGGTGCGGGACGCAGTGAACTGTCACTGATCCTGCCTGCGCCGCGTGATCAGTCGCTACCGCTGTCGTTTGCCCAGCAGCGTTTGTGGTTTCTGGCACAGATGGAAGGCGGTAATCAGGCTTACAACATCCCGCTGGCCCTCAGTCTGCAAGGATCGCTGGATGTCGCCGCGTTGACAGCCGCGCTTGGGCGAATCGTCGAGCGCCACGAAACCCTGCGCAGCCGCTTCATTGCCCGTGAGGAGGGGGCTGAAGTCGTGTTCACAGCTCCGGCGGCCATGTCGTTCCTGCACATCGAAGACCTGCGTCAAAACCCGCAAACCCTGGCCGAACGCGTCGCAGCAGAGGCTACCGCAGCGTTCGATCTGACACGGGGGCCGCTGATCCGTGGCTGCCTGCTGCAGGTGGAAGACGCGCGGCACGTATTGTTGCTGACCGTGCACCACATCGTCTCCGACGGCTGGTCGATGGGCGTTCTGACCCGCGAATTGCTTGCGTTGTATCCGGCGCTGCGTCGCGGCGAGACCGATCCACTGCCAGCGCTGAGCATCCAGTACGCCGACTATGCGGTCTGGCAGCAGGGCTGGATGAGCGGTGAACGTCTGCAACACCAGGCTGCCTATTGGCGGCAGGTGCTGGAAGGCGCGCCGACACTGCTGACCCTGCCTGTCGACCGGCCGCGTCCGGCGCAGCAGGATTTCGCCGGTGCCAGCCTGAACGTACGGCTGGATGGGCAACTGACTGCCGGCCTGCGTGCGCTGGCTCAGCGGCAAGGCGTTACGCTGTACATGACCTTGCTGACTGCGTGGGGCGCACTGCTGGCGCGTCTGTCCGGTCAGGCCGAGGTGGTCGTCGGCAGCCCGATCGCGGGCCGTGGTCGCGCCGAGCTGGAAGGGCTGATCGGCCTGTTCGTCAACACGCTGGCCATACGCATCGACACAGCATCGGCAGCCACCGGTGAGGCGCTGCTGGCACAGGTCAGGACGCGAGTACTGGAGGCTCAGGACCACCAAGACCTGCCGTTCGAGCAGGTGGTTGAAATCGTCCGCCCGACACGCAGCCTGGCCCATGGCCCGTTATTCCAGACAACGCTTAACTGGCTGGCCGGGGAAACTACCTTACCGGAGATGGACGGGCTGTCGCTGGCAACGGTCGAACAGCAGAGTCAGGTCTCCAAGTTCGATCTGTCGCTTAACCTCGGCGAACAGGGTGATGCGTTGTTCGGCACGCTGGACTACGCCACTGCGCTGTTCGATGAGGCAACGGTGCAGCGCTATTGCGGTTATTTCGAACAGTTGCTGCGCACGCTGGTGAGTAACCAGCAGGCAGTGCTCGCTGATATTCCGCTGGTGGGCCCGCAGGAGCGCGAGTATCTGCTCGACACTCTTAACGCCAGCGCGGTGAGCCTGCCGCAAGGTCAGACCATTCATGCCCTGATAGAGGCACGCGCCGAGGGCATGCCCGAAGCCGTTGCCGCCAGGGGCGGCCAGCAGTCACTGAGCTACGCGCAGATGAACCGTCAGGCCAACAGCCTTGCCCATCATCTGATCAGCCTGGGCGTGCGCCCGGATGATCGCGTCGCGGTCGTCGCGCGCCGTGGGCTGGACACGCTGGTGAGTCTGCTGGCCGTGCTCAAGTCCGGTGCCTGCTATGTGCCGGTGGATCCGGCGCACCCCGATGAGCGCATAAACTATCTGCTGACCGACAGCGCGCCAGTGGTGGTGCTCGCTGAACAGGCTTTCATGGCGCGCCTCCCTGCACTGACGGTGCCACTGCTCGCGCTCGATCGCCCTCAATGGCCTGAGCAACCGGCAAATCCGCTGTTGTCGGGCCAGACGCCCGGCGATCTGGCGTATGTGATTTACACTTCTGGCTCGACCGGACAACCGAAAGGCGTGATGGTCGAACACCGCACGCTGGCCAATCTCGTTCACTGGCATTGCCAGGCATTCGCTTTGCACGCCGGTAGCCATACTGCCACTGTGGCCGGCTTCGGTTTTGACGCGATGGCCTGGGAAGTCTGGCCGGCCCTGTGTGCAGGGGCAACGCTGCATATCCCGCCAGCCGAAATCAGTAATGAACAGCTTGATGTGCTGCTCGACTGGTGGCTGGCCCAGCCGCTACAGGTGGCGTTTTTGCCGACACCGGTGGCCGAATATGCGTTCAGCCGCGAGCTGTATCACTCGACGCTGCAGACGCTGCTGATCGGCGGCGATCGCCTGCGGCAGTTCCACCGTGAGCCGGGGTTTGCCGTGATCAACAACTATGGCCCGACCGAAACCACGGTGGTCGCCACCTCCGGTCGTCTGTTGCCTGACGGCAGCCTCGACATCGGCAAACCGATCGCCAACACCCGCGTGTACCTGCTCGACGAGCAGCAGCAACTGGTGCCGACCGGTGTTGCCGGCGAGTTGTACATCGGCGGTGAAGGCGTGGCACGAGGTTATCTGAATCAGCCGCAACTCACTGCCGAACGCTTCCTCAGCGATCCGTTCTGCGAGCACCCGCAGGCGCGTATGTACCGCACCGGTGATCTGGCTCGCTGGAATGCAGGCGGCACGCTGGACTATCTGGGGCGTAACGACGATCAGGTGAAAATCCGCGGTATGCGTATCGAACTGGGCGAAATCGAGGCGCAACTGACCTCGTTGCCGGGTATCGAGGAATCGCTGGTGGTGGCGCGCGAGGACGAACCTGGACAGTCACGTCTGGTGGCGTACTTCATTGAGCAAGGCCCGCGCTCGGCGCTTGATATCGCCAGGCTGCGTGCCGACATGCTGGACCGCCTGCCGGGCTACATGGTGCCGAGTGCGTTCGTGCGCCTCGATGCCTGGCCATTGACCGCCAACGGCAAGGTCGATCGACGTGCCTTGCCGGTGCCGGATCGCGAGGCCATGCCAGGGCGTGAATACGAGCCGCCGCAAGGCGAGCTGGAAATGGCCCTGGCCGATATCTGGAGCGATTTGCTGCAAGTCGAGCAAGTAGGGCGCAACGATCACTTCTTCGAGCTCGGCGGCCATTCGCTGCTCGCCGTTACTCTGATCGCACGCATGCGTCGCCGTGGCATGGATGCCGATATCCGCGTGTTGTTTGCCCAGCCGACCCTGGCCGCCTTGGCACGCGCCGTTGGCAGCGGCGCTCAGGTGAAGATTCCGGCCAACCTGATCGGTGCGGATTGCACGTCAATAACCCCGGACCTGTTGCCGCTGGTGAAACTGGACCAGGCAGGGATCGATCGCGTTGTCGCCAGCGTTACCGGTGGTGCGAGCAATATTCAGGACATCTACCCGCTGGGGCCTCTGCAGGCGGGTATTTTCTATCACTACCTGTCCGCCGCCGAGGATGATCCCTATCGCTTGCAGGCACGCTTCGCCTTTGCCGACCGCTCGCGACTGGAGGCCTTCAGCCAGGCGCTGCAACAGGTCATCGCCCGCAACGACGTGTTGCGCACTTCACTGTGCTGGGACGGCCTGGAAACGCCTGTGCAAGTGGTCTGGCGACATGCCGATCTGCCGGTGATCGAGGTGCCGCTGGCGGCGCTGGATAATCCCGAGCCGCTGGAACTTGTACGTGCACCGCTGCTGCGGCTGATTCACGCCGATGACCCGGACAGCGGGCGTATCGTCGCGGTCCTGCTGTTCCATCATTTGATCATGGACCACGTTGCCCTGGACCTGCTGAGCCAGGAGTTGCAGGCGGTGCTGCTCGATCAGGCAGCGCAACTGCCCGCGCCAGTGCCTTATCGCAACTACATCGCGCAGACCTTGCTGGGGGCCGGTGACGACGCGCATGAGACGTTCTTCCGCGAGCAATTGGGCGATCTGGATGAGCCGACCCTGGCGTACGCCCAGACCTGGTTGCCAGGGCCGGACGTTGCAGGCGAGGCCCGACTGCGTCTGGATATGGACCTGAGCAGGCGGTTACGTCATCAAGTGCGGCAGCTGGGTGTCAGTCCTGCCAGCCTGATGCACCTGGCCTGGGCTCAGGTACTGGGCCGATTGTCCGGGCGTGACAGCGTGGTGTTCGGCACCGTACTGTTGGGTCGCTTGAACGGCAGCGAGGGCGCCGAACGCACACTCGGGGTGTTCATCAACACCTTGCCGTTGCGCATCGACCTGGCCGATCAGAGTGCACGCGATGCTCTGTCCCAAACCCACCGCCGCCTGACCGGATTGCTTGCCCACGAACAGGCTTCTCTGGCAATCGCGCAGCGTTGCAGCGCCTTGCCTGCAGGTGCGCCGTTGTTCAGTGCACTGTTGAACTACCGCCACAGCGCTGCACCCGGTGAGGCAAACGAGGCTGCCGGCAAGGCCTGGAAGGGCATCGAGCTGCTACAGTCTGGCGAGCGCAGCAGCTATCCGTTGACGCTCAGCGTCGATGATCTGGGCGAGGCGTTCGACCTGACTGCGCTGACCTCGAAAGGCATCGATGCCCGACGTGTTTGTGCATATCTTGCCTGCGCCGTGGAGGGACTGGTCGACGCGCTTGAACAGGCACCTTCGGAACCGATTCAGGCACTGAATATTCTGCCCGGCGCCGAACGAAACGAGCTACTCGATGGCTTCAATGCCGATCGCCTTACGGCGGAGTGCCCGCTGCCCGTTCATCTGCGTATCGAACAGCAGGCGCTGGAACAACCGAACGCCATGGCCGCAAAGGCGGGCGACCAGCATTTGAGCTATGGCGAGTTGAACGCCCGTGCCAACGCACTGGCCCATCACCTGATCGGGCTGGGCGTACGTCCTGACGACCGGGTGGCGGTGGTCGCGCGGCGGGGTCTGGAGACCCTGGCCGGTCTGCTGGCAGTGCTGAAAGCCGGGGCGTGCTACGTACCGGTCGATCCGGGCCACCCGGATGAACGCATCAACTACCTGCTGGAGAACAGCGAACCTGTGGTGGTGTTGGCTCAATTCGACCTGCTGACACGTCTGCCCGAACTGCAGGTGCCGGTGATCGCGCTTGATCGCCCGGACTGGTCACAGCGCACCGACAACCCGTCCGTGCCGGAAATGACCACGCAACATCTGGCTTACGTGATTTACACCTCGGGGTCCACCGGGCTGCCCAAGGGCGTGATGGTCGAGCACCGCACGCTGAACAATCTGGTGGATTGGCACTGTGAAGCCTTCAACCTGCGTGCCGGCAGTCATACCGCCAGCGTTGCCGGGTTCGGTTTCGACGCCATGGCCTGGGAAGTCTGGCCTGCGCTGTGTGCCGGTGCGGTGCTGCACCTGCCGCCTGCGGAGATTGGCAACGAACAGCTCGATGTGCTGCTCGACTGGTGGCTGGCCCAGCCGCTGCAGGTGGCGTTTCTGCCGACCCCCGTGGCCGAATACGCCTTCAGCCGTGAATTACACCATCCGACGCTGCAAACTCTGTTGATTGGCGGTGATCGCTTGCGCCATTTCAACCGTGATCCCGGTTTTGCCGTGGTCAACAACTACGGCCCGACAGAGACCACGGTGGTGGCCAGCTCTGGCCGGATGCAGCCTGGCGAGGTGTTGCACATCGGCAAGCCGGTTACCCATGCCCGACTGTACGTACTGGATTCGCGTGGCCAGCCCGTGCCACTCGGGGTGCCCGGCGAGTTGTACATCGGCGGCGCTGGCGTTGCTCGTGGCTATCTGAACCGAGCGGACCTGACCGCAGAACGCTTCCTCGACGATCCGTTCAGCGACAGATCCGGCGCGCGCATGTATCGCTCCGGCGATCTTGTGCGCTGGCTGTCAGACGGGACGCTTGAATACCTGGGCCGTAACGATGATCAGGTGAAGATTCGTGGCGTGCGTATCGAGCCAGGCGAGATCGAACAGCACCTGGCGCAATGCCCGGGCGTCGGCGAAGCGGTGGTGACCACCCAGCGTCTGGACGATGGCACGTTGCGTCTGGTGGGTTACTTCACCCGTCGTGATGCGTCGCTCGACAGTGCCGCCTTGCGCGCGCATCTGTTGGGTCAACTCCCGGAGTACATGGTGCCTGCGGTGTTTGTAAGCCTTGATGCGCTGCCATTGACCCAGAACGGCAAAGTCGACCGCAAGGCGTTGCCTGCGCCCGACCTGGCGGCACTGGCGAACCTCGCTTACCAGGCGCCTTCAACGGCTCTGGAAGAGCGCCTGGCGGACTTGTGGGCCGAGGTTCTTGAAGTCGGAAAAATCGGCAGGCACGACAGTTTCTTTGAACTGGGCGGCCATTCGCTGTCGGCCATCCGCCTGGTCAGCCTGCTGCAAAAAGCAGGTGTGTCACTGACGCTGGCCGAGCTGTTCCAGCACCCTAGCGTTGCAGCGCTGGCCGGATTGCTCGATCAGCGTCCAGGATCGCCGGACGAGGCTCGGGAGGTGATCACAGTGCGCGCCGGTGGCAGCGAGTCACCCTTGTTTCTGCTGCACGATTTCACCGGGCTGGATGCTTATTTCCCGGTGCTTGGGCAACATCTGCAGGGTGACTTTCCGATTTACGGCTTGCCGGGCATTGGTCTTGGGCAGCAGCAATTACGCACCATGGAGTGTCTGGCTGCGCGGATGGTGGAGCGCATTCGTCAGGTCCATCCGCGCGGCCCGTATCGGTTGGCCGGCTGGTCGTTTGGCGGGGTGCTGGCCTACGAAGTGGCCACGCAACTGCTGGGCATGGACGAGGCCGTGACATTCCTCGGCCTGATCGACAGCTATGTGCCACGCCTGACCGATCAGGGCAAGGCGCGCTGGCAGGGGCCTGATTTGCTTGAGCGGCAATTGCTCTCGCATTGCACTGCGCACTGGCAAGCCCAGGCGGGTGAGGGCGCTGCGAAGTTGGCGCGTCTGAACTCATTGAGCGAGCAAGCGCCGCTGCCGGACTTCGCCACGCTGTTGCAACTGTGCCGTGACGAAGGCCTGTTGTACGAGGAGCTGGCGCTGGCGAGCGATCAGCAATTGCACCATTACCTGGACCGTGAAGTGGCGCATGGTCAGGCCCTGGCGCATTACCAGCTGGAGTCACTCAGCCTGCCGATTCACCTGTTCCGCGCCGAACAGCGCCCAATGGCGCCGATTGGAAGCAGTTCGACCTTGGGCTGGGGGGAGATTCTCTCCGCAGATCTACTGCGGTGCGTCGATGTCCCGGGGGACCACATGACGATGATGCAGGCACCGCACGTCGCGGTGCTTGGTCTGAGCATCGTTCAGGCGCTGCACAGCGCGCCTGCCACGCCACCGCCACCGCCGGCTCATCAGTCACTGCTGGCCATCCAGAGCGGGCGTGACGGGCATGCGCCAGTGTTTTGCGTACCGGGCGCCGGGGACAGCGTCACCAGCTTCATTGGCCTGGCCGAGGCACTGGGTCCGGACTGGCCGATCCACGGCCTGCAACCGCGCGGTCTGGACGGTCGCAGTGTTCCGCACAGCCGCGTGGAAGCTGCAGCGCAGAGCCATGTGCAGGCCATCGAAGCGCTGTATCCGAAAGGCCCCCTGCATTTGGTCGGGCATTCGTTCGGCGGGTGGGCGGCGCACGCGATGGCTGTCAAGCTGCAGGCCCGTGGCCGCGAGGTTGTCTCGTTGACCCTGATCGACAGCGAAGCGCCTGGCGGCGAGGGTCTGGACGGTAAACCTTATACCGCCACAGCCGTGCTGGAACGCCTGATCGAGGCGCTGCAGTTGTCCAGCGGGAGAAGCCTCGAGCTCGACCCGCTGACGTTTGCCGGCAGCGATACCGTCACGCAAATGCACCTGCTTCAGCAAGCCATGGTGCGCGTCGGACTATTGCCGCCACGTCTTGCGGCACAGGCCCTGCAAGGGATTGTTCGCACGTTCGCCAGCGCCTTGCGCACGGTCTATCGACCTGAGCCAGGAGGCTACAGCGGCAGGGCGAGTCTGGTATTAGTGGACGATCCGCAACTGGATGCGCTGGATAATCAACTTGAGCATGCCGCTTGCGCGAGCCAATGGCAGCACCTGCTACCGCAGCTTTCACTCTGGCACGGGCCGGGCAACCACTTCAGCGTCCTGAAAGCGCCGGACGTCTATAGCCTGGCGGCCTGGTGGTACGACGGATTGGCAGTGGGTGTGGGGGAAACGCAATGACTTGGTGGGTATTGATAAAGCGTGATTGCAGGCGCAAGGAGGTCTTGCATCGGAGGCGGTGAGGGTGGATCCGGGAGGGGCGATCGGTATCGCCCCGTCCTTTGCATCAACTGGCGGTCAGCAGGTTGAAAAAACGCCCGCTGATGAGCCATACATCCAGCGCATCAGGGAATTGCGACCGCTGATGCCCAGCTTGATCGCCGCGCGGCGCTGGTAACTGCCCACGGTATTGACCTTGAGTGCGAGCCGCTCGGCCTGCTCAAGCGCGGTATGGCCGGCGAGCAGCCCCAGGCACACTTGGGTTTCGCGTTCGGACAACGTCAGTCCCGTTTCGCGCAGTCGTTCCTGGAAGCGTTTTTCAATGCTTTCGGGCTTTTTATGCTCGATGCCGGGCATTGCTGATTGCAGGGCATTGACATGTTTTTCAAGTATCGAAAACAGCAGAGGAGAAATGTCGCCTAGTTGCCGGCGTTCCTTTTCTGAAAATTCATGCGCGGGAAGCGCCCGAAATACGGTTATTTTACAGCTAAAGTTTTCCGAGGCCTGATCAGGGTAAAGATGAATCGAGTCACTGAGCAACAGCGTGCCTCGTGATGACGTCACGGTCTCGTTAAAGACCGTCGGTGCAGAGGCGGGTGGCGTTTGCCAGGGCTGTGGCAGGGAGGAGAGGTGCGTGGCATCTACCGCAAGCTGAGTGTCGATCAGCTTGTGGAACATGCTGGAAAAATTCCCGCTACCGATGCTGGCTATGGCCCTGCCAATCTGCGGAAGTAGTGTGTTAGGCATGTAGTCATCCATGAGTTTAAAGCTGCTGACAATGGTATAGACGCTGTAAGCATGGCGCAGTCACATCAACTTGGCCGTTGGTGTTTCCGCCACGAAATCAGCGTTAGATGCCCGCTAGAGCATCTGGAGTGAAGTACAGCAAAGCGTATCGCCCTGAGGTTACCTAAATACTTCACTATCAGAAAGAGTGATGATCATCGGTCGGACGGCGCGTAAGGAGGCCGCAGAAAGCGCTCAGGCGAACTAGCGCTAGCGGGTGTTTCCTGCTCTTGTTACGGGAAGTAGGGAGTGGAAAAGATCCCCGCGAATGTGCACTTAACGTCGCGACATGACGGGGACATACCGTTTGGCAAGCGTCTATTTACCGATCATGAATCGGGTCACCAGACGCGTAAGCCGTCCGTAAGGTGCCGAGACCTTGTCGGACATGTTGAAACGACCGAGCTTGAGAACACCGCGGGCGTGGGACAGACGTACGAAGCCTTCGTAGCCATGATAGGCCCCGGTGCCACTGTCGCCGACACCGCCAAAAGGCAGGTCATCCTGAGTCGCGTGCAGCATAGTGCCATTGATGGTCACGCCGCCGGACTGCGTGCGGTTCAGCACCCGGTTTACAGATACCTGATCGTTGGAAAAGCAATAAAGCGCCAGCGGTGCCGGACGCGCGTTGATAAAGGCGATGGCTTCATCCAGCGACTCATACGCGAGGATCGGCAGCAGCGGCCCGAAAATCTCTTCGCCCATGACATCTGCTTGCAGGGACACCTGAGTGAGTGCCATCGGTGCGATTTTGCGTTCGCCCGCCGTTGCGGGCGCATTGTGTTGCCATGCCTTGGCACCTGTCGCGACGGCCTGACTGGCCATCGCCATAAGCCGGTCGTAGTGGCGCTGGGAAATAATCGAGGTGTAGTCAGGATTGCCATCGAGGGTCGGGTACAGTTTTTTCGCTACAGCGAGCCACTCGCTGGCAAATCTGTCCACCTGTTCGCGCGGGACGAGCACATAGTCAGGTGCTACGCAGGTCTGACCGGCATTGAACAGTTTGCCGATAGCGATCATCCGCGCAGCTTTGGTGATCGAAAAGTCGTCGCAGACCACCACTGGCGACTTGCCGCCCAGCTCCAGTGTGACCGGTGTCAGATTGCGTGCGGCCGCCGCCATGACCTGGCGGCCCACGTGGGTTGAGCCGGTAAACAGCACATGGTCGAAAGGCAACTCACTGAACTGGCCCGCCAGCGTGGCGTCGCCAGTGATCACGACAACCTGCTCGGCAGGGAACGCTTTGCCCAGCAGTTGCTTGAGCAGCTCGGAGGTTCGGGGTGTCAGTTCCGAAGGTTTGATCATTACCCGGTTACCCGCAGCCAGCGCCTCTATCAACGGCACCAGTGTCAGCGTCAGCGGATAGTTCCACGGAGCCAGGATGCCGACGACGCCCAGCGGCTGATAAACCACCCGTGCTGTGGCGGGCCTGAAAACAATACCCGCCTTGCGCCGTGAGGGGCGCATCCATGCCTTGAGGTGCGAGCGGATGTGCTTGATGCCGTTGACCACCGGCATCAACTCACCGAGCCGGGTTTCGTCGAACGAGCGGTTGCCGAAGTCTGCGCTGACCGCCTCGAGCAACCTGTTCTGATTATCGCTGACCATACGCAGAACGGCGTTGAGGTCTGCGATTCGTTGATCGAAGGAAGGCGCACCCTGAGCGCGAAATGCGGCCTGCTGCGCCTCGAACAGCTCGGTTAGCCCGGAAGCGTGAAACGTCGTGTCTGGCGAAACCCTGGCGGATTGATTCATGACGCTGCTCCTGTGGCTGCGTGGTTTTTATAGGGGCTGCATGACGGCGATGGAACCTGCCGCTAGTACGGAGGCGTCAGCAGTAGTGTGTATTTCCTGGCTCACGTAATCGTTTAGCACCCCGACAGGCTGATGGAGGAACGATCCGGCCGGTTAAAGGGGCCAACCGGCTAACCTGCATGCCGCTCATCGCTTGCCATGCCCGGGTTCGGGCGCCAGGCGATCCAGATGACTGACGATCATCGCCGCCACCATCGCGCAGGTTTTCGCGGGCTCCAACGGCTCATCGAACAACAACTCAATGGTCGCGTGAATCATTTCCACCGCGACGCGGGCAACCATGGCGATGCGCTCGGGATCCGCGTCTGGAAAAGCACTGCCAATGATCGCAGCCTGAGCCTGGGAAACCCTGCGGTGTGAGTCGAGCCGCACATGCTCCAGAGCGGGAACCGCCCTCAGTGCCTTGAGCGTCCACATACCGCCCAGTGTGGCGTCAGTGACCCGGTACGTATCCAGAATCAGCTCGGCGAGCGCCTGTTCCAGCGCCTGCGGCGTGCCTGCGATCAGCTCGGGGGTGATCCAGTGATCGATCCGCTCGTTCTGTTTTTCGAGCAGGCGCTCACCCAGAACCGTCAGCAGCGCGTACTTGTTCGGGAAATAGCGATACAGCGCGGGCGGCGTGAGGCCGGCCCGTTCGCATACCAGATTGGTCGACAGGCGTTCTATGCCGACCTCGCACAGGGTGTTTGCCGTGGCGACCAGGATGCGCTCGTAGGTTTCGGTAGCACGCTGCTGCGCGGGCAGCTTCTTGCGTTCAACGCTTTTCCCGACGATTTGCTCGGGAGGGATTTCGGTTTTCAGCCTGGCCATAAATACCTGTCAAGAAAAGTGGGGCGCCAGCATGAGGATCAAAAAACAGTTGCTGCACGATAAAATGATAGCTATAACTATCGTGTAGCGATGACTATCATAACTGAAGCGTCGTTATTGTGACGATCTGTCAAAACAAAAAAATAAAAAAGGTGACGCTATGAACGTACGGCAGTGGCTTTTCCTCTCTTCGGTTCTGATGTGCTCCACCGGCCTTCATGCTGCTGCCGGTCCGCTTGAGGCCAAGGGCCTTTGGTTGACGGCTGAAAAGGACGCGGTGGTCAGACTTGACGACTGCGCAGACAAGGCCGGCGCTATCTGCGGGCAGATTGTCTGGGTCAAGGATGCGGCCTCGACGTCGAGTGATTGCGGCGTACAGATTCTGCAGCTGACCCGCTACGACCAGGATGCCTGGCGCGATGGCTGGGTGTACGACCCGCGTGACCAGAAAAAATATAAGGGCGCCGTTCGAGTCAAGGACGGACGCCTCAATGTAAGGGCTTTTGTCGGTACCGAAGTTCTCGGCAAGACCGAGCAATTCGAGCGAATCGCAACACTGCCTCCTGCCCCGGTTTGCAAATCGTAAATCCGGCACTTTAGCGTGGGAGAGAATCATGCGCACTTATACAACCCGTTATGTAATGGCTGCAGCCCTGTGCTCCGCAGCAGGCCCGACGCTGGCCATCGCCGATGAAATATCAAGCTACGCAGTGGATGTTACCGCCAAGGTCAGCTCGGACATTCGTACCCGCGGGATTTCCGATTCGCTGAATCGGCCCGGGGCCAAAGTGACCATTCAGGTCGCCCATGAAACAGGCCTGGTGGCGCTGGCCGAATTTACCACGGTCAGCAAGAAACAGTTTCTCGATGGCGACGGCGCAGGTGTATTGCTGGCTGGCGGTTATCGCTTCGGCGATCCGGATGCCTGGCACTATGGCGTCGGGCTTGCGGCCGAGATGTTTCCAGGGGCTCAGTTCAAGGCACCGAACCGGTTCGATTTCGAAACGTTCACGCCAGGTGAAGAGCACTCGACCAATTACAACAGCCAGTTCGCCGTGCTTGAAATCGGTTACGGCGCGTTCGAAGGACGAATCGCCCGGGTGCTCTCGAAAAACTACCGGGGCGCCAACAGCGGCGGGGTGTGTGGCGCGCAATTGCAGTTCCGCGATGACCCGACCAAAGGCCTCGATTGCTATGCCAAGGGTGATCGCAACTCCCGGGGCAGCATGCTCTATGACCTCGACTACAAGTACGCGCTGGGCATCAACACCAACCTGAAGCTGCACGCTGGCTACCAACAGATCGAAAACTTCCCGGAGGCTGACTTTGCCGATTATGGCGCAGGTCTGGCCCACCACTGGTGGGGCTTCGACTGGGGGCTTGACTGGGTGACGACCAAGACCAGGGCGCGCGAGCTGTATATGGCCGAGGACGACGGACATGTGCGCACCACGGACGGCAGTCGCTGGGTAGCGTCGATTTCCCGCACATTCTGAGTAGACCTTTATGACTTCGCTTTTCATTTCCCGGACGCCTGAGGCGGCTACCGGCCTGGAGCAACTCGTCCTCGCGATCGACCTGGGAACGTCCGGCTGCAAGTGCGCGCTGGTATCCATGGAGGGAGACATCCGCGCCTGGGCGTTTCACGGCGTGCCGCTGCACGTCAGTGGCCTGAGTGCCGAGCAGGAACCCGAGGACTGGTGGAACGCGTTTCTGCTCGGTGCCCACGAATTGCTGGCAGCCGACCCGCTCAGGCGTCGTCAGGTGGTGGCCGTGTGTTGCTCGACGCAAAGCGAAGGCACGGTCTGTGTCGATCGCGAGGGGACCGCGATTGGCCGGGCGCTGCTGTGGCTGGACAAACGCGGCGCCGGCTCGATCAAACGACGCATGGGCGGAGGCTGGTGCAATCTGGGTGGCTACGGGCCGCTCAAGCTCTGGAAATCGCTGCGACTGACCGGCGGGGTGGCGTCACTGTCGGGCATGGACTCGGCCGGGCACATGGCCTACATCCTTGACCACGACCCGGCAAGGTATGACAAGACGCACAAGTTTCTGAATGTGCTCGACTACATGAACATGCGCCTGTCGGGGCGCTTCTGCGCCACAGGTGACTCGATGCTGACCGCCTGGGTGACCGACAATCGCGATCCTCATCACATCCGTTACGACGCTAGCCTGATCAGGGCACTGGGTATCGACGCCGGCAAACTGCCGGAGCTGGTGGGCTCGACGGAAGTCATCGGCACCTTGAAGCCCGAGCTCGCCGATGCCCTGGGGCTGCTTCGATCCACACCCGTGGTGGCGGGTGCCGTGGACACCTCGGCCGTGGCCGTTGGCGCCACCGTGCGTGACTTCGCTCCGCATCTTTACCTGGGCACCTCGTCGTGGGTCGGCGCTCACGTGCCGTTCAAGAAATCCAGCGTACGCCATCACATCGCTGCAGTACCCAGTGCGGTCAAAGGCCGGTATCTGGCGATGGCGATGCAATCGGCGGCAGGTGCCAATCTGTCGTTTCTGCGCGACAAGGTGCTGTATCACCCGGACGAGTTGTTGAGCGATGAGCAGCAGCCGGACGTGTCCGCCTTGCTGGACCGTATCGCCGCCCGAGTGCCAGCGGGTTCGCGGGGGCTGATCTACACGCCCTGGCTGTGTGGCGAGCGCTCTCCGGTAGGTGATCCGAGCCTGCGTGCCGGCCTGATCAACCTGAAACTGGAGCATTCGCGGGAAGACATCATCCGGGCCTTCATGGAGGGCGTCGCGCACAACACGCGCTGGATGCTGGAGCCGTTCTCGCAGTTTATCGGCCAGTCGCGCGGAGTCATCGTCGCCACGGGGGGCGGAGCGCAGTCGGATGTGTGGTGCCAGATCATGGCCGATGTCTGCGGGCGGGTCATTCAGCAGCCGCATAACCGATTCAGACCAACGCACGCGGTGCGGCCTTCATTGCTGCAGTAGCGCTCGAAAAACTGCAGTTCAACGATCTGCCGGCCCTGCAACGGCCGCATCGGCTGTACGAACCCTCCGAATCAACCCGAAACCTGTATGACGACCGCTTCGCCACGTTCAAGGAAGTCCGCAAACGTCTGGCGCCGCTCTATCGCAGGTTGAACCCATCGCAGGAGACGGCACCATGAGCAATGTTCAACAGCAGATCGTCGACCTGTCGCGGCATCTGTCACGCCGCGGCTTCTTTGCCGCAACCGGCGGCAACCTTGCGCTGCGTATCGACGCATTGCACATCGCGGTCACTCCGTCGGCCACCGACTACTTCAGCATGCGGCCAGAGGACGTCTGCGTATTGCGACTCACGGACCTCAAGCAGCTGTCGGGCGAACGTTCGCCCTCGGTTGAAAGCGAGCTGCACGCGAAAGTCCTGCGCAGTCGCCCGGACGTCAATTGCAGCATTCATACCCATCAGCCACTGGCCAGCGCCTGCACATTGTTCGGCAAATCGCTGGACGTACCTTACCCGCCGCTATGGCAATCGCTGGGGCGGAGGATTCAGCTGGTGGGTTATGCGCCGTCCGGTTCCGGCTGGCTGGCAGGCAAGCTGGAAAAGACCATCCGGCCTGACCAAAACGCCTACCTGATGCGCAATCACGGCGTTCTGTGCTGTGGCCCGGACATAGAAACCACCCTGAAACGCCTGGAGGACCTGGAAACATTCTGTCGTGACCATCTTCTCAACCAGATCAAAGCCAACAGCCGTGGCAAACCCGAATCGCGCGTCGCAATAGCACGCCTGATCGACGCCCTGACCAGCGCCGGCACGCACGCCCTCAGCCCTCAGCCTTTTTCAGAGACTCAATCATGAACAGACCTCTCGATCCCGCCAATATCCCTGACATTCCGGCATCGGCCGTGTCGCAATGGCCCGATGTCGACTCACTCTATCGCCGCTTCGACGAGCTGGTGAAACAGCCGATTCGCCCGATCAAGCGCGACGCGATGAACAAAATCATGGGCTATTTCGACGAGCGCTGCCAAGGATCGAAGCGCCTTTCCGAGGCCGCCAAAAAGGTCATACCGGGGGGCGTGCAACACAACCTGGCGTTCAACTATCCGTTCCCACTGGCCTTCGCCCAGGCCCACGGTGCGCACCTGACCGACGTGGATGGCAATCGCTACACCGACTTCCTGCAGGCAGGTGGCCCGACGTTGCTGGGCTCCAATCACCCGGCCATTCGCAAACAGGTTGACCGGATTCTCGATGAGTGCGGGCCGGTAACCGGCCTGCTGCATGAATACGAGGTCAAACTGGCTGAACTGGTCTGCGAATCGATGCCGGGTGTCGACATGCTGCGCTTGTTGGGCTCGGGCACCGAAGCGGTCATGGCCGCTGTTCGCCTGGCCCGCGCCTATACCCGCAAGAAATGGGTGATCAAGATCGGCGGCGCCTACCACGGCTGGAGCGACCAGTTGGTCTATGGCATGCGCTTGCCGGGCACCGGGCGCATGGAAGCGGTGGGGATCCCGCGAGGCGCCACCGCGAACACTCAGGAAAGCCCGCCGAATAATCTCGACGCTTTGCGCCGCAGGCTGCAAATCAACCGTCTGCGTGGTGGCACCGCAGCCATTATGGTCGAACCTTTTGGTCCGGAAAGCGGCACGCGTCCGGTGCACGCCGACTTCAACCGACAGCTGCGGGCGCTGTGCAACGAATTCGATGCCCTGCTGATCTTCGACGAAGTGGTCACCGGGTTCCGCGCCGGTCTGGGCGGCGCGCAGGCTTACTTCAATGTCATGCCGGACATCACGGTATTGGGCAAATGCCTGACCGGGGGCTATCCCATGGCCGGTGCCATTGGCGGGCGCCGGGACGTGATGCAACTGCTTGCCGGTGGCATTGGCACATCCTCGCGACGGGCGTTCGTCGGCGGCACGCTGTCGGCTAATCCGTTGTCATGCGTCGCTGGTTATTACGCACTGGTCGAAGCCCGCCGCCTGAACGCGCCAGCGCTGGCGGGAAGGGCGGGCGACCGTATGCGTGCAGGCCTGGAGGAGATCATCAAACGGCGCGGCTTGCCCTATGTGGCGTACAACATGGGTTCCATTGTTCACCTGCAGACGTCCGGCGTCCTGCTGCTCGATACCGGCAACCCGCTCAAGCTGCTGAGGGCGCGCAATGAAGCCAAGACCCGCAAGCACATGATGGAAGAGATGGGCGCCGCGTATACCGCTCACGGCCTGATCACGTTGGCCGGCAGCCGTTTGTACACCAGCCTGGCTGACACCGACGATGTCATCGACGACGCGCTTGAACGCTTCGACGCTGTCTTTCAACTGGTGTGAGGTGAGCAGCATGCGCGATTCACTTCGACAGCAGTGGTTTGATCTGCGTGAACGCCTGATGGGTCAGGTGGACTCGCACAGCAGTGTTTCGTTGCGATTGCCGGGCGAACAGAGCATGTGGCTGGGCAAACTCGATGACCTGGCGCCGCAGGTAGTTGATTGCAACGACTCGGCAGCGGACGACGGCCAGACGCACGCGGCGATCTACCGGGCCCGAGCTGACGTCGGCGCCGTGCTGCTCGGCGGCGGTGCCTTTGCCAAAAGCCTGGTGGATTTTGGCGGAGTCCTGCCGATTCTATTTGATGAGCAGGCACGCCATATAGGCCACATGGCTACGCCCGCCAGTTCCGAACAACCGCTGGCGCGTCTGTTGAAGCGGGGGGGCAATGCTGCGGTGATCGACAGCACCCCGGTGGTGATGGGCACTACAGGGGCGCGGATGGTCCTCAATGCAGAGTTGTTCGAGAAATGCGCCAAGGCCTACACGCTGGCCAAGGCATGCGGCACGCACCTTACGCTACTGCCCTGGTGGGTGGTGCTGGTGGCCAACGGAAGGCTAATGAAAGACGAGAAGCGGGCGGCACAGTGTTTTGCCGAAGGCCGGATTCCGCCCGAAACCCGCGGTTACTGAAACTTCCGAAGAGGCGCATGCCATGCAAACGTCGTCCGCTGTAACTCGCAGACACCTGAGTGCCGCCTTGGCACTGGGCTCTGTCGCAGTGCTGATGGTAGGGCTGCAACCATTGCTTCTTGGCGAGTTACTGGCGCAAGACCACGTATCACTGGAAGGTGTCGGGCTGGTCGCGATGGGTGAAATCGTCGCGCTGGGGCTCGGTGTGGTGCTGGGCGATCTGCTGCGGTCGATGCTCAACCTGCGCCTGCTGACGGTCATCGCCATCCTCTGCGCTGCCGGAATGGATCTGGTCACCGCCAATGTCACCGGCGACGGGCCGTTGACCGCTGCACGTGCGCTAGCAGGGCTGGCCGAGGGCCTACTGTTATGGGGCGCCGTCAGCCTTATCGTTCAGGGGCCTGCGCCAGACCGGGTGGCTGGCGCATTCATGGTCGTCCAGACCCTGGCTCAGGCACTGATGGCCGCCGCGCTTGCGTACCTGATACTGCCTGATCGTAGCGTGCATGCAGGGTTCGTGTTTCTGGGAGTGCTCACCGCAGGCTCAGTGCTGTTCATTGTCTGGCTACCCGGACGCTTGCCGCAGCAGCCTGACAGGCAGCCGGATACGACAGGATTCAAATGGAATCTGAAGCAGGTGCTGCTGTTGACGCTGGTGTTCATGCAACTCTCGGCTGTCGGCGGGCTGTGGGCGTATCTTGAACCGCTGGGCATTCACGCGGGGCTGCGCGCTCATGCGGCGCAATTGCTGGTGTCCGCGATGTTATTCATGCAGGTGTTGGGCGGCTGCCTGGGCATTCTGCTGGTACGCAGGGTGCCTGATTACTCGATGTTGGCCATCGCAGCGTTTCTCCTGGCCGGCATTGCATTGGGCATGTACATAACGGCCGATCAGGGGATTAACGTATTTCTGGGCCTGTGCGCGTTGTTTGCCCTGATCTACCTGATGTTGACGCCGTTTCAGGTGCGCATTGCGCTGCAGATCGATCCATCGGGACGCATCGCAGGGCTCATTCCCGGCATGCAATTGCTGGGCTGCGCATTCGGACCGCTGCTTGCGTCGCAGTGGGTATCGGGCGACAACGCTCAACCGGTGCTGCTGGTCAGCGTCTGGCTGTCGGTATCGGCTTTGTGCCTGATAGCGCTGCTGCACCGGCGGGCAGTTGATAGAAGGGTTGGGGTTGTGGGCGGGGTTTGATTGGTCGCCTGGGTGCGATTACAGAGCGAACAACCCGGGAGCCTCATTCAGGAAGGGCTCAACCAGGCGACCTGATTTCCTGCCTTCCATGCCAGTCCGCTTAGGACAAGGAGCCCCAACAACACGGAATACACCCAGTACGCGCCGATCCAATCGTATGACCAACCGGCCAGAATAACGCCCACCAGCCCTGCAAAACGACTCATGAAATCAATGGCGCCGTACCAGCTTCCAATGATCTCCTTGGGTAACGTAAGCTGAATGGCGCTAGCTGTACTGCGAAAGTATACAGTGGTACCAAACTGGAATAGAAACATACCGACAGCCACCCATAAGAAACTTCCTCGGAACCACAGGGTCATTGCGATACCGGTGAACATTAACGCGTGGGCGGACAGTATGGTGGTGATTAGGCTTTTGTCCTGGAAAGACGACATCGTAAATCCTCCCAGCACTGCGCCAGTGGTTCCGAGCGCATAAAGATAACCTGTTTGCTCGGGAGAAAATGCATGGAAATCTCGGAGAAAAGGAATCCATAAGAGCGCCAGCACGCTTATCACCAGAACGCAGGTAGAGTAAGACGCAAGGAAATTACGCCACTGCGAGGACCTTAGAAGGTTCACGGTTGCCATCGAAGCGCCGGTCACGCTTTCCTGGAAACGCGCTTTGAATGATGAAGACTCGACATCTGGGCGGGTAACACTCGTGCCTGCGGCCACTGACCACAGACTGAGCGCAAGAAACAAAGCGCCCATCATGAAGACGATTGAGGCAGTAAGAGCCATGGACAAGCCGACCTGGAAAATCACCAGCGCACCAATGGCAGGCCCTACCGCTCTGGCGACGCCGTTGATAATTGCAAGAAAGCCATTGACCCGTATTATCTCCTCCCTTGAAAAGAGGAAAGGAATAAAGGAAAACATGATAAGCCGGACGTACTGATGTACGAGGTCAACCAGGAAAGCAAATAACCATACCTGTTCGACAGAACTGCCTGGCGTCGAAAGGGTCGTCACAGCCACCGTAAAAACAATGATATTTATGATCTGCGTGGCGATGAACAGCTTCCATTTATCAAATCGATCAATAAACCCCGCCCCTAGCAGGGTGACCAGTATTTCAGCGCTGTAACCTATTGCATACGTCGTCATGACGGACAGGGTTGAGCCCGTCAACGTGTAGGCCAGGTTGGCAAATGCCAAGTCGTATACCGCTTCGGAGAGCGCAATCAGCACGCCCACCGAAGCAAATATATAGAGTACCTTTTTGTTTGAATAGGGAAGGGTGTGCACAGTGTCCATCCGTTATTTTTGCGTTAACGCATCAGGCTGCTATGATTTCAAAGTGTTCAGGTATCGCACTCTTTAATTCATCGAGGCTTGCGAAATTACTCTTCAAATCAAGCGCTTCAGCAGCGGGCGCCAACATTTGAATTTTCCCAAGCAACGTTCGAAGTGAGTCAGGTGTATCTAAATAAGGAGTCAGTGCTTTTTGAAACGCTTCCAGCGCAACGCATTCCGTTTCATCCTTGGCTGAGGCCACCAACGCGGCAAGTTCGGTTTTCCACGACATGCTGTGTGTTGTGATAACTTCTTGCATAGTGAATCTCCATCGTTATGAGAAAAGCAAGTGTGTGCACACCCCCATCAGGTAAAGTTATGCTGTTCAAATTTTGCCATCTTGTATACTACGCTGTGCGGGCACTGTAGCGTAGGGAGCGAAATTCTCGGGTAAGGAAGAGTATCTGATAATGGAACAAGGTCCTGTCCAAACATAGGGATGTCCGTTCTAGGCTCGTTCTTGTCAACGAATACCTCATGCTCGCAACGAATCAATATGTCTTGGGTGCTTGTTATACGGTAAGCGATACCTTGCTCTATTCTTATATTTATCCTGGGGTCAGAAATAATTGTGTGGTTTGTCATCTGTCCAAATGTTTCAGAGTTCTCTCTCAGGTCAATAAAGCTTAGAGTGATTTCAGCACCTTCATTATTTAGGAAGGTGTATATTTTTCTGGTGCGTGCATGCCAGTGGTAAGCAGCGGATTCTGCGTAATCTGACTTGAGCAGCAAAACATCTGAAACACAAGCATTAGTGTTTGGTACGAGGGTAAATGATTTACCCCCTGTCAATGCGTAACGATTGCGCCTGACTTCAACACCTGGGATTTTAGCTTTTTCTACAACCGCCGCCAATGAACGGTCATCGTTTGCCCATTGCTTGGGCTCAAGCATTACAAATTTCTTGGCGCCAGCAATTTGCACGGAAAAACGTGCGAGGTACGACTTCGGATTTTCAAGAAGTGATTGGGATATCTTTGACAAAAAAAGATGAGCCTCATCAGGCAATGTATACCGGTTTGGTCTGATGATGGGAAACTCGTCTAGCGCTGAAGAGCGAGGAACTGAAACCAGATCATTGTCCAGATTCCATGCGGGATTGTCGTGATCCACATACCATACAGGCTCATCGCGTGTCACGATGCTTTCGAGATTATCAAATGTATGCGCCACGCCTCGGGGGATGACCAATCGTCTTTCTAAAGAGGGCTTAAAGCGCAAGCGAACTATACGATGAAGCGTAGCACTGCCTTCTCTACAATCCACGAAAAAACCATCAATTTCAACGATCGGATCTCCCATGAACGTGAGTCGGTCATCTTGTCCGACGTGAATTCCATAAGTAGAATAATGAAAATTTTTCTCGTGAGTTACAAAGTCTGAAATGAGAGGGCCGGGACTGGAAATAAGCTTCTTATGGCAAAAACTAGTGGGTGATTTAGCTAACGATGTGAGATTAGGCTCAAACTGTAAGCCTTCAATAGAAAAGGCTAAGGAAAGGCTGCCATCATCAACTTTTTTGAACATAGATCCCTCGCATATTTGGGCACTTGAAAACTTTATTGTTCAAGAGCTTGCCTGCCTTGGCTGCGTGAGCGCTAGAGACCGCGAACATTTTCGGGTATCAGTTGAGTACTCACCTTGCGACTTAAATATTGAGTAGCGAATTATTCGAAGTCAATATTTTTTTTATTATTTTTTTGAACTAGGGCGCTCTATTTTTGTGCCTGGCTTTCCAAAGTGGTGCAAGAAGGGTTTTTTGAAAATTATCATGTCTACTCAGGGATTACCGCAGGGGCCATGCGATAAAAGCACGAGCAATCTATTTAGGTATCACTCATTTTTTGCGCGTGCTCCGAGACAGTGCGCCCTTGTTAATACATGTCGCTGGATTGCCCGCCCCAAGTACTCTCTCTCTTAGGTGGAGGTTGAGGTCATCAAGACCACATCCAAGCTTTATTTATTTAAAAAAGCTATAGATAGTGTTTGACTGATAGCTTGACGCTTCTAGCTCGCCTAACCGCTGCATTATTAGGACCGCACTTTTAATTGTTGAATCGGCGCGGTCTTTTAACAGAATGCCCGTGCGTTAACCGGTGGGCCGACGCTTATGATCACCCGGCGTTAACTCAAACATGGCACTTTCACGCGCCCGGTCAGCATTCACGACGGAGCTTGGCGTAGACCTATATCTTGATCGCGCGGCGCTGAGTGCACTAGCTTGAATGGGCGGCTGATCAATCCTTGGCAGGCTTTGTCTCGGAAAACGTACAAACAGGACACGCAGGACGCTTTTTCAGCGCTCATTTGTCGTCCGGGTGAATCGCCCGGATGCAGCGCGGATCAACGTGTTGCGGGCTGACAGCCCCGATTTCACGCAGCGGCGATGGGCTTTTTGAAAAAAAGAGCGTGGACTCGGGATATAACACTAATTAGAATCAGTCTCATTTGGCGCATCCCATCGCTCAAGGCTTTTGACATGACTCAAGCAGCGACGCTATCACAGCAGACCTTGCATTCCCTGTACCGCGATCATCATGGCTGGCTGGAAAGCTGGCTGCGCAGACGCATGGGCAATGCCTGGGATGCGGCTGACCTGAGTCAGGATACGTTCCTGCGCGTGCTCTCCAGCTCCCAGCAGATCGCCGATATGCAGGAGCCGCGTGCCTACCTGCTGACCGTGGGCAAGCGCCTGCTGAGTAATTTCTACACTCGCCGCAGCCTTGAACAGGCTTATCTGGAAGCGCTGGCGCAGTTGCCCGAAGAAAGCGTGCCGTCGCCGGAGCAGCGCTGGTTGCTTCTGGAAACCCTGCAGGCGCTGGACGAGCTGCTCGATGGCCTGTCGGCAGTGGTGCGCCGAGCGTTTCTCTGGAGTCAGCTCGAGGGGCTGGGCTATCGGGAAATCGCTGAACGCCTGAGCGTTTCTGAACGCACCGTCAAACGCTATATGGCGCAAGCCTACGAGCATTGTCTGTTGGTGGACTGGTGATTCGCCCGGCACCTTCGAACGAAGAACGCGAGGTCGTACGCAAAGCGGCGCAGTGGCTGGCGCTTCTCGAGTCCGGCGGTGCCAGCGATGAAGATCACGCCATGCTGCAACACTGGCGTGACAGCTCCGCCAGCCATGAGCGCGCCTGGCAAAAGGCCCAACAGCTGCGTCAGCGTTTTTTCGGTCTGCCTGCCAACCTGGCCATGGCGACGCTGGATCGTCCTGACAAGGCCAGACGCGCAACGCTGAAAAGGGCGCTTGGGGCCGTTGCGCTGGTCCCCACCGTCTGGCTGCTGGGGCGTCAATTGCCGCTGGATGTCTGGCGTGCCGACCTGCAAACCGCAGTCGGCGAGCACAAGCGCCTGTCGCTGGCCGATGGCAGCACCTTGCAACTGAATACCGACAGTGCGGTGAACGTGGATATGGGCGCCCGGGCAATCACGCTGGTGCGGGGCGAAATAGCCCTCAAGGTGCCTGGCAGCGTGCCGCTGACCATCAACGGTCCTTATGGCCGCATCGTGGTCGGTCGGAGTGAAGTCTGTGTGCGTCTCAATAATAGCGACTGCCGGGTTTCGGTCGTCAGTGGCACGGTGCAGCTTTATCCCCTGCACGGGCCTGTGCTGGCCTTGAATGCGCAGCAGCAGGTCACTCTGAAGCAGAGCGGCATCGGTGCTGTCAGTGCCTTCGACGCCTTGCTGCCTGGCTGGCGCGACGATGTGCTGAGCGCGCAGAACCAGCCGCTGGGCGACTTCCTGCGCGAACTGGGTCGCTACCGCCCAGGCCTGCTGCGCTGGGAGCCGGCGCTGGAAAACCTTCGAGTGACGGGCAGCTTCAGGCTCGACAATACTGACCGCGTACTGTCTTTGCTGGCGGCCAGTCTGCCGGTGGAGGTGCAGATGCGCACCCGTTACTGGGTGACCCTGGCGCCTCGAAAAAATATTTCGACAAAAAATAGTGCGTAACGCTGTCCCTTTTTTTTGTCTCGCTGGTCATTCCAGGTAAGTGCACAAAAAATACGAGAGCTTCCCTCTATGTCCGCAGTGTCTTCCTACCGTTTGCGTCCGCTTTTGCATTTCAGCCTGTTGCTGACGTTGAGTTCCAGTCCGTTGTTCATCTCGACCAGTTGGGCCGACACCTCGGGTAGACGCGCCTATGAGGTACCGGCCGGCAGCCTGAGCGCCGCGCTCACCCGTTTTGCCGGGCAGGCCGGGGTCAATCTGTCGGTAGACCCTGCGCTGGTGAATGGCCGTAACAGTTCGGGGTTGTCCGGCGAGTTTGCGGTCGAGGAAGGGTTTGCGCGCCTGCTGCAAGGTTCCGGCCTGCAGCTGATGCCCGTCGGGGAGCAGGCTTACACGCTGATCCCGGCACCTGAAAGCGCCAGCGCAGGTTTGCAACTCGCGCCCACGTCGATCGTTGGTGACAGCGGAGTTACGGACGGTCAGGAATACGCGGGCGGTCAGGTGGCGCGCAAAGGCTCGCAGGGCATGCTGGGTTCCCGGGACTTCATGGAAACGCCATTCAGCATGACCACCTACACCAAGGACGCGGTGAAAAACCAGCAGGCCCGAACCCTTGGCGATCTGATCGCCAGTGACCCGTCGGTACGCGCCACCAACCCTGCAGGTGGGCGTTACGAGCAGTTCACTATTCGCGGCTTGAGCCTGTTCAACAGTGACGTCTCCTACAACGGTCTGTATGGCATCCTGCCCACTTACACGATCGACATGGAAATGGCCGAACGAGTGGATATCCTCAAGGGGCCAAGCCAGTTGATCAACGGCATTTCACCGCGAGGCAGTGTCGGCGGCGGGATCAACGTGGTCCCCAAGCGCGCGACGGATAAGCCGATCACCGAGCTCACCACCAGCTATGCCTCCAAGGGGCAGGTGGGTGCTGCGGTCGACGTAGCCCGTCGCTTTGGCGAAGACGACAAGTTCGGGATCCGTTTCAACGGCGTGAAGCAGTCCGGTGACACTGAATGGGATCACCAGAGCGTCGATCGCGACATGGCCGTGCTGGGTCTGGATTTCCGCGGTGATCGCCTGCGTCTGTCCACGGACATAGGTCACACCGAACGCGACACTGATGCGCCGCAGGAACGTGTGCAGGTCGGTGCCAACGCGAAGGTGCCTAACGCCAACGATGTGCGCGACAACTATGCGCAGTCCTGGAGCAAGGCGCGCACCAAGGATACTTTCGGTGCAGTGAATGCCGAATATGACCTCAGCGACTCGGTCATGCTGTACGGCGGTGTCGGCGCGCGCAAAAGTAACCATGATTTCCTGCGCCATGCGGTATCGGTCACCAACGACGCGGGTGACTTCAGCGTTCAGCCGCGCGATTTCACCCGCGACGAAAATGTGCGCACAGCCACTGCCGGTGCACGCAGCTGGTTCACTACCGGGCCGGTCAGCCACGAGGTCAATCTGGCTGCCAGCTATTTCTACATGGACTTCGAAAACGGTGGTGCGCGCTATGCAGCCGCACCAAGCAATCTCTACAACCCTGTCGATACGCCGACTCCCTCCAACCCAACGCGTACCGACTCCAAGGTTTACACCGAGAACCGCTTCAGCGGTGTGGCGCTGACCGACACGTTGGGCTTCTTCGAGGACCGTCTGCTGCTGACACTCGGCGCTCGCTGGCAGCGGGTCAAGGTTGATGACTGGACCGATGACGTGAAGGGCGACACCGCGTACGACGAGGAAAAGGTCTCACCGTCAGGCGGCATTCTGTACAAGGTCACCGATGATTTTTCGGTGTACGCCAATTACATGGAAGGCCTGAGTCAGGGCAAGATCGCTCCGTCGACCTCGGTGAACGAAGACCAGATCTTCCCGCCGTTCGTCAGTCGTCAGGTCGAGGTCGGCGCCAAGTATGACCTGGGGTCATTCGCCTTCACCGCCAGCGTATTCCGTATCAAACAACCAGCCTACGATACCAATACCACCTCGCGTGTATTCGGCCCGAATGGCAAGCGCCGTAACGACGGTGTCGAACTGACCATGTTCGGTGAGCCAATGAAGGGCTTCCGTCTGCTGGGCGGGGTGATGTACATCGACAGCGAACTGACCAATACCGTCAACGGCACATTCGACGGCAACCGCGCACCCGCCACCCCCAAGTACAACGTCAATCTGGGCGCCGAATGGGACGTCCCTGGCGTCAACGGCCTGACCCTGACCGGCCGAGGTATCTATACCGGTTCGCAGTATCTGGATCAGGCCAACAGCAAAAGCATCGACTCATCAGAGCGTTTCGACGTGGGGGCGCGTTATGCCTTCAAGGTCGATCAGAAGGACATCACGCTGCGGGCCAATGTCGAGAACGTGATGAACAAGTACTACTGGAGCTCGGCCGGCGCGTCGGATGACAGTGAGCCGGGGCTGACCCTGTCGACGCCGCGCACCTATCTGTTATCGGCCACCGTCGGTTTCTGAGTCGATACGTGACGCCCAGGGAAGGGCTCACGTGTATAGCGAACGACCGGTAGTCCTCATCGAGGGATAAACTGTGTGTAGCATTAAATAATCAACCTCAACGGCGACACAACAGTTTGTTATTTAGATAGGCTGTTTTGTCATAACGCCAAAATAACAATAGCCACCTTCAATAGTGGCACATTGAGTTATACCGATTAATCCTGTCGGCATAACTGTGTGCCTTGTTCATTATCAGGCACGCAAAAAGTTTATTTAAATTTCATCTTGTTTTTCGCAACAATGGGTTGCACTTTCAGGTAAATGATAATAGTTTGCATCCGGAAATCCAGTGAGGACTTACAGATGTTGAATAATGGCTTATTGCACTCAACTACGTCGCAGAAAACCAATGCCAACTATCTGGACAGGCAGAGCAAGTTTGAATCGAATGTAAGGAGTTACCCACGCAAGTTGCCATTGGCGATCGCCAAGGCACATGGCGTGTGGGTCACGGATGTTGAAGGGACCACTTATCTGGACTGCCTGGCCGGCGCCGGAACATTGGCATTGGGCCACAATCACGAAGCCATCATGGCCAGTCTCGACAGCTTTCTGACCTCGGGCATGCCGATGCACACCCTTGATCTGACCACTGCGGTCAAGGACGCCTTCAGCGAAACGCTGCTGAGTCTGCTGCCAGGACAGGGACGTGATTACTGCCTGCAATTCTGCGGTCCATCCGGGGCAGACGCCGTCGAAGCCGCGATCAAGCTGGCCAAGACCGCCACCGGTCGCCATAACATCATCAGCTTTTCCGGCGCCTATCACGGCATGACCCACGGTGCCCTGGCGCTGACCGGCAACACAGGGCCAAAAAACGCCGTCGCTAATCTGATGCCCGGTGTGCAGTTCCTGCCGTACCCCCATGAATACCGCTGCCCGCTGGGCATTGGCGGCGAGGCCGGTACCGAAGCGCTAAGTTACTACTTCACCCAGTTCATCGAAGACGTGGAAAGCGGTGTGTCGCTGCCGGCGGCGGTGATTCTGGAAGCGGTGCAGGGCGAGGGCGGTGTCAATCCGGCACCTGCAGCATGGCTGCGCCAGATTCGCGAAGTCACCCGCAAGCACGGCATTCTGCTGATTCTGGATGAAGTGCAGGCTGGCTTTGGCCGCACCGGCAAGATGTTTGCCTTCGAACACGCGGAGATCGAACCCGACGTCATCGTCATGTCCAAGGCGGTCGGCGGCGGTCTGCCGTTGGCAGTACTGGGTTTCAAACGCGAGTTCGACGCCTGGTCTCCAGGCAATCATGCCGGCACCTTTCGTGGCAACCAGATGGCCATGGCGACCGGCCTGGCGACCCTTGAAGTGCTGCAACGACAGAACCTCGCCGGCCAGGCCGCAAAACGTGGCGACTGGCTCAAAGAACAGCTCGGTCTGTTGCAGCAACGCTATCCGGCGATTGGCAATGTGCGCGGCCGCGGTCTGATGCTGGGCATCGAGATAGTGGACGAGCGCAAACCGGCGGACCGCCTCGGCAGCCTGCCGATGGACCCGGACCTGGCTGTTGCCATTCAACAGCATTGTTTCAAACAGGGGTTGTTACTTGAACGGGGTGGTCGCAATGGCAACGTCATTCGCTTATTGCCGCCATTGATCATTACCGAAGAGCAATGCCAATTAGTGATCCAGCGTTTCGAACAAGCGCTCAAGGCGGCACTGTCCCAGCTGCGCCAATGAAACTCAGGTGATAAGCAGGGATAAACAGTAAGTTATCCGTGACACTGACATCACGACTGAAACACTACCCGCATACAACGTTTGGCTGGGCGAACTTATCGGACCTCGACAGCTCGATTGTTGTGCCGCAAGCGATAAATCAACGTTTGTTGCGACGTCATTTAAACGGTCAGCGTAAAGGCGACTGTGGAGCAGACATGACTAATACCGATCGCACCGTCTTATCAAACATGGTGAGCGAGTTGGCAACCACTCGCGCGTTACTCAATTGCCTGATCAAGGAATTCGCACTGCCGGAAGAGTGCCTGCATTACACCTGGCCTGAAGGCATGCAAGGCATAGCGCCGGGCAGTTTCGTGGATGGTGGGCAATGGAAGGGCATTCCGCTCACCATCAGCCTGCCCAATCAGCAGCAGTTCTTTGTCCTGGTGGACCGCCGCGACCATTTGGGCAGCCATCGCTACCTTTCCGATGTCTACGCACGTCAGGGGCAGAGCACTTGGCGCTGCCTTGCGTTTGCCGAATTCGCCCGACAACTGTTGACAGCCTGTGAGCACATGACCCGTGCCAGCAATGACGAACTGCTGGATCAGGTCCTGCAGAGCCAGCACCTGACTGCCGCCATCGTTGCCCATAACATGACAGGTCAACACCCGGAGCCACTCAGCGGCTATCTGGCCAGTGAGCAGGGTTTGTGGTTCGGCCATCCCAACCATCCGGCGCCCAAGGCGCGCCTGTGGCCTGAGCATCTGGCCCAGGAGACCTATGCCCCGGAGTTTCAGGCGCAGACTGCGCTGCATCTGTTCGAAGTGCCGCTGGAAGGGCTGCGAATCACCTCCAACGGCTTGAGCGATTCAGAGGTGATGGCAGGCTTCGCTGACCAGTCGCGGGCCCGACCCGGGCATGCGCTGATCTGCATGCATCCGGTACAGGCGCAATTGTTCATGCAGGACCGTCGCGTGCAACGTCTGCTCGAACTGGGGGATATCTCGGATATGGGCGCCAGTGGCCTGTTGGCCAGCCCAACGGCGTCGATGCGCACCTGGTACATCGAGGGGCACGACTACTTCATCAAGGGCTCGCTGAATGTGCGCATCACCAATTGCGTGAGGAAAAACGCGTGGTATGAGCTGGAAAGCACACTGATCATCGACGAATTGTTCCAGCGCCTGCAGCAAACCCGCCCGGAAACCCTCGGCGGGCTGTCGACAGTCGCCGAACCCGGCTCGATGAGCTGGGCTCCCAAAGGCGTGAGTGAGGCGGACGGTCTCTGGTTTCGCGAGCAGACCGGCGCCATTCTGCGGGAAAACTTCTGCCGCCGCTCTGGCGCCGATTGCAGCGTGATGGCGGGAACACTGTTCGCCCGTGATCTGCGTTCACGCCCACTGGTGCACGACTTCCTCGAGCGCTTCAATGGTCGGGAACTCGAGGATCAGCACCTGCTGGACTGGTTCGAAGAGTACCAGTCCTTGCTGCTGAGCCCGGTCATGGCGCTGTTCTTCAATCATGGCATCGTGATGGAGCCGCATTTGCAGAATGCGGTGCTGATTCACGACAACGGACGCCCGCAACAACTGCTGTTGCGCGACTTCGAAGGCGTCAAGCTCACCGAAGAGCTGGGCATCAAGGCGATTCAGGTGGGGCTGCACCCGAGAATTCGCCAGTCGTTGCTCTACACCCGCGAACAGGGCTGGAACCGCATTACCTATTGCCTGCTGATCAACAACCTGTCCGAGGCGGTATTGGCCTTGAGCTGGGAGCGTCCGCACCTGGCACCACTGATGTGGCAGCGCGTCGAGCGACAATTGCAGCGTATTCGTGACGAACTGATGCTGCCTGCACCCGAGCTGGACGCGCTGATCGCTGGCCAGTCGATTGCCTGCAAGACGAACCTCAAGGTCCGGCTTG
Source organism: Pseudomonas syringae KCTC 12500 (assembly GCF_000507185.2). Lineage (NCBI taxonomy): Bacteria > Pseudomonadati > Pseudomonadota > Gammaproteobacteria > Pseudomonadales > Pseudomonadaceae > Pseudomonas > Pseudomonas syringae. The sequence continues at coordinate 5,434,871 of NZ_AYTM02000002.1, forward strand.
CCGCCAAGGCTGACCGCGAAGCCAACTATGTGCGTCTTGCGTCGCCGTGGGCCAAGGAGGCACGTTATGCATAAGGTGCCGGAAACCGTACTGGCGGCCATCAAAGAGGCTCGGGCGCTGGAAACCGATCCGCTGGCGGCCTTTGTCTACGATCTGGACGCGCTGCAGCAGCATGTCAGTGAAGTCATGGCGGCGCTGCCTGCAGGTGTCGAGCTGTATTACGCGATCAAGGCCAACAGCGAGGCGCTGATGCTGGAAACCCTGGCCCCGCTGGTCAGTGGCTTTGAAATTTCCTCTGGGGGCGAGATCGAGCGAGTGATGGCCTGTCCGACACGCAAGCCCTACGTGTTCTCGGGCCCAGGCAAACTCGATTCCGATCTGCGTTCGGCCTTGCTGAACAAGGTTGAAGCCATCCACCTGGAGAGCCTCAACGAAATCGCGCGTCTGCAGCAGCTCGCCGAACAAGCTGGGCGCGTGCAGCCGGTATTCCTGCGCATCAACCCGCAACTGCCCGCTGCGCAGTCGAGCAGGCTGGCGATGGCCGGGACCGCGACACCGTTCGGCATTGACGAAGCCGACCTGGCCGAGGCGGTCAGACGCGTGGACAACGCCAGTCACCTGATGCTCAAGGGCTTCCACGTACACGCCATGTCGCATCAGATGTCGGTCGAACGTCATGAGCAGTTGCTCGATTTCTACCTGCAGCGCTGGCAGGAATGGAAGGCTCTGGCCCGCGACCCAAGCCAGCTCACCCATTTCAACGTCGGCGGTGGCATTGGCGTCGATTACCTCAACAGTCAGCAATTCGACTGGCAGCGGCTGTGCCGTTATCTGGAAAAACGCCTGGGCGAGCAGCACGATGCGCCGATCCTGCGCTTTGAGCCGGGACGCTTCATCAGCGCCTACTGTGGTTATTACGCCATTGAGGTGCTGGACAGCAAAACCAGCCACGGCGAGCATTTTCTGGTCTGCCGAGGCGGAACTCACCAGTTTCGCCTGCCGGTCGCGCAAAGCCATGACCATCCGGTTATCCACCTGCCGAATGCACTGCAGACCACTGAGTCGCCAGAGCAGGCTTACACCATTGTCGGGCAGCTGTGCACGCCCAAGGACGTACTGAGCCGTCGCCAGCCACTCAAAGGTGTGAACATTGGTGATCTGCTGGTCCTGCCTTTGGCGGGGGCGTATGGCTACAACATCTCCCACGCCGACTTTCTCTGCCATCCACGACCGTCACAGCACTTCGTGCGCAACGGCGAACGGGTTCGCCAATGAGTTTCAACGTCCCACGCCGCTGGGTGGTGTTCAACGTGCTGCTCGGTACGCTGACGGTCAGCCTGAGCAACAGCTCGCTCAACCCGGCGCTGCCGACCTTCATGGACGCATTCAGGATCGGCCCGCTGCTGGCCACCTGGATTGTCGCCGGGTTCATGACCAGCATGGGCATGACCATGCCGCTGACCAGTTTCCTCAGTCAGCGCATCGGACGCAAACGCTTGTACCTGTGGGGGGTGGCACTGTTCATCGGCGGTTCGCTGTTGGGCGCGCTGGCCGACTCCATCGCACTGGTGATCACCGCACGGGTGGTACAGGGCATTGCCAGCGGGCTGATGATCCCGTTGTCGCTGGCGATCATCTTCTCGGTGTATGAAAAGCACGAACGGGGCAGAGTGACCGGGCTTTGGAGCGCAGCAGTGATGCTCGCACCGGCGCTTGGTCCGCTGTGTGGCAGCCTGATGCTGGAGTGGTTCAGCTGGCGCTCGCTGTTCCTGATGAATGTACCCATCGGCCTGCTGGCACTGCTGCTGGGCGTCGGCGTGCTGCCGGACTCCGAACCTGCCGAGCGCAAGCCGTTCGACCTGATCGGCTACCTGCTGGTGGCGTCGGGCATCGGCTTGCTGATGATCGCCATCAGCCGCATGCACCATGCCCAGGCGCTGCTCGATCCGGTCAATCAGGCCATGGTGCTGGTCGCGGTGGCTTGTCTGGTGGCGTTCGTACGTGTCGAGTTGAGTCGACAGGCACCGCTGCTGAATCTGCGCCTGTTCAACCTGCGCGGTTATCGCCTGAGCGTGATCATCGCCGTGGTGCAATCGGTCGGCATGTTCGAGTGTCTGGTGCTGTTGCCGCTGCTGGTGCAGAGCGTGCTGGGCTACAACCCGATCTGGACCGGCCTGGCGCTGCTGTGTACCGCCAGCTTCGCGAGCCTGTTCGGCCAGTGGGGCGGCAAGGCACTGGACCGCCATGGCCCGCGCACCGTCGTCGCCGTCGGACTGCTGTTGACCGGCGTTTCGACCCTGGCGCTGGGCATGCTCAAGGCCGATGCCGCGATCGGCGTGGTGTTCGTGCTGATGATGATTCGTGGCGCCGGCCTCGGGCTCTCCTACATGCCAGTGACCACGGCGGGGCTCAATGCCTTGCCCGAGCCGATGGTCACTCAGGGCGCTGCGATGAACAACATTTCCCGGCGTCTGGTCGCGTCGCTTGCCATCGTCATCGCATCGCTGTGGCTGGAGTTTCGCCTCAACACCGCGGGACCGGCCGCCACGCCCTCTGCCATCAGTGAGGTGTTCATCGCCACCGGCCTGCTGATCCTGCTGGCACTGCCCTGTGCCTGGCGTTTCCCCCTTAACGACGAGCGCGCCGAGGCCCAGCCCGACGCGGTCGAACCCCGATAATTTTTCGTTCGAGGTATGAACATGGCTACCCCTTTACCGCTGCAACGTAACGCCGCTTCGACAACGACAACGACGGGTACTGGTGCCTGGCTGGCCCACGTCAGCGCCGAGCGCTATCAGCAAGTGCAACGCCGAGTGATCGGCCAACTGCTGCAAACCTTGCTGTACGAGGCGGCGCTGCCTTACCGCTGTGAGCCGCTGGATGATCATCGGCATCGTTTTGTCGTGGCCGTCAGCGACGGTGTGGAATACCGCTGCGACGGTCTGCTGAGCACCAGCTTCGAGCTGATCCGCCTGGATCACGCCACGCTTGAGCGGGTGGACAGTGCCGGCGAACGCAGCGTGCCGGATCTGCATCTGGCGTTGACCGAGCTGCTCAGCCCGTTCAAGGACAGCCCGCACCTGACGCGCTTCATCCAGGAAATCGAACAGACCCAGCTCAAGGACCTGCAGGCGCGTAATCAGGGTTATCAGCCCGCCAGGCCTGCGCATCAGCTGGATGTCGACGCGCTTGAGCAGCATTTCATGGATGCCCACAGCTACCACCCATGTTACAAGTCGCGGATCGGCTTTTCCCTGGCTGACAACCGCCACTACGGACCAGAATTTGCCACGCCTTTCGCGGTGGTCTGGCTGGCCGTGGCGAAATCGAGCGCCTCGGTCGGCCACTCGCGGAGCATGGATTTTCAGGCGTTCATTCGTCAGGAACTGGGCATACAACGCTGGCACGAAATAACCCGAGAACTGGCCGAGCAGGGCAAGTCGATCGACGACTATCAACTGATGCCGGTGCATCCGTGGCAGTGGGATAACGTCACGGTGTCGACCTTCTACCCGGAACTGGCCAGCGGCGAGCTGATTTACCTGGGAACTTCGACCGATAGCTACAAGGCTCAGCAGTCCATTCGCACGCTGGCCAACGCCAGTCAGCCACAGCGCCCTTACGTCAAGCTGGCGATGAGCATGACCAATACCTCCAGCACACGCATCCTGGCGCGCCACACGGTGTTGAACGGCCCGATCATCACTGATTGGCTGCACCAGTTGATCGCAACCGACAGCACCGCTCAAGCGCTGGATTTCGTGATTCTCGGTGAGGTGGCGGGGGTGAGCTTTGATTACCGCCATCTGCCGGAATCACGTTCGGCGCAGACCTACGGCACGCTGGGCGCCATATGGCGGGAAAGCCTGCATCAATACCTCCGGGACGACGAGCAGGCGGTGCCGTTCAACGGCCTCAGCCATGTAGAAAACCGTTACGGTGATGGCCAGCAGACGCCATTCATAGATGCATGGGTCAACCAGTACGGGCTCAAGGAATGGACCCGCCAACTGCTGCAGGTCACGGTGCCGCCGATCATTCATATGCTCTATGCCGAAGGCATCGGCATGGAGTCCCACGGCCAGAACATCGTGCTGATCGTCAAGCAGGGCTGGCCGCAGCGCATCGCCCTCAAGGACTTCCATGACGGCGTGCGTTATTCACCTGCGCACCTCGGACGTCCCGAACTGTGCCCGGAGCTGGTTCCGCTGCCCGCCAGCCACGCGAAGCTCAACCGCAACTCGTTCATCATCACCGATGACGTCAACGCGGTGCGCGATTTCTCCTGTGACTGTTTCTTCTTCATCTGCCTGGCTGAAATGGCGATTTTCCTGCGTCAGCAATACCAGTTGGACGAGGCACTGTTCTGGCAGATGACCGCCGAGGTCATTCTCGACTATCAGCGTGCTCACCCGCAGCATCGCGACCGTTTCGGGCTGTTTGACGTGTTTGCGCCCTTGTACGAAGTGGAAGAACTGACCAAGCGCCGCCTGCTGGGGGATGGCGAGCGGCGCTTCCGCTCGGTTCCTAACCCACTGCACACCTACAGGCCGCAATGATGCTGAGGACCAATGCGCTCAAAAGCAGAATTGCCGACGGACAGCCTGCACACGGGGTGATCAGTTCGATCCCGGCCCCGGCCGCTATCGAGTTGATCGCTGAAGCCGGGTTCGACTTCGTGATCATCGACATGGAACACGTCCTGATCAACCCGGAAACCGTGGAAAACATGATCCGTGTGGCAGAGAGCTACGACCTCACACCACTGGTGCGGGTCGCCGATCTCAACCCGAAAACCCTGCTGCGCCTGCTCGATGGCGGCGCGCAGGGCATTGTCTTGCCGATGATAGAGAGTCCCGAGCAACTGGCGGATGCGATTGCCGCCTGCAAATACCACCCGCTGGGTCGTCGCAGCCTCAATGCCGGACGTCCCGGCTCGTTCGGCAAGCACAGCCTGGCGCAGTACGTGGAGGCCGCCAATCAACAGATCATGGTGGTGGCGATGATCGAAAGCGCCGAAGGCGTACGCCGTGCCGCCGAGATCGCCAGCGTGCCGGGGCTGGACATGATTCTTGAAGGCGCGGCAGACCTGTCGCAGTCACTGGGCATGCCCTGGCAGATCGATCAACCAGATGTACAAAACGCGCTGCTTGCGACTTGGCAAGCCACCCACGCGGCGGGCGTCGCCTATTGCGCGATCCCTCGTCAACCCGGTGACGCCGCCCGCTGGCAGGCTCGCGGGGTCAACACCTTTGTCCTCGGGGATGAGCGCGGCATTGCCTTTCGCGCGCTTCAGGCCCGCCTGGCTCAACATTCAGCAGAAGGAAAATAAACCATGAACTTCACTTCACTCGCCGCTGACCTGGTCATGCAGGATTTGGTCGATTGCCTGCTGGCTGAGGACTTCTTTGGTCGCGAGCCATTGCGCCTGCAGGACAGCAGCCAATGGCAGCTGCGCCACCCGCAGGCTCCGCAACTGGTAGAGCAGGGCAGCGCGCAGCAAATCTGGGAGTGGTGCTGCGATGATTCGGAGCAACGCTTCATCAGCATCGCGTTGCGCCCCGGCATCACCCAGCAATGGGAAAAAGTGCCCGGCACCCCGGTACTGGGCCGACAGGACGAGCGCTGGACGCAGTTGTCGCCGGAAGACTTCATGAAGTGGGTGTTCGCCGGCAAGGCGACGCTGCTTCAGGACAGCGAGCGTCAGGACAACGAAAAGGGTATCGCGCTGTTTCTCGATGTGTTGCGCATCAGTGTCTGGCAGACCGCGCTGTCGCTGGACCACAAGGTCGACGAGCAGAACCTGATGGCTCAGGACGGCGCAACCTTCTTCAGAACCATGGAGCAGTGGGCGTCGCTGCGTGATCGCCCTTATCACCCGCTAGCCAAGGCCAAACAAGGCTTGAACGAACAGGAATACCTACAGTACCAGGCCGAGTTCGCCCGGCCGGTAGCGCTGAACTGGGTGGCCGTCGACAAGACCTTGCTGCAATGCGGCGACGGCGTGGAGGACTTGAATGCATCCTTTCCGGCACGCTATCTGCTGCCCGAGAACCTGCAAGCAGAGCTTGACCGGGAGATGCAGGCGCGTGGCATTGCCGGCAGCCATGTTGCGCTGCCGGTTCACCCGTGGCAGTTCGAGCATGTCTTGCAGGTCCAGCTGGGCGATGCGTTCGCCAAGGGCGATTGCCAGCGGCTTGATTTCAATCAGGCGCAGGTGCATGCCACTTCGTCGCTGCGTTCGATGACACCGTGCTTCAACAGCGCTGACTACCTGAAGCTGCCCATGGCGATTTATTCGCTCGGCGCTTCGCGCTATCTGCCAGCGGTCAAAATGATCAACGGCGGGCTGAGCGAAAAACTGCTGCGTCAGGTGGTCGACAAAGATAAAACCCTGAGCCGTTCGCTGCACTTGTGCGACGAACGCAAATGGTGGGCATTCATGCCGCCACAAGCCACGCTGTTCGACGAAGGACCTCGGCATCTTTCGGCCATGGTGCGCGGCTATCCGGCCGCGTTGCTCGATGATCCGGAGTGCCGCCTGCTGCCCATGGCGGCGCTGGGTACACCGCTACCGGGGAGTAATCGGCATTTCTTCGACGAGTGGATGGACTACCGCGACCTGCCGCGCAATCAGGCTTCGGTACTGACACTGTTTCGCGAGTTGAGCCACAGTTTCTTTGACATCAACCTGCGTATGTTCCGCCTGGGAATGCTCGGCGAAGTGCATGGTCAGAACGCGGTCATGGTCTGGAAAGCCGGACAGGCTCAAGGGCTGCTGTTGCGTGACCACGACTCGTTGCGTATTTTCGTGCCCTGGCTGGAGCGCAACGGCATGCACGACCCGGAGTATCGAATCAAGAAAGGGCATGCCAATACGCTTTATCATGACCGCCCCGAGGACTTGCTGTTCTGGCTGCAGACGCTGGGTATTCAGGTAAACGTGCGGGCAATCATGGATACTCTGGCGCAAGTGTATGACGTACCGGTCACTGCGCTGTGGACCGTATTGCGCGATGTTCTGGATAATCTGATCACAACCATCGAATTTGACGACGAGGCGCGTGGCATGATCAGGCAACAACTGTTCGAAGCCCCCAACTGGCCGCAGAAACTTCTGCTGACGCCTATGATCGAGCGCGCGGGCGGTCCGGGCAGCATGCCGTTCGGCAAGGGTGAAGTGGTCAACCCGTTCCACAGGTTGCGCCGTGCAACCTGACCGAACCCTGCATCCTTCGCGGCGCACAGTGTTGCGCCTTTCGCTGGGGTTACTGGCGCTGCCTGGCATTGCCCGGGCAGCGCCGCTACGCGTTATCACCCTGTTTCAGGGGGCGTCCGACACTGCCGTAGCCCTTGGCGTAACGCCTTGCGGCGTGGTGGATTCATGGAGCGAAAAACCAATGTATCGCTACCTGCGCCCGGCGCTGGCGGCGGTACCGCATGTGGGCCTGGAAACCCAGCCGAGCCTGGAAGATATCGTGCTGCTCAAGCCGGACCTGATCGTCGCCTCACGCTTTCGCCATCAACGCATCGCGCCGTTGCTGGAGCAGATCGGCACGGTGCTGATGCTCGAAGAGGTGTTCGAGTTCAAGCGCACCCTGGCAATGATGGGCGCGGCCCTGCAACGTCAACAGCTGGCCATGGACCTGCTCGGGCAATGGCAACAGCGTGTGGCAGCGCTGCGTGGCCAGTTGCAGGCGAAGTTCGCCGGACGCTGGCCGATCACCGTGTCGGTGCTCGACATTCGCGAAGACCATATCCGTAGCTATCTGCCCGCCAGCTTTGCCGGCTCGGTGCTCAGTGAACTGGGCTTTGCTTGGACGCCCGCGGCCCGCGAAGCCACGGGCGTGTCCCTTAAACTCAGCAGTAAAGAGAGTTTGCCTGTGGTCGATGCCGACCTGTTCTTCGTCTTTCAGCGCGCGGACAGCAACGCCGCGCAGCACACCTACGACAAGCTGGTACAGAACCCGTTCTGGCAACAGTTGCGTGCAGTACGGGACCACCAGGTATGGCGCGTTGATGCCGTGGCCTGGAGTTTGTCCGGCGGCATTCTGGGCGCCAATCGCATGCTCGATGAGATCGCCCGCGTGGCCCTGGCGGATAGCGCCTCATGACGGCTGCGGTAAAACTGGGCCTGGGGCTGTTGATGCTGGTAGCGTGCATGGGATTGAGTCTGGCCACCGGGGCCACCTGGATATCGCCCGCTGCCATTGTGCGAAGCGTCTGGCAGGCTGATGCGCTGAGCGCTATCGAGCACGTGCTGCTCGACACACGGCTGACACGCACCCTGATGGCCGTCGCAGTGGGCTCTAGTCTGGCGGTTGCCGGGGCGCTGATGCAGGCGCTGACGCGCAATCCGCTGGCGTCGCCTGGCCTGTTCGGCATCAATGCCGGCGCGACGTTTGCCATCATCGCCTGTTCGTCGCTGCTTGCACTGTCGTCCATGAGCCAATGGCTGTGGTGCGCGTTCATCGGAGCTGCGGTGGCGGGCACGATTGTCTGGGTCATCGGCAACCGGGGGCAGGGCAGCCTCAATCCATTGCGCATCGTGTTGGCCGGCGCAGCGATCACTGCCTTGTTTACTGCATTCAGTCAGGCCTTGCTGGTGGTCAATCAGGACGGTCTGGACACCGTGCTGTTCTGGCTGGCCGGCTCGTTGTCGGAGCGCGAACTGAGCACCGCCGCGCCATTGCTCGTCTGCGTGGTCATGGGGCTTGTCGGCGCGCTGGTGCTGGCGGGGCAGGTCAACGTACTCAACACCGGGGAAGCCATCGCGACGGCGCTGGGCCAGCGTACGGGGCTGATTCGCCTGATGATGAGCGTGGTGATCATTGCCCTGGCAGGCAGCGCCGTGGCGCTGGCGGGCAGTATCGGCTTCATCGGTCTGCTGGTGCCACACATGGTGCGCAAGACGCTGTCCATCGACCATCGCTGGCTGCTACCCGGCTGCGCAGTGCTGGGCGCGACCCTGCTGCTGCTGGCCGACACGCTGGCGAGAGTCGTGATTGTCCCTCAGGAAGTCCCGGTGGGTGTGATGACTGCGCTGTTCGGTGCGCCGTTCTTCATTGCACTGGTTCGGCGGGGCGCACGCTATGGATAAGCATTTCACCGTGCGCTACAGGAGCTTTTCCCGGCAGTTCAGCCTGACAGCATTGACGCGCTTGCTGACGGGCCTGGCGCTGACGCTGCTGGTCGCACTGAGCTCGCTGGCCTTGGGCAAGATCAATCTGACGCCAGCGACCCTGCTGAGTGTTTTTACCGGTCAGGCGGATGCCAGCCTGGTCTTTATCGTCGAACAACTGCGCATGCCCCGGCTGGCCCTGGCCGCCCTGGTCGGCGCGGCCCTGGCGGTGTCCGGACTGATCCTGCAAAGCATCATTCGCAACCCGCTGGCCTCACCGGATCTGTTAGGCATCACCAGCGGTGCCAGCGCCGCCGCCGTGTTGTATCTGTCATTCTTCTCAGTTGCACTGGGTGCGCAGTTTCTACCCCTGGCGGCGATCTCTGGCGCAGGCCTCGCGGCACTGGTCATTTATCTGCTGGCCTGGAATCAGGGCGCTTCACCCTTGCGCATGGTGTTAATCGGGGTAGGGGTGTCGGCTCTGCTGGCTGCGGTGACCACGTTCATTCTGGTGTTCAGCCCGTTGACCACCACCTTGTCGGCTTATGTCTGGCTGACCGGGAGCGTGTATGGTGCCAGTTGGCCGGAGCCCCGCGCACTGGCCGGCTGGCTATTGTTGACGTTGCCGCTGCTGGCGCTGCTGGCACGTCAGGTGCGCATGCAGCAACTGGATGACGCGCTGGCCCAGGGCATCGGCGTGCGCGTGCAATGGCTGCGCGCGGGGTTGCTGCTGGTAAGCGTCGCGCTGGCCGGGCTGGCGGTCGCCTGGGGTGGGGCGATTGCCTTTGTCGGGCTGATTGCGCCTCATATCGCCAAACGCCTGATGTCGCCGGGGTTCGTCGCTCAGGCGCTGATGGCGGCGTTGATCGGTGCCAATCTGGTGATGCTTGCCGATCTGGCCGGACGCACGCTGTTCCTGCCGCTGGATCTGCCCGCAGGGATTTTTGTCGCGGTGCTGGGCACACCCTTTTTTCTGTACCTATTGATCAACCAGCGGCACTAAGGAATTACGGATGGCGTCAATCGCAACCCACGACCTGACCCTGAGTTACCAGCGGCAGGTGATCATCGACAGTCTTGATCTGCAGTTACCCGCAGGCCAGGTGACCGTGCTGATCGGCAGTAACGGTTGCGGCAAAAGCACCTTGCTCAAATCCTTGGCGCGCCTGCTCAAACCCCAACAGGGCACCGTCGTGCTCAACGGTGCCGATATCCATCAGAAGTCCACTGCGACCGTCGCGCGTGAACTGGCGATTCTGCCGCAAATGCCCAGCGCACCGGAAGGCATAAGCGTGCGGCAACTGGTGGCGCTGGGGCGTTATCCGTATCAGAACTGGATGCAGCAATGGTCCGCCGAGGATGAAGCCATGGTCGCACGGGCTCTGGCGCAAACCGGCATGCAGGGCCTGGCCGACAGACCCGTCGATGCCCTGTCAGGCGGCCAGCGTCAGCGCGCATGGATCGCCATGACCCTGGCGCAGGATACCGACATTGTATTGCTGGACGAACCGACGACCTTTCTCGATCTGGCTCATCAGATCGAAGTGCTGGATCTGTTGCGCGACCTGAATCGGCAAGAGGGCAAGACCATCGTGATGGTCCTGCATGACCTGAATCTGGCCTGCCGTTACGCCGATCACATGGTTGCCGTCCACGAACGCAGCGCCTTTGCGCAAGGGCGTCCGGCCGATATCCTCAGCGAGGCGCTGGTCAAGCAGGTCTTCGGCCTCAACTGCCGGATCATCGCCGATCCATTCTTTGGTACGCCGCTGTGCATCCCCTTTGGCAGGGAACTGCCGCAATGAGTCTGGCGCAGGCGTTCAGCGAATCTGAATGGGCGTTGCTGTCCGAGGCGCTGCGGCTCAGGCCGGCAGGTGAGCACGATCCGCGCTCGCTATCGGCCCGCGCGCTGCTGGACGACGCAGTCTGCGAGCAATTGCTTGGCGTGTTGGGGCCGGTGATCGGTTCTCCGACACAGGCAATCACCGCATCACTGCTGGCCAAGCGCATTTCTTTCTTGAGTACCGGTGCCTGCCTGTACGCGATGTCGGTCTACGACAAGGGCCTGACCCTGTCGCTGGACAACAGCGTGATCGAATACGCGCATGATGACGGCCTTTGGACCTCGTCAATGCCTTTGCTCGATACAACGCCAGTGGGTTATGAGCCGGGCGCTCGCGAAGCATGGCGTGATCAGATCGCCACCACTTTGTTCCGCGACCTGCTTCAGCCGCTGTGGGAAACTTTCAACCGTGTCACAGGCATTTCCCGACGCATTCTGTGGGAAAACACCGCAGTACGCGTGTATTCGCTGTACGACAAGCGCATGGACAAGGTTGAAGACCCGGCGATCCGGCAGCGCTGTGAAGCCGATTTCGACTGGCTGCTGCACCAGGCCGATCCCACGCTGTTCGGCCTGACCTACAACCCGCTCAAACACTTCCGCCGTCCGCCGGTTGTGCTGGAAGCCGAAGGCAAAAGCATCCGTTTTCGGCGCACCTGCTGCTTCTATTACGACGCCAGCAACCCCGTCGAGTATTGCTCGACCTGTCCGTTACTGAGGCCCAAAAAATGTCGATGAACAAGCAGATTGCACACCGCCAGCAACAACTCAGCGACGCCGTCATAGAGCAATACCGTGACATTGCCGCGTCAACCATCGGCCACCTGAACGACGCGGTTTATCTGCGCGGGATCAGACCGCTGTTCGAGGGTGCCAGACTGGTTGGCAACGTTGTCACGGTCAAACTGCAACTGCCCGACGGCAGCATTTTGCGCGATGCACTGCTGAACAGCCTGCCAGGCGATGTACTGGTGATCGAATGTGTCGGCGACGAGCATTGCGCCTGCTGGGGCGAACTGCGCACCCTGGCCGGGCTCATCAAGGGGCTTGCCGGCGTCATCGTCTCGGGCGCAGTCACCGACGTTGCCGCCTTGCGCGAACATCGTCTTCCCGTGTTCAGCCGGGGAGTCAGCGCAATGACAACGCGCAGTCTCGGGGAAAGCGGCGAGCTCAATGGACTGATCCATATAGGCGGCGTGGAGGTGAGGCCAGGGGACATTGCAGTCGGGGATGATGACGGCGTATTTATCCTGAGTCCGCAGCAGGCGAACGAACTGTTACCCGAGTTGCTGGGCAAGGAGAGTGCGGACCGAAAAAGAAGGGAAGAACTTATCGACAGACTGAATGGGCGCCAGCCGGAAATCGGAAGTTAACATTGACACGATGTTTAATATTTGGATCCTATATCCACAATTAGACAATAGGCGCGTCTTTTATGTATTAAGTTTGCTAGCCCTGCTCAAGATTGCGATTCCATGACCGATGCAGATTGGAAACCCAAACTGTCCCGGATAGCCGCAATGTTCAATTCGCATTTGAAAAACACCAATAAGGCATTGGAGCGCCGCCTCGCCATGCTTGAGCAAGCAGGGCAAATCCTCAATCTGGAGACAGTTGCCGTCGTGCTGGATGGCACGGGCAAAATACAGACCGTCAACGCGTTGTTCGAGACGGAGATGAGCTACGCACAAGCAGAACTCGTCGGACGTAACCTGTCTGATCTGAGCCCGCCGGAACTGAACGGTGACGTTCACCAGAAGCGCGCATTGACCGCGATTCGAGACGGCAAGCACTTCAGCGGTACGTTGCGCCTGGTCAGCAAGACCGGGTCCAGGGTGTGGCTGAGAACCGTGGTCGTACCCTATAAAAATGAAACCGGCGGCGTCGAACAGATCACCCTGTACTCGAGTGTTCTGACGCGAACGATTGAAGCCTCTCGCGAGAACGAGGCGCTGGTCAATGCACTGCAACGCTCCACCGCCGTTATCGATTTCACCCTCGATGGCATTGTCATCGGCGCCAATGACAACTTTCTGAGGGCGATGGGGTACGAGTTGAATCAGATAAAGGGCAAACATCACAAGATGTTTTGCGTGCCTGAAGAGTCTGCCTCTGACGCATATACCCGATTCTGGGAAAGACTGCGTCGGGGGGAGTTTATCGTCGATCGTTTCCGCCGAATTGACAAAGGCGGTCGTGATGTATGGCTGGAAGCGTCTTACAACCCTATTACCGACGCCAACGGCAAACTCTATAAAATTGCCAAGTTCGCAACGGTTATCACTGAACAGGTTGAGCGCGAGAAAGCCGTCGCTGAAGCATCTGAAATGGCGTATCAAACTTCTATCGATACTGACAGCAGCGCACAGCAAGGCCGCAAAGTCATCAAGGACACGCTGCAGATGCTCGGCCAACTGACTATTTCAATGGAAGAAGCCACACGAGGCATCGAAGCACTGGACTCACAAAGTCAGGTGATTGGAACAATCATCAAAACCATCAGCGGCATCGCCGAACAAACCAACCTGCTCGCGTTGAACGCAGCGATTGAGGCCGCCAGGGCCGGCGAACAGGGCAGGGGCTTCGCAGTGGTGGCCGATGAGGTGCGCCAGTTGGCCTCTCGCACAACAAAAGCGGCGGAAGAAATTGTAAGCGTCGTGAAGACCAACCAAAGCCTGGCCTCAGATGCAGTGGGCGTGATTGTGCGCAGTACCGAACAGGCGTCCGAGGCGCTGGTATTGGCCAACGACGCAGACCGTGTGATTCAGGAAATCCAGCACGGCGCAAACACTGTAGTGCGGGCCGTCAGCCGATTTGTGAACCAGCGCTCCAGCTAAGTGCGTGAGCAGTCGAGTCGACTCAGGCGAGGCGTTTGAATCGGAGGTCGCGACAGGAGGACGAAATTTTTCCGCGACCTCCAACTGAGCTATCAGGTAGGATGAATGGCAGCCTTGGCCAGAATCAACAATCTGGCCGAGACAGAGGAGCTATTAGAAAACACTCTTTGAACACTTCGTGGCACGTAAGAGAGACGCTATGAACTGGCACACGTGGTGGGTATTTGCGGTTACTGTTTTCCTGCTGTCAGGGACGCCGGGGCCTAATATGTTGCATGTGCTTTCCAGAGCCGTTTCGTTAGGTTTCGCAAGAAGTATTCCCGCGATGATCGGCTGCCTGGTTGCTGTTGTTGCGGTACTCAGTATTTCGGCTGCCGGCCTTGGCGCGCTGCTTGCCGCATCCCCAAGGGCATTTGAAGCGCTACGTTATCTCGGCGTAGCTTACCTTTTCTGGCTGGGCTACAAGGCATGGCGCGGTTCAGCGCAATCACCACAAGACGCACCTGTGTCTGGCCCAGCGGTGTCGAGCTGGCGCGTGTTCATCAACGGACTCATTGTAGGATTTGGAAACCCTAAACTCCTGCTCTTCGCAGCTGCATTCCTGCCTCAGTTCATTGCTCCCAGCCAGCCGCAAATGACCCAGCTCATTATTCTGGTTCTGACTTTTGCTGCGTGCGAGATGTTCTGGTACATGGCGTATGCGCTAGGCGGAACTCAACTCCGCCGATATTTAACTCGCCCTGCTATGCGCCGAGCGTTCGATCATTTTACCGGGGTGCTCTTTGCAGGCTTCGGTGTTCTGCTTCTTCGCTTTCGCCCACAATGATCGCACGATGGACAGTGGCTAATAGTCGGCATTAGCTGTCGGCTGCTGCACCTCAGGTGTGAATGGATAAAAATCAGTACCGCCATTTTATGTATAGAAATTCCATAGGGCCCCGGCCGTAAACCAGATACCCATCGCAACCCCGGCCCCCTTAGGCTTTGCGGATGTTTTTGATCACACGGATTTGCATCCGCACGATGTCCAACTGCTTGCCAATGAAATGCTTGCGGCAACCGCAGGTCAGTTCGTGCTCGGGTAGTTCGTGGATGACTTCGATACGTAGCAATTCAGCCAACAGGGTTTTGCGTTTACCACAGCGTTTGACCGGTACAACGTGTTGCGCTGCCACCGAAGCACCGCGCCCAGATCAGGTCTCCAAGGCGGCCGAGTGGAATCCATCGGCGGGGTAAGGTGCCTGATTCAGATATAAGCATTCCTTATTGTCGATGACTCATGGACTATATGCCCATTTGGCTGCCTCTCTGAGGCAAGCGCTCGCATCTGCAGGAGCCCGTGAATGAACATCAAGATTGAGGCACTGATCGCCCGGAAGATCGGTTTCGCCTCCCACCAGAACGCCGTACCGCTCGTACGTGAATTGAGTATCTGGAACCAGGAAGAAAGCGATTTTGAAAACCTGACCCTGACTTTAAGCACCGACCCGGATTTCGTAGAGAGCCGCACTTGGCGTATAGACCGCATTCATGCAGGTGATCGCCTCAACATTTCCGAGCGTGATATCAAGCTTAACGCAGGTTATTTGTCCGGGCTGACTGAAAGCCTCAGCGCTGAGGTGGTGATGCGCCTGTCCCAGGGCGATGACGTACTCGTCGAGCAACGCTTCCCGACAGAACTGCTGGCGCGCACAGAGTGGGGCGGCTTGAGCGCCATGCCGGAGTTGCTTGCGGCTTTTTGCATGCCCAATGATCCCGCAGTAGATCGGGTACTCAAAGCGGCCTCACAGGTTTTGCGGCGCGCAGGCAAGAAAGATGGCATCGACGGCTATGAAAGCAAGTCGCGCACGCGAACCTGGGAGCTTGCCTCTGCTATTTGGTCCGGAGTGTGCAGCTTTCAGTTGAGCTATGCATTGCCCCCGGCCAGTTTTGAGCAACAGGGGCAGAAGGTCCGGCCTCCGAGTGTGGTTCTGGAAAACGGCGTGGCGACCTGCCTGGATACTGCATTGCTGTTTGCTGCAGCTTTGGAGCAGGCGGGCTTGAATGCCCTGCTTATCATGACTAAGGGACACGCATTTGCAGGCGTATGGTTGCAGCCTCAAGAGTTTTCTCAATTGTTGACCGATGAGGCGTCGGCAGTACGCAAACGTCTGGATCTGAAGGAAATGGTGGTATTCGAAACCACGCTTGCCACACAGACACCTGCGCCGGGCTTCTCCCAGGCGATTACAGTCGCCGAGCGTCAGCTAGATGATGAGCAGTTCATCATGGCCATCGATTTGCACCGCGCCCGAATGCAGAAGATTCGTCCGATGGCGCTCGTCTCAGTAACCGAGGGATCGGATGAGACAGCCGATGCTCCACCCACTATTGAAGGGCTGGAGGAGGCTCCGGCACTCCCGGGGTTCGATGTCGAATTAAATACGGATAGCGAAGGTCCAGCCGGAAAACTGACGTTGTGGCAACGCAAACTTCTGGATCTGACGACTCGCAATCGTCTCCTGCACCTTCCGGACAGCGCAAAGGGCGTGCGCCTGATATGCCCGGATCCGGCCGTGCTTGAAGATCTGCTTTCCAGTGGCCAGCGCATTCGCATCCTGTCAGTACCTGACTTGAAAAGCAGTGGCCGGGATGTGGCCCTGTACGAGCAGCAGAATAATGAGAACCTGGTCGACGAAGTTGCTCGTCAGGCGCTGGCTCGAGGTGAAGTGCTCGCCAGTCTGGAGAAGGTGAAACTTGAAGCAACCCTGATCGATTTGTTCCGAAAGGCGCGTAGCGATCTGGAAGAGGGCGGTGCAAATACACTGTTTCTGGCCATCGGCTTTCTCAAGTGGAAGAAAACTGCCGACGACCCGAAAACCTACTCCGCGCCCCTGATTTTGCTGCCAGTAAAACTTGAACGTAAAAGTGCTTTGTCCGGGGTGACGCTAAGCCTTCTTGATGAAGAACCGCGTTTCAATCTGACGCTGCTTGAATTGCTGCGCCATGATTTCGAGTTGGTGATTCCCGGACTGGACGGCGAACTACCCAGTGATGAAAGTGGCATTGATGTGACGGGTATCTGGAACGTAGTGCGGCGAGCAGTGCGTGACGTACCGGGTTTCGAGGTGAGCACCGAACTTGTGTTGGGTACATTCTCATTTGCCAAATACCTCATGTGGAAAGACCTGAATGCCAACGCCGCGCAGCTATTGCAAAGCCCTTTGGTCAAACATTTACTGGAACCCGGTGGCGCCCGTGAAGGGTTCTCCGGTTCAGACGAGTTTCCCCGACCTGAACGTTTGGACTCGTCGATAACACCCGCTGAGCTTTTTACCCCGTTGCCCGCCGACTCCTCGCAGTTATCTGCCGTGGTGGCATCTGCAGGTACTCACAGCTTTGTCATGGACGGGCCACCGGGAACCGGCAAGTCGCAAACCATTGCCAACATGATTGCTCACAACCTTGCTCTGGGACGTCGCGTGCTGTTCGTGGCAGAGAAGCGCGCAGCCCTGGACGTCGTTTACCGTCGCCTGGCAGAGAAGGGGCTTGGCGAGTTTTGCCTGGAACTGCATTCAAGCAAGGCCTCTAAAGTTGAAGTACTCAAACAACTGGACCGCGCCTGGGATGTCAGCGATGCGTTGAGCCCGGAGGCGTGGGAACGTGAAGCCACTCGTTTGCAGACGCTGCGCTCGCGACTCAACGAACTGGTCGAGGTACTGCACCGACGCTGGAGCAACGGGCTCTCCTTGCATCAGGCGATCGGTCGTGTGGTTCGTGATCATGGCCCTCAAACACCCAGGCTGACCTGGCCATCAGACACGCAACATGATGCCGCCGAGTACAGCCAGTTGCTCGATCTTGCGCGTCGCTTAGGCTTGAACGGTGATGCCGCACGTAATCTGTCAGGCAAGTTCGGCGCTCTGGCGCAGACCCAGTGGTCGAACGCCTGGCAGGCACAAATTGCAAATGCCTCACGTGAGCTGCCCCAGGCCCTTGACGCGCTGAGTGCCACGAGTGAAAGACTTCTTGGCCTGACGCACCTTGACTTGCCTGTATCTGAACCGGCGCAGGTTCAGCACCTTAACGAATTGGCGACTCTGGTCGTGGAGTCCTATGGACTGAACCTCTCATTCGCTTTTGTACCCGATGCTGTCGCGCGTATCGAAGCAGCCCGGCGCGCGTGCCAGTTAATCGAAAGCTATCGAGAGCTTGAGGAAGGTCTGTCGCTGGATTATGCAGACGAAGCCTGCCGTCGCGTTCCCGTTGAGGCGATGCGCAGCGAATGGCGAGATGCCGAAGGAAAGTTCTGGTTCCTGGCGACTTTCGCCAAGAAAAAGGTCGCGAAGAAACTGGCCTCTTCAGGTGGCGCAGCAGGCCTGCCGGACACGCTTGGCGACCTGGCGATTTTCGAGCGCCTGCTCGCGCAACTGAACGAACTGGATACATTAGCCGTTGGCCTGCAGTCGATCCCGGGCTGGCAGGGCCTGAGCAGTGACGTGTCACAGATATTTCGTGCAGCCTCAATGGCTGAAAACCTGCGCGGACTGATGAGCGGCTTGGCCGAATCACCGGACCACCTCGTTTCATTGCGCGGCGCCGTCGCGCGGCTGGTCGTTGAGGCAAATGAAATGTTGGCGCCGGGCGGGCAAATCGGCGTAGCGTTATCAGCCTTGCAACAGGCTTTGTCACGCTATGAAGACGCCGCTCGACTGTTTGCCGAATTGTCTGTAGCCGGTACAGATAAACAACTGAGCGCTACTGCCTTGCGGGCTACTTCGCTGTCGATCCAGCAACAGGAGGAGCAACTCAAGGCATGGTGCGATTGGTGCCGGGTTCGCGAACAGGCGGGTGAGGCTGGTTTGGCAAGTCTGGCCCGTGCGCTCGAAGCAGGGGGGCTGTCACCTGCAGCAAGCGAGGAAACCTTCATCACGGCCTATGCCCATTGGTTCGCCACGCAAGGTATAGACGGCGAACCGCTGTTGAGGAATTTCGTGGCTGCCGAGCACATGAGTGATATCGCGGCTTTCGTGCGTCTGGACGACGAAATGGCCAAACTGACAGTGCGTTACATCCGGGCTAAACTGTGTGGCTTGATCCCCTCCAAAAATGACATCCCCAAGAGCAGCGGCTTTGCCATTCTCAAACATGAATTGCAGAAGTCCCGCCGGCATAAACCTGTCAGGCAACTGGCTGTTGAAATGGGCGACGCACTCAATCGCCTGGCCCCCTGCATGCTGATGAGTCCGCTGTCGATTGCGCAATTCCTGCCCGCCGATCAACCGCCCTTCGATCTGGTCATCTTCGACGAGGCTTCGCAGATTGCTCCATGGGACGCAATCGGTTCGATAGCTCGAGGCAGACAAGTCGTTATCGCAGGTGACCCGCGTCAAATGCCGCCGACGAACTTTTTCAACCGTGGCCCGAATGCCAGCGACGACGATACCGCTGAAGACATGGAAAGCATTCTGGACGAATGCCTGGGAGCAGGGGTGCCAAGTCACAGTCTGAGCTGGCACTACCGGAGTCGACATGAAAGCCTGATTGCGTTCTCCAATCACCGTTACTACGACAGTAATCTCATCACCTTCCCGGCAGCAGAGACCCGTGCAAGTGCTGTGGAGTGGCGCCGGGTTGACGGTGTTTATGCAAAGGGCAAAGGGCGTTACAACCAGGCTGAAGCCGAAGCTATCGTCAGCGAGACAGTCAAGCGCCTTACCGATCCAGCGTTCGTGGCTGCTGGCCACTCGATCGGTATTATCACGCTCAACTCTGATCAGCAAAAACTGATTAATGATCTGTTGGACAGCGCCCGCAAGCAGTATCCGCAGATCGAGCCGTTTTTTCAGGACACACAGACCGAGCCGGTTGTCGTCAAGAGTCTGGAAACAGTCCAGGGTGATGAGCGCGATCTGATCATGCTCGGGATAGGCTACGGTCCAACCGAGCCGGGTTCGCAGGTCATGTCGATGAACTTCGGCCCCCTCAACAAAGACGGCGGCTGGCGCAGGCTTAACGTCGCGATCACACGGTCTCGCCGGGAAATGTTGGTGTTCTCATCCTTTGATCCGTCAATGATCGACCTGAACCGCACCAATGCCCGTGCAGTCCGGGATCTGAAGCATTTCATAGAGTTCGCCCAACGCGGACCAAAAGCTTTGGCCGAGGCGGTACAGGGCTCGGTCGGTGGTTATGACTCGCCGTTCGAGGAGGCAGTCGCTCAAGGGCTACGGCGCCTCGGTTGGCAAGTGGTGCCGCAGATTGGTGTTTCGCGTTTCCGCATTGACTTGGGAATCGTTCACCCTGACCGCCCGGGTGACTATCTGGCCGGCGTCGAATGCGATGGCGCTACCTATCACAGCGCCGCCACCGCTCGGGATCGGGACAAGGTCCGCGGAGCAATTCTCAGTGGCCTCGGCTGGAACCTGGTGCGGCTATGGTCCACTGAGTGGTGGGTAGACAAGGAAGGTGCATTGCAGAGACTGAACGCAGCGTTGAATGATCTTTTGGTGCAATCCAGGGAGGAGACAGCAGGTCAACAGATAACCGAACAGCCAACGGCCGAGCCCATCGTCATAGACTTCTCCACCGTACCCCGCATCAGTGGAGAGTCGCCTGATGAGCGGGTTGCTTCCATCAGTGAGTTGCCAGCAGAGATGGGTGAGAGCCGCATCGCGCTGTCTCATGACCTTACACCTGCCGCCGCGGGGCAGAAGGGTATCTATCGCATAGCCGACCTTTCTTCTCTCGCACCACTGATCCAGGCTGACCAGTTTCACCTGCCTGGTTACACTCCGGTACTTCGTCAGCTCATTGAGGAAGTGCTGCGCCAGGAAGCGCCGATTCGCGACTCAGCTTTAATCCAGCGTATTGCGCGTGCACATGGCTTCCAACGATCAGGACGGCTTATCAGAGACAGAGTGCTGGAATTGGCGGAGCAGCACCATTATGTTCAACAAGCAGGGTTTGAAGAGGTATTCGTCTGGCACTCGGAAGGCGATGTGGCCGGGTGGACGACGTACCGGATTCCGGCCTCAAGCGAGGATACACGAGCCATAGAAGAGGTTGCTGCTGAAGAATTGCGCATTGCGGCGACGGGTGTCGATGCCGAAGACAAGGCCCTGGAGGTTGCTCGATTGTTCGGTATAAAGCGCCTCACAGGACCTGCGCGTGAACGGATGGGGCGAATCTTCAGTACATAAGAGCTAGCGCCCCACTGATGGGGCGCTAATGCGCCCGCCGGAGCGTAATCCGGGTCAATTCCGAAGGTTTGCCGAGGCGAATGGCAAACCCGGGCCAGAGGGCGGTGCCGTTGTTGACGTACAGTTGCATTCCGCCCACATCATAAAGCCCTGACACAAATCCGCCGTTGGCCAGGGCCAGCAACCAGTGAAGACCGAAGATCATGCCGCCATGGGTATGCCCGGAGAGTTGCAGCGCTACGCCGTGGGTAGCTGTTTCCTTCGCGTTTCTGGGTTGGTGGTCGAGCAGGATGATCGGCGTGTCTTTCGCGATGCCTGCTATGGCTTTTTGCAGGTCTGGCGCAGGGAAGCCGGTTTTCGGCGCAGTGACGTCGGTGACGCCGGCCAGAGCAATGCGTGCACCGTCGTGCTCGATCATCGTGTGGCTGTTGGCGAGAGGGATCATTCCCAGAGACACGAAGTGCTGCATCCACGCCTGATTGTCGAAAAAGTACTCGTGGTTGCCGGGGATGACGTACACGCCGTCCGGTGCACGCAAATCGCGCAGGGCCTCGATATCCTGTTTCCGGTTGCTTAGCGATCCATCAATCAGATCGCCGGTGATGACGATCAGATTCACCCCCAGCGCATTTGACTGCTGTACCACCGCCTGGGTCCAAGGCGCATCGAACAGGCGACTGATGTGCATGTCGGTCAGTTGCAATACTTGGTAGCCCTCGAATTGCGGAGGCAGGTTTTTAATCGCGATCTGGATGTCTTTCACCGGCGGCACGCGCACAGCCTGCTGGACGCCGACTGCTGCCAGCAGTAGAGCTGCCACACCGATGAAGTAACGCAGATTGGCCGGAATGCTCAGCGTCTGCCGGCGCACCAACATCGTCAGCAATGTGCCGATGTCGACGATGATTTGCAGTACCGCAAGCAACAGGATTGCGCCGAACGCCCAGTTGAACAGCATCACGACGTAGCGAGGAAACTCCGGCGAGAACACGCTGCCGGAAGAAAACCGGCAATACAAATGGTATTGCGAGGCAAGGACAAGCACTACGGCAACGGCGATTTTCGCCGATAGCGCCCAAGGCATCGGCCACAGGAACCGGGCGATGACGTACAGGCAGGGCATGCTGAACATGACATGAAACATTAACGTGCTCCGTTGGCCGTATTGATGAGGTGGATAACTGCGTCAAGGGCACGGGCAGTAATGAGGTCGACCTCGTCATGCTGCAGCGTGTTGCCGGGCCGAGGTGCCAAAGATCTTCGTGCCGAGGCAGAACTTCGACACAAGCACAACCGTGATGCCAAGTTTCTTGTAATGGGCGGCGCTTGTCGAGCCATGCTTGAACGTAGCGAATATCGGTAGCCGCCGACATCGATGCCGCATGCCAGGTGCTTCTGTCCATGGCTGGACATGAAACTGTAGACCTGACGTTGCGCCGGCGGCGTTTTTTTGACCTGGGCAGCGTGGCTGATACCAAGGGTTTCATGGCTATCCGTTTTCAGCTAACGGATAATGTGCGAGTTCGAGGTTCATGCTGCAATCTGCCGCACAGGAGTTAATGATGGTCAAAACGCGTCCACGTCCCGCCGTGAATGGAGTCGCATCAGCGGATAGGGTGCTCACCGTTCTTTCTTCGTTTCAGATCGGAGACTCGGCCTTGAGCCTTGTGGAACTGGTAGAGCGCACCGGACTGATCAAAAGCACGATCATGCGTTTGATGGTTTCCCTGGAAACCTATGGTTTCGTCAATCGCCTTGCAGACGGTCGCTACATGCTCGCGAGCGAAGTCATGCGCCTCAATGCGGTCTATCAGGATGCCCTGGATCTTGAGCGGCATGTGTTGCCAAGGTTGCACAAGCTGAGCGGAGAAACCGGCGAGACCGCCTCTTTTTATGTGAAACACGGTGCCTATCGGTTGTGTCAGTACCGGGTCAACTCTCCTCACCGTCTGCGATTGCACATGCAGCCTGGAGACATGCGCCCCATGGACGGTGCGGCGAGTGCCGAAGCATTGCGTACACCGTATGCACGTGCAAAGGATGGGCTGGAGCCTTTTTACTCGAGCGGTGCGACGGATCCACATGCGGCCTCAATGGCGTTGCCCATTTTTGGTCCGCTGCATGAAAACATCGGAGCGTTGGTGCTTTCAGGCCCGTCGATGCGGCTGACCGCCGACTACGCAAAAGCGATCCGCTCCATCTTCATCGAGGTGGCTGACGACCTGACGCGCAGCCTTGGGGGGAAGAGCTTTGGCGAGGAGAAGGTGGCACACCGTGCGCCGGCAGTTGACGAAGCGGTCTGAGTCCGGAGGCAGCGCGGAGTTTCCATAAACAGCCGACTTGAAGCGCTGCACAAGGCAGCGTTTCAAACCGTTATCGCCAGTTTCTCAGTTGACCTCTACAGATTTGGCGTCCTCATGCGCCTCACGCTTGCGGCTTCTGCCCATCACAACCACGGCGATTGCACCAGCCGTGCACAGCGCGGCCAGAGGCAGCAGAGCGATCGCATAACTCCCCGTGGCCTGATGGATAGCGCCATAAGCGTTGACCATGATCCCGCCACCGATCAGATTCGCCAGGGCGCCGATAGCCGCCAGTCCGGCGGCGGCCGTGCTGCTCGAAAGCCAGTTGGACACCAGTGCCCAGAACGGACCTTTCATCGAGTAGGCGCCGATCAGCACCATGGTCAGCATCACGACAGTGGCGGGTAGAGAGGACGTGACCAGCGCCAGCAACAGCCCCGCCGTGATCAAAAACAGGGTGGCGGAGGTGTGCCAGCGACGTTCATTGCTGCGGTCCGAACTGCGCCCCCAGATGATCATCGCAACCGACGCAATACCGTAGGGGATGGCATTGACGAAGCCGATCTCCAGATTGCTCAGGCCAAAGCTTTTCAACAGCTGCGGTGCCCACACGCTCATGGTGCTGCCTGCTGCAGAAGCGCCTGAATAGATAAGCGCCATGACCCATATGTCCTTGTGCTTGAGCAGCTTCCACAGCGATATATAGCCGATGTTGGTCTTGAGCTTGCGCTCCTCGTCCAGCTTGTTGACCAGCCAGGTGCGCTGCTCGTCATCCAGCCAACGAGCCTGAGCGGGACGATCCGTCAAAATGAAAAGGCAGGCGATTCCCAGCAGTACGGCGGGGATACCCTCAAGAATGAACAGCCAATGCCAGCCCCTCATGCCCATCCAGCCGTCCAGTGTCAGCAGGTAACCCGAAAGGGGGGAGCCCAGAAAGTTTGCACCTGGAATAGCGACCATGAAGATCGCCACCATGCGTGCGCGATAGGCCGACGGCAACCAGTAAGTCATGTACAGCAGCACGCCCGGGAAGAAACCTGCTTCGGCAGCACCCAGCAGAAAGCGCATGACGTACAGCGAGTTAGCGCCCTGCACAAAAGCCGTACCTGCGGAAATCAGCCCCCAGGTGATCATGATGCGTGCAATCCAGATGCGCGCGCCGAATTTCTGCAGGGCCAGGTTGCTCGGCACCTCGACCAAAAAGTACGAGACAAAGAACAGGCTGCTCGCGAAACCGAAGATCGCCGGGCTAAGGCCAAGGTCATGATTCATCTGCAGCGATGCCATGCCGATATTGCCCCGGTCGATGATCGCTATCAGGTAACAGAGGATAAGGAAGGGAAGCAGTCGCCATGCGACTCGGCGCATGGTGGTGCGCTCGAGTTCGGTGACCGGTTGCGTCGGTTGGGTGCGGGCCATGGTGCTCTCCTGTGTTTATTTTTGTGGAGAAACGGTAGATGTTTGCCCCGCCAGCTCGGCAGCAGGGCGCAAGCTGGATCAGCTATCGAGCAATTGGCGATTCACGATACAGCGAGGATCAAGCGCGTCGCCGTCCCATACTTTGACGATCTGTTGAACAGCCAGCAGCCCCACGCGATCACGGGATTCGGTGGTATTGGCACCCGTATGCGGGGTGGCAACAAGATTCGGCAGTTGCCACAGCGGACTGTCGGCAGCAGGCGGCTCCGGATTGAACGTGTCCAGCCCCGCGCCTGCGATCCTGTTGGTTTGCAGCGCCTGGATAAGCGCCTGAGTATCGACCAGTTCGCCGCGAGCAGTATTGATCAAGATGCAATTGGAGCGCATGCGGTTCAGTTGCGCGGTACTGATCAAGTTGCGATTTTCGTCGGTCAGCGGGCAATGCAGGCTGATGATATCGCTGGATTCGATCAGGCGGTCAAAGTCGGTTTCGCGCTCGACGTGTGAACGTTCGGGTAGCGTTTTGAGGTAAGGGTCGAAGACCTTGACCTTCATCTGCAAAGGCGCAACCAGATCCATCAGGACGCTGCCGATCGCCCCCAAGCCAACCAGCCCCAATGTCTTGCCGAACAGCTCGATGCCGTTGGCGGTGGCCTTGTCCCAATGCCCCTGACGTGTACGGGCATCCAGCCAGGCAATTTGTCGAGCCACGCTGAACATGAGTGCAAAGGCATGTTCGGCCACGGATTGCGCATTCGCCCCGAGAGCGATCATGACAGGGACTCCTTTCTCTGCCGCCGCCTGAATATCGATGGTGTCGTAGCCGACCCCATGCTTGGCGACCGCCTTGAGCCTGGGGGATGCTTCGATCATTTCTCGCGTGAGCTTGCCTTGCCTGACGATGATCGCGTCGGGCTGTACGTCGCGAATGAGCGAGGTGAGCTCTTCAGCCGGCAGGTAGGGGGTGGAGGGGAAAATCTGAATGCCCAGATCATTCGCATAGCTCATCGCGTCGTGTGCCAGGGCGGGGCCTGTCAGCAGAATCTTGCGGGTCATGGATGCGTACCTTGTTCTTGTTTGCGTTCGCGTTCGCGTTTGGTGTGCGACCGGGCAGCAACTTCAGCCCGATGCCTAAACCCTACCATAATGAAATGCCATTTCACTATATTGATTTTTATCGATCTAAAAAGGGTTATGAATTCTTTTTTACTGCTTGATTGATTCTAAATGAAATGTGATTCTGAAATTAGCATTACGCAGCTTTTCGGCGGCACCCCATAATTTCAAGAGAGATATGCCCCATGACGATAGGATTCCGAGTCCTCGAAGCAGCCCGCAAAGTCAGCGCCGAGTGGGTGTCACGTTATCGCGACGTACCCGTCGCGAATGTCAGCGATTCGATGAATCGAATGACCGCAGGCGGCGCTCGCCTGCGTCCGATGCACCGTGAAGGTGTGCTGGCGGGGCCGGCATTGACTGTGAAAGCGCGGCCCGGTGACAACCTCATGCTCCATTACGCCATTGATATCGCCGAGCCTGGCGATGTGATCGTGGTGGATGCGGGGGGAGATCTGAGCAACGCGCTCATCGGCGAGATGATGGTGGCTTATGCGGTGAAGCGTGGCGTGGCAGGCATCGTCATCAACGGCGCGATTCGGGACGCAGGGAGCATTGCTGCCGGGACATTCCCGATGTTCGCGGCGGGCATTTCCCACCGTGGCCCCTACAAGGACGGACCGGGTGAGATCAACGTGGCCATTGCAATCGACGGGATGGTGATCGAACCGGGTGATCTGGTCATAGGCGATGAGGATGGCTTGCTGTGCGTACCCTACGACCAAGTCGCCGACGTCTATGATCGCGCCTCAGCCAAACACCATGCCGAACAAAAGCAACTGGAACAGATCGCCAGCGGAGAAAACGATCGCTCCTGGGTCCTGGAGTCTTTGAAGAAAAAGGGCTGCCAGCTACCGCAGTAACCTGGTGCACATGGCGTAAGCACGAGCGTGGCGCAACGCTGCGCCGTGCCGTTACGCCACGCCAGGCGGTTGAAAAGGGCGGCCGGGATGTGAGTGTCGGACTTGATGCTCAGCGTTGAGCAGGTATCGTGTAGGCGACACATTGAAAAACACGCGGCTCTGAAAAGGGCCACACGATATTTTTCAAGGCGCGATACAGACACCTCTTCGCGCTGACTGCACAAGGATTATGTTCATGAAAGCTTTTCAGATCGGATCTCAACAAGGCCTGGACGCTTTGACCGCGACCACTCGGCCCGAGCCGATCGCCGGGCCGGGGCAGGCCATAGTGGCGCCGCGCCTGGTGAGCCTCATCAGCCGGGATGTGCAAATCCTGCGTGGCACGTACGGTCCCAGACAATTACCAGAGCGCATTCCCATGTCCGAAGGCGTGGGTGAAGTCATCGCGGTAGGCGAGGGCGTCAGCCAGGTCAAACCGGGCGACCGGGTCATCTGCGGTCACTTTCCCAGCTGGCTGCAAGGCGAATTTCGCAGCAGTGTGTTCGCCCACGATGTCGGTGTCACCCATGACGGCTGGCTGGCTGAAAAAGTCGTATTGCCCGCCGCTGCATTGATTCACGTACCGGACGCGTTGGCTGACAAGGACGTTGCCGCACTGGCATCTGCAGGCCTGACCGCCTGGAACGCGCTGATGGAGGTGTGCAAGGTCAAACCGGGTGAACTCGTTCTGTGCCTGGGGACCGGCGGAGTGGCGCTGGCCGCGTTGAAACTGGCCAGGCTTCACGGCGCACGCGTGGCGATCACCTCATCGAGTGACGAGAAGCTTGAAATCGCGCGTCAGCTTGGCGCCGACATCACGATCAATTACCGCACGCACCCGGACTGGGCAGCGCAAGTCATGGCGCTCAGTGATAACGCAGGTGCCGACATTATTATCGAGACAGGAGGCCAGGACACCCTGGGGCAATCGATCGCGGCGGCTGCCGTCAACGGACGTATTGCAGTAATAGGCGTGACGCCAGGTCAGCACTCGCCGATTCCCGACTACCTGTCGCTGATCCTCAAAAACGTCACAATCAGAGGCATTGCCAACGGCAGCCGCGAGATGTTTGTCGACCTTATACGAGCCATCGAAGCGAATGGAATTGAAACGGTAGTCGCCAGGACATTCAAATTCGCCGAGGCCCCCGAAGCCTACGCGTATTTCGCCGCAGCACAGCACATCGGCAAGGTGTTGATCGAGTTTGAACAGGGGTGATCTCGCTGCGCCATAGTTGAACCTATAGCGAAAGGCTTACACGCGCTGGAGTGGATCAGCCCTGTACGACGTGCTCGCGAAGTAGCAATCTATATCCATCAACCGTTGCGCAGGAGGCGCTTCGGAGGTCAAGGATGATCACCATTGCCGGGACGGCTACTGACAGGATGTCGGAATGGTATTGATAGAAAAACGACCCGCTTCGGCGGGTTTTTTTATGCGCTAGAGGAATAGCGCTATACGCATAAACCTGCACAGTATTGTCGTTTACCCTCGACATTGATCAGTCGAGGGGACGGCAATGACGTCCGGCATACGCCGGATGGCGCGGCGGTCGCGGTCGAGACGGGTGTCAACTGGTCTACAGACCGTACCGCTGCACGGTGGAAGAATCATTTAACGTGGAACGACCATAAAACCGCACTCTGCTCAGACAGCCGCCTGAAACATCTCTACTGGGATTGGATGCTGCATGCGCTGCTCTGCATGCAACCAGCGAAGTAGCGCACTGCGACCCGCGATGCCCATTTTTACCGCCGCGCGCTTGAAGTAGCTCTCCACTGTGCTGACTTTCAGATCAAGCCTTTCTGCCAGTTGAGGCACCGTGAGACCAGCCAGCAGGCCGACGCACACTTCGGTTTCGCGCGAAGACAGGCTTAGCGCCGATGCCTCGAGGCGGCCCAGGAAACGCTGGCGCAGACCTTCCATGGCATCTTTGTTTTTCAGGCTTTTTGTGACAGGCAAGAGGTTTGTCGAAACGAGGGTAGGTGTCACGGTCGCAATGTGTTGCTTCACGATGGGCAATACGACCCAGGACAGGTCTTTGAGTCGGGCGCGCTCTTGACTGGTGAATGCCTTGGCAGAGGGTGATCGATAAACCGACAGCACATATTCCCCCTTTCCCGGGTAAGCGAGGTGTACTTGGGGGAGAGAAGCGTAGGGGGGCACATGACCTGGCTTCTCTTGCGCGCTGTAGGTGGGCGACTCGAACCTGATGGATCTGTCGATGCGCGTATCTGCCAGCTCTGTCGGGCTCAACAGAACAGGCTCCAGACGTCTGCTATCGACCCCGGGAGTGAGCACCTGGCGTAGGTTTCCGCCAAATGCACCTATGCCGTGAGCGCCGGTGACTTCATTCGTAGATCGACTGAGTCCCTGAATGACATGGGTCGCATCCACGGGCAATGAAGCGGTAATCATCTCGTGGAGCAAGCGAGCGAACTGACGGCTTCCAATACCGGAGATCACTTTGCCGAGATGCGGGAAAAGCTGTTGCATGTTCATCGGGGTTCCTTTTTCCGTTTATAAAGAGACACGCCAAGGCGCAGCCTTGATTCAGCAAATGAATAAGTAAGTGCTTTGTACTCTTCAAGCCCTGCGACCAAACAGATTATATGTAGGTCGTCATACAAAATTTATACTGACTTAACAAGAGGTTGAACGTGGAGCGATACCGTTGCCCAAGAGCATGAACTAGTAAAAAGTCATGCGTGTTAAGAAAAGCGAGAATGCTAACCATAAGCAATGCACTCGTTAATAGTGATAACTTCTTTTATCGATGTTTATTGAGTCTGAGGTGCGCCAGGCAGCGCAGGGAAATGCGAATCACTCTGAGTAACTAGAGGGTTGTCTGATGACAATCGTCCCACAGAGTGAAGCCATAACGCCTGCGGCGGCGATCTAAAGGCAGCGAGTAACGTTGGCATGACGATCAACTCCTATCCCTGTCCATGTTGTCCACGTACGCACGCGGGGGTGGCAATACGGGGGCGTGTTGCACCATTTTTTATATTAAGGTGATCATATTGATCGAAGGGGCCTTAAATAAATCCATCTGAGCGTATGACCGAATACTAACCATATAGTTCATGTTTCACACCTGAATTGCAATGAAAAAAGCTTAATAATAAGAGAGAGATCACACGTGACGCTTATAACGCTGGGTGTCATTCCGCGCAGTATTACTGGATGTGCTGGACAGCAGCGAAGCGGCATGACGCTCCGGACAGGCACGCCATACTAGTTATCCTCCTCGATAGCAAGTGAATAAGTACCCACGGGTACGATAGTGCACAGTAAGTGCGCATCACAACGCCCTTCATCAGGGGGGCGCTTGTTTTTTATTTTAGTGTTTGCTGACTTCGCTACAGGCATTTTATAAAACTATCGCTGTACAACAGTAGCCTCACTCGGTTTAGCCGATGGAGGGGCGGTTGGCTGGCGGTGCGACACAGGCAACATCACCGAGCACCTGGTGCAGATTGGCTTCGGCCACCCGCTGGGCGAGACGATCAGACAGGTAAAACCGCGCTGCGGCGCAGGGCGGGCTCAGGCTGTTTGAGATACGCCTGTCATCCACTTGACCAAACCGTGTCGCCCCTTCACACCAAGCTTCGCTCCGGCGCGCTTGAGGTAGGTTTCGATGGAGCTGTTCTTGACATGCAGTTTGTCGGCAAGCTCTGGAACCGTAGCGCCAGCCAATATGCCAAGGCATATTTCTTTTTCACGCAATGACAACCGGACCTCCGCTTGACTCAGCTTATCGTTGAACTCGCGTTGAAGCTGCTGGCCGCCCTGTGTAACGGCTTCGTTGTCAGCATGCGCAGTGCACAAAGTACGGGTTGTCTGGGCATGTCTGTCCAACAGGGGCAACAGGGCCTCTGAGAAATTCTTCAAAAACGATAATTCGTGAAGTGAAAAATCACGTTGATGATGGTCGCGGTGCAAGGAAATGACACAGCGCCTGTTCGACTTGCGCGACACCAGATTGCAGTGATAGGTACCTGTCGGGCCAGAGCTGGCCTGTCCAACGCTGCTGGGTAGTTTCAGATGAACGAGCAGAAAGTCGTCAACACTGAGCATTCGAGCGAGCAGCGTCTCCTGGTTCTGCGACACGGTTACAATCATCGGTTTGTGATCGGCGGTCTCCTGCCCCAGAGGCTGGATGCTGATAACGCTTCCTTCATTCTCGTCGATCGTCCATTCGCTCAGGTCGAGGCAATCGATGGGAACGCTGGCCGCGATGATTTGGTACATGTTCGAAGCGAATCCTGCATCACCCACGCTTGCGATTAACTTCCCGAGCTCCAGAAAATACGCTGACTGATTACCCGTCATTTGTAGATTGGCTTCCATTACACATTCGCCCCCATGGCGTTAATCTCCAGCCGAACCAAAAGCAACCTCGCATACAGGGCAGCCGTCTCATACCTAGCAATGAGTATACTGTCTGATTGTAGGACAATGTTACTAGTGCATTAGAGAATTTACACATAGAGGCCATACCCAGTCTGTAGGGGAAAAGGGGGACAAGCGTCTCGCTAGAGGCCGGATAGCCAGCGCCGACGGTGCTCACTAGCAAGTGACAAACCCCTAAGCGGGAACCCGATATTAGTCTCAGAATAAAAGATCTTTTGCGTGGCTGGCCTCTTCGATACGTCGCGATTACAACTACTAAAGCGTGACGTCTGCGACGAAAGACATGGCGGGCCATCTGTCTCAAAAATAAAGTTCTTCATGCCAAGAGTCCATTGCCTCACGTGATCGCTGTAGGGTGCTCAAAATATGTTTCGTTTTTGCGTTTCAGACACAACCATCCGGCGACGCCCCGCGATAATGTCCCTGAATGCGGGGACAGACGCACACAGGTCCTGATGTTTCCATTAGTGCATGGCTGCAGACTGAGCGCCTGCCTCGCAGGACAGCGGTAGTGGCTAAGTAGATATTCTCATGTACGCCCTTTATTTAAGTGTTGAGCCGTTGAATCATCCGAGATCCGGGAAGCCCATTAGGCGGGGAATACAGTGAGCATTGTCGGCTTTTTCCGGAAATTGAATTTCCGCAAAATCCTTTTGAGACTCGTGTTGATCGATCTAACGATCTCGCTGGCTGGCTACGCCTTCTATAAGGGCGCAAGCGGGGAAGAAGAGACAGCTTTTCTCTCTGCCGCAGCGGAAGTTACGGACATGGAGTACGCCGTCATGGCACAAGGCGTGCTCCATGGGCGTAATCAGGTGGACGTCGGCGCACAGGTTTCCGGGCAATTGCAGTCCTTGAAGGTCAAACCTGGTGACATGGTCAAAAAAAACCAGCTGTTGGCAGAGATCGACCCTCTGCCCGCCAGAAATGCTCTGCGCCAGGCGGTCGTCAAAATCGAACAACTCACGGCTGAACGGGACGCGACGCTGCATAAGTTGAAGCTTGCCGAGTCGAATGATCGCAGATACCAGGCACTGGGCTCCACGACGGCGGTTTCCAAAGCGGATCAGGACAAGGCTCGATTTGAGCTGGAGGCCCAGCGCGCCAATCTGGTTTCGCTCACCGCACAATTGCAGACCGCCCGCGTGCAGGAAGAAGCGGCACGCATCAAACTCGACTACACACGAATCTTCGCACCAATGGATGGTCAGGTCCTCGCCATCGTCACTCAGGAGGGCCAGACCGTCATTGCAGACCAGATGGCACCGGTCATTCTGAAGATGGCGCAACTCGACACCATGACCGTGAAGGCGCAGGTTTCCGAAGCCGACGTGCTCAAAATCAAACCCGGTCTTGCGGTTTACTTCACTATCCCGGGCGATCCTGATAAGCGCTATAACGCCACCCTCAAGGCGATCGAACCAGGTCCTGTGGACGCTGCAAGCCAGTCCGGAGCAACAGGCGAAAACAGTAAAGCCGTCTTCTACAACGCCCTTTTTGATGTCCCCAACCTTGAAAGCCGCTTCTACATCGACATGACCGCTAACGTCCGAATTGTGCTGGAGGCGAAGGAGGGCGTGTTGACGATTCCTGTTGCCGCGCTGGGTGACCGGCGGGAAGACGGCACCTACAGCGTAAGAGTTCTGGGTGAAGGTGACGAGGTCAGAACAGCGGACGTGGTGCCAGGTATCAATAACCAGGTCAGGGTCGAAGTACTTTCGGGGCTCAAAGCCGGCGACAGGGTTGTCATCGGAGAGCGGGGCGGTGTGGAGGGTGCTTGAAGGGGAGGCCGACTAACAAGACATCGAGGGCGGCAGTAAGTCTGCGTCAAATCGATAACGGATACGTTGTAAGCGCCTTGTTAATGAAATGGGCGTACGTAGTAAAACAAGGTCAACCGTGGATTAACAATCGATGCCAGCTTCAGCAATGTCCTGAAGGCTTAGGCGTTTGCCCATGCGCCAGTGGTGTTCATGTTTGAAAACCCCGGCGAGCTGGAAAAAAATCTATTTTGGAGTGTTGGGTATGGCCATGTATTACGTTGCAATTGCAATGCTCACCTTGCTGCTGGTGCCAGGGCCGACTAATTCGCTGCTGCTGCAATCAGGCATCAGTCGCGGGCTGGGCATGTATTCGCTGAAGCTGGTCGCTGCCGAGTGGGCGGCTTATCTGATTCAGATCACCTCCTGGGGTTTGTCCATCGACGCAATGATCGAAAACTATGGCTGGGTGGTGGTCGCGACCAAAGTTCTGGCCGTGATGTTCCTGTTCTATATTTCTCTGAAATTATGGTTTTCGATTCAACAGGACACCGATGGAAAGTCAGCGCCGATTTCGATCCGAGCGTTGTTTTTGGCAACACTCAACAATCCAAAAGGGCTGTTTTTCGCTACGATCATAGCGCCCGCTGGAACCTTTTTGCACTTGGAAAGTTATGGGGCATTCATGACTGTTTTTTCGTTGGTCGTTATTCCTGTCGGAATAACGTGGGTCGCGTTGGGCGCATTTTTCGGCCGAAAGCTACCCTCGTTACTATCGGGCAATCGAGTCAACCGATTTGTTTCATTGGTCATTGGACTGTTCGCGATTATTGCCTTGTATAACGTGGCCACCACCGCGATCTTCGCCTGAGTTATTCAACCCGACAGTACCCCGCCATACGCCATCTATTAAATGTGTACCGACCGTTGATTGTACTTATGAGGTTAATAATGAGTGGAGTGGTCACGTGAGCTACCGTGGCATTGTGCTCAGTGAAGATGAAGAGGTCGAGTTGAATCGGCGCTTTGAATCCATCACGGTCAGTCAGCGCGAAGGCCGCCGGGCGCAGGTGATTTTGCTCGCTGCACAAGGCTGCTCGCGTAACGAGATTGCCAGGTTGACCGGGCTATCGGTTGTTTCAGTCACCCGCTGGTGCAAGCGCTTCCGAGAGCTGCGCCTGCAAGGTCTGGTGGATCTGCCTGGAAGAGGCCGCAAGTCATCCCTGCCAGCGGAAGCCTTGAGGAAAGCCCTTGATCAAGTCACTCAGCCGTGTGTAGGTCACGCTCGCTGGAGCTGTCGAAGCATGGCGAAGCTTGTCGGTATATCGCCGGCCAGCGTCCAGCGCATATGGGCCGCCAACAACATAAGACCACACTTGGCAAACGTATCAGAACTGCACAGCGGTTCGGACGTCGAAGAAAAATCCAGTAAGGGTGGCGGGGGGATATCCGAAACGCCCGAATAAAGCGTTGATGTTCTGTTATGACCAGCCAGACCAGGGACAGACTCTACAGCTTGCACAGCCAGAACATGCTTGCACAAGAGCAACTGATCAAGCCGCTTATCGCAATGTCATCTACTGCACCGGACTGCCTGCGGGTCAAATGATCAGTGTCATTTAGTACCGGTTCAGCGATTGCTGCAATCCCTGCGACGCCCAAGTGGTTCCTGATGCGACGCAACCCGCTAGGCCGGGTTGCTCTCAGTCATGATTGGGCATTGGCTCGCGGCGCGCAAGGATCAAATCCCGCTCCGAATAAAAGCCCTGCACCAGACGATTCTTTGACCGGTACTCGCACATCACCAGCAGAGTGTCCGGGAGAGGAGTGATCGCAGCTTCATGCTTGACCACCATGATTTTGCCGCCCGAGCGAAGGCGTACATGTGCTCCTGGTTCGAATGTGCCCATCTTCAGTTCCTCACAAGGGTTTTGATGTACGCTCTGTCCAGCCGCCGCCCAGCGCCTTGTAGAGATTGACTTCGGCAGTCAGCTGCGACAGTCGGTCGGTGATCAGGGTTTGTTGAGCGCTGAATAAAGAGCGTTGTGCGTCGAGGAATGTCAGGCTGCTATCGACGCCAATGCGATAGCGGCGTTCGGCAAGGCTGTAATACTCCTGGCTTGCCTGTACAAGGTCGCTCTGCGCTTTCAGCTGACGTTTGTAGGTCTGGCGCGCAGCCAGACCATCGGAGACCTCCTGAAAGGCGGTCTGTATCGATTTTTCGTACTTTGAAACGCTTATATCCTTCTGGATCTTCGAATAATCAAGGCTTGCCCGCAGACTGCCGGCGTTGAAAATCGGGATATTGATCTGCGGCGAAAACACCCAGCCTCCCGAACCCGCTTTAAACAGGCCGGACAGCTCGGTGCTGGATGTACCGGCGTTGGCCGTCAGGGTAATACTCGGGAAGAACGCCGCTCGCGCAGCCCCGATACTGGCGTTGGCCGACTGCAACTGGTATTCGGCTTCCAGAATGTCCGGGCGTCGTTGCAGCAGGTCAGAAGGCAGCCCCGCAGGCACTTCAGCGAGCCATTCCGAGGACAACGGACGGCTGGGCGCGGTGTCCGCAACCGCCGTGCCCACCAGCAAGGTCAGGTTATTGAGGTCCTGGGCGACCTGGCGCTGGAACATCGCCAGACTTGCTCGTGCGCTCTCCACCGATGTACGCGACTGGGCCAGGTCCAGTGACGAGGAAGCGCCGACTTGCTGGCTACGAGTGGTCAGCCTCAGGCTTTTTTCGTAGGACATCAGCGTGTCCTGAGTCAAGGCTAACAGCTCCTGGTCGGCACGCCAGGTAAGGTAAGCGGTGGCGACACTCGCCACCAGACTGAGTTGAGCGCTGCGCTGGGCCTCTTCGCTGGACAAATAGGTGAGCGAGGCCTGATCGCTGAGGCTGCGTATGCGTCCGAACAAATCCAGTTCATAGGAACTGATGCCCAGCGTCGCCGAATAAGTACCGCTGGTCACCGGTCCGCCGGTCTGCGTGATACTGGCGGGCTGGCGTTGACGGGTACCGCTGCCCGTGGCGCTGATCGCGGGAAACAGATCGGCGCGCTGAATGCGATATTGCGCTTGATAGGCCTCGACGTTGAGTGCTGCCACGCGCAAGTCACGATTGTTGAGCAGGGCGCTTTCGATAAGTTGTTGCAGCGTAGGGTCGCGGAACAGGTCACGCCATCCCATGTCCGCCGCCAGTGGGCCAGAAAGCGCTGGCGCCGAGTCGAAAGATTGTGGGTAGTGTGCGGCAACCGGGGCTGCCGGGCGCTGATAGTCCGGAATCAACGAGCAGCCGCTCAACGACAGTACGGCAAATAGCCATGGGCTAACGGATTTGTTCATTCTGCGCATACCAGCCACTTGGCCAGCCCATGTCGACCGCTGATACCCAGCTTGGCGGCGGAGCGTTTCAGATAGGTTTCGACAGAACTGCTCTTGACGCAAAGCTTCTCTGCGATTTCAGGAACTGTGCTGCCCGCGAGGAATTCCAGACATGCCTCTTTCTCCCGTGCCGAGAGTGAGACGTCGCAGGCACGCAAGCGCTCGTTGAACTCGCTTTGCAATTGCTTGTGCTCGAGGGAAAGCGGGCCATGGGACAGCGGCCCCCCAGCGCTTTTCATACCGGATTGGCGATGGGCGCGGGCATGGCGCTCCGACAAAGGCAGCAGGGCCTCCGAGAGGTATTTCAAAAAAGACAGTTCTTGCAACGAGTAATCTTTGTCAGCTTGCGGACGGTGCAGTGAGATCACACAACAGCGATTGGCCTTGCGCGAAATCATGCTGCACTGGTGGGAGGTTCCGAGACAGTCATTGCCTTGCTGGTTTTTCATCCGGGCGTTCAGGTGAATCAGCAGGTCGTCCTCTACCTCCAGCACGCGCTTGACCAGTGGATGGTCGCTGCGGTGTCTGGCACGGGTCGGACACACCGTTTGCATCTGCGGATTCAACTCAGCGCCCGCGTAGCCCAGCAACTGTACATCGGTCACCGTCGCCTGACTGTCATCAACGGTCCACTCGCTCAGTTCCACACGGCTTACAGCCAGCGATGTATTGATTAACTGGTACATGTTGCTCAGAAACATGTCATCTCCGACGCTAGACACCAGCTTCCCGAGTTCCAGATAAACGTGCGTTTTCACTTCATCTTTGGCATTCACTTGTCGGTTCATATGTCCATTCCTGAAGATCAGAAGTTGCGTGCAATTCTGTCGCCCAGACTGTGAATTCGGCCCTAAGACCGCTCAAATCCTTCGCGCCTCAACATCACTCGAATCCGGTATCAAGCGCGATTATCTTCACAAGAAACGATTCAGCTTGAGGCTCCAATTAAGCTGAGTTGTGCAGGAAAAGTCTGTCACGGGATACCGGGACATCCTGCACAACCGAGCGGTTACCCGTCAGAAAGTGCGGCTATCGAACATGGACCTCTTCACTGCTGCTCATTTGGACGGGCTCCTTGTCGAGCGCTCGCGAGATCGCCTGGCCCAATGCGCTGACGTGAGGCGCCCTGACCAGTGTGTCGTGGGTGCCGGGAAGCGCTGTAACGCTCACCGGTGTCTCAAGCAAAGCCCCCCAACCCAGCAGCGGATCGGTGCGCTCCTGCCCGCTGGCGGTAAACAGTGTCACGTGAAGCGGGGCGGGCAGGCTGACATAGGCACTGATGGCGATGTGGGTCGCATGGGCCACCGCAAGATGGCTGCGTAGCATGGTGGCATCGACGTTCTGCGGCAGTTCTTCCGGAAGCAGGCGCTGTGCCATGCAAAATGCCAGCATTTCCTCGACGGCATCCGCGCTGGCCAGCTCGGTGAGCTGCCGGAGAACCTCGGGATCAAGCTGCTCGGGTAGCCAGCTCATCAGGAATTGACCTTCGCTCAATACCTCCGGCGCTTGCTGCTCAAGACGCGCGGAGGTGTCGATGATGCCGAGGAACTCCAGCTGTTCGCCGCTGGATTGCAGTTGGCGGGCCATTTCATAAGCGATAAGACCACCTGCAGACCAGCCGCCGATCCGGTAAGGCCCTCGCGGTTGTACTTGGCGAATCGCTGCCAGGTAATGCGCAGCCATGGCCGGCACCTCAAGCAGCGGCTTCTCTCCAGCTGCCAGGCCACTGGCGGCCAAGCCATAGAGCGGCACCTGTGGGTCGATTGCCGCGGCCAGATCGCGCACGTACTGCACTTCGCCGCCCAACGGGTGGACCAGGAACAGCGGCCTTTTCGAGCCAGTGCGACGGACCGGTACCAGATTGCTGTGATGGCCGGGACGTGTCTGGCTGTCCAGTGTCCTGGCGAAACCGGCAATGGTCGGCTCGATGAACAGATCGCGGACAGCGATCGGTTTGCCGAGTACCTTGCGCAAACGCGACGCCATCTGCACGGCCATCAGCGAAATACCGCCCAGCCTGAAGAAGTCGTCATGGCGACTGACCTTGTCCAGCTTGAGCAACTCCTTCCAGAGGTTGGCGAGGGCGATCTCGGTGTCGCCTTCGGGCGCTTCGTAAGGCAGGTCTTCAGGTTGTTCGTCCTCGACCGTCGCAGCGACAGTCGCGGTATGCGCCGAACTCGGCAGCGCTGGCGTATTGTCCAGCACTTGACCGATCGACTGCTGTGCGTCAGTCACCATGTTCTCCAGAACCCTGGAAAACAGCTGCATGATGGTCTGCACAGTGGTTTTGTCGAACAGGTCGCTGGAGTATTGCAGGCCGCCGCTCAGGCTTTCGCCGGTATCGGCGAGTGACAACGAAAGGTCGAACTGCGTGGTGATATGGGCACTGTCGATCGACTCGACCTCCAGGCCGGGCATTTGCAGCACCGAAGGGGGCGTGTTGTCCAGGCTCAGCATCACTTGGAACAATGGGCTGTGGCTCATGCTGCGGGTTGGCTGCAAGGCGCTTACCACTTGCTCGAACGGCAGATCCTGATGACTGTAGGCAGCCAGAGTGATGTCTTTGATCCGACCGAGCACTTCACTCAGTCGGGTCTCTCGGCAGGTTGCCACACGCAATGCCAGCGTATTGGCAAAGAAGCCGATCAATGGCTCCAGCTCCGGGCGTTGACGGTTGGCGACAGGCGTACCGACTACTACATCATTCTGGCCGCTGAGGTGACTCATGAGCATCGACCAGCCTGCCAGCAGGACCATGAACAATGTGCTGCCCTGAGCCTGACTGAAGGCACGCAAGTCGGCACTCAGCTCTGGCGAGAGCACACAGTCGATCATCCCGCCGGTGTAGCTCTGGATGGCTGGGCGCGGACGGTCCAGTGGCAGGTTCAATACGCTTGGCGCACCTTCCAGATGCGTGCGCCAGAAGTCGATCTGAGCTTGCAGCGCCGGGCCGTCAAGGGATTGCCGTTGCCAGGCGGCGTAGTCCACGTATTGCAGTGGCAGCGCTGGCAGCGGGTCTTTCTGGCCTTGACTGAAGGCGGCGTAAAGCACGCTCACTTCCTGGGCAAGCACACTGTTGGACCAGCCATCGGAGACGATGTGGTGCAGCGTGATCAACAGCACATGTTCGGTATCCGCGACCTGCAGCAGATGCCCGCGCAGCATCGGGCCCTTGGTCAGATCGAACAGTTGCGTGGCATTTTCCTGACCCAGACGGGTCAGGGTCGCCGTGCGCTGGTCACTGGAAAGATCGCGCAGATCCTTGTGCAACAGCGGAAAGCGGGTATCGGCCGGGGCGATCTTCTGCACCGGTTCACCGTCCACCAGTTCAAAACGCGTGCGCAGGGTTTCGTGGCGTGCAACCAGGCGGTCCAGGGTTGCCTGCAAGGCAGGCGCATCGAGTTCCCCTGTCAGGCGCAACGCCATCGGCAGGTGGTAGGCCGCGCCGGCCGCGTGATCCAGATGATCGAGGAACCACAGACGTTGCTGGGAAAAGGACAGCGGCAGGCGGCCCGAACGATTGGCCTTCGGGATCGATTGCGCTTCACTGGGCGCAGTGGCGTTGACCAATGAAGCCAGGCCACGCACGGTCGGTGCGTCGAAGAGCTCACGCAAGGTGATTCGTGTACCAAGCTTGCGCCGCAGTCGTGACAGCAACTGCACAGCGAGCAACGAATGGCCGCCCAGCTCAAGGAACCCGTCGTTACGGCCCACCTGGTCCAGATGCAGCAGGGCTTTCCATATTTCGGCGATGGCCTCTTCGGTTTCGCCTTGCGGCGCCTCGTATACCTTGCTGGCCAATGCGTCCTGGCCGGGGGCAGGCAGCGCGCGGCGATCGAGCTTGCCGTTGGCAGTCAGCGGCAGTGCGTCCAGATGGACGAAAGCGCTGGGCACCATGTACTCAGGCAGATGCTTGAGTAGTTCGGCGCGCAAGTGTTCGGCCGCCACCGCTTCCCCACAGACATACGCGACCAGGCGCTGGCTGTCCGAGTCTCCCTGGTTATCATTGCGGGCAATCACTATCGCCTCGCGGATGCCCGGCATGGCCAGCAGAACGTTTTCGATTTCACCCAGCTCGATACGGAAGCCGCGAACCTTCACCTGGAAGTCGTTGCGGCCCATGTATTCCAGCGTGCCGTCTGCCAGCCAGCGACCCAGGTCGCCGGTTTTGTAAAGGCGTGCATTGGCGACATCGGAGAACCGGTCGACGATGAAACGTTCGGCACTCAGCTCGTCACGGTTGAGGTAACCGCGGGCCACACCGCGACCGCCAATGTGAATTTCACCGACGACGCCCAGTGGCGCCGGCTCGCCACGCGCATCCAGAACATGCACTTGAACGTTGGCGATGGGGCGGCCGATGCTTGGTTTTTCACCCAGATCGCGGATCAGATCGATGGTCGCGTCCACTGTGCATTCGGTCGGGCCATACATGTTGTAAAAGCGGATGGTCGGGCAGTTGCGCAGTTTCTCCCAGGTGCTGGCGTTAATCGCTTCGCCACCCAGCAGCACGCTGACCGGCTGATAGCTGCTGCGTTCCAGCAAACCGGCCGAGAGCAGGGTGTCGAGCTGCGACGGCGTCGAGTCGAAGGCATGAACCTGATGGGCTTCGAGGAAGTCCAGCAGTTCGCTGCCGTTGGCACGCAGCAGTTGCGGGATGATCACCAGCGTGTGGCCGGAGAACAATTGCGAGATGCCTTTGATCGACATGTCGAAGAAGAAGCCGGCATTTAGCGCCACGGTGGCCGGGGTAGGGCAATGCTGGTGGGTCGTGCGGGTCAGCACGTTCCAGAAGTTGAACACCGAGTGATGCTCGACCATCACACCTTTCGACTGGCCTGTGGAGCCTGACGTGTAGATCACGTAGGCCAGGTTTTCCGCCGTCAGGCTGTCGACCAGCGGATTGGCATCGAACGCCTGATCATCCGCCGCCAGCAGCGATTCAGCGCTGTCGAGCAGCATCAGTGGTGTATCGCCGGCCGGCAGACTGAGGGCGCTCTGGGTCAGCAGCGCACGCGGCTGGCTGTCCTGCAGCATGAAGGCCATGCGGTCAGTTGGGTGGGCAGGGTCGATCGGCACGTAGGCGGCGCCTGATTTGAGCACCCCCAGCAGGCCGACAATCATATCCAGACTGCGCTCGGCGCAGATGGCCACGCGCTCGTCCGGTTGTACACCAAGTTGCAGCAGTTGCCGGGCTATGTGGTTGGCACGGCGGTTGAGCTGGCGATAGCTTAGCTGGCGGTCTTCGTAGACCAGCGCCACGGCGTCAGGATTGCGGCGGACCTGGTCTTCGAACAAGGTATGGATCGGCACGACCGGTGCGAAGTCGTTGGCAGTGTCGTTGAAGTCGTTGAGCAGCAGTTGCCGCTCGGCCTGCGGAATCACTTCCAGGCTGCTTGCCAGGCGTGCCGGATCCTGCTCAAGGGCATTGACCAGCTCGGCAACCGCCTGACCGAGGTAAGCGGCAATCCGATGCGGATCGATACCGCTGATGGACTGCGCAGTCAGCGAAAACCCGCTGCCCTCATTGGCCACGGCAATTTCGATCGGGTAGTTGGTACGGGTTTCGGATTCCTGGAAATGAATGCCTTCCCGCCCGGCCAGATCCTCGACGTTTTCCCCGGCAGTGTCCGTCAAATCACCGTGACGGCAGTTGAGGATCACGGTAAACATCGGCAGCGATGCATCCACCGCACTGCAGCGCTGCGCCAGGGCCAGAGGTGCCTGTTCGTGGGTCAGCAGGCCGCTGAGCTGTTGGTAGGCGTCCTGAACGATATCGCGCACGCTGTTCTGTTGCAGGCGAATACGCATCGGCAAGGTATTGATGAACATCCCCAGCGCATGGTTGGCGCCGGAGGTGCCTTGGGAACGTCCGGAAAGCACCGTACCGAAAATCCCGTCGTCGCGTCCGCTGGTGGCGGCCACCACCAAACCCCATGCCGCGTGGAACAGCACCGAGGTGGGCACGCCCTGGGCCCGTGCGGTGCTATGGACCCGCGCGCTGAGGTCGTCGCTCAGTTCCTGCACCGAGCGCAGGATGACTGCGTCGCCGCCACGCACATCGAGCACGCCGTAGGGCGCGGTGGTGGTATCGACATCCCCCAGCAGTTGCCGGAAATAGGCTTCATGTTCGGCCTGGGAAACGCAGGCAGCCTGAGCGATGAAGTTGCGATACGGCTGCGAGGGCGGCAGGCTGTCCGCGCGTCCGTCCATCACCGCCTGGATCTCGCCCATGATCAGACGCAGGGTGACGTTGTCGCTGATAAGGTGATGGTCCAGCAACGCCATCAACCACTTTTCCTGCCGGGTATCGTAAGTGATATACGCGGCTATCAGCGGTGCCTGTTGCAGATCCAGACGCAGATGGTAGGTGTCGGTGCGTTCGCGCAACATCTGCAAGGCGTCTTCGCCTGGCGCGGCGTCGAGCTGAATGACTGGCAACGTCGCCTGGCGATGCACCACCTGTACCGGTTGCGACAAACCTTGCCAGCGCAAGGAGCTGCGCATGATGTCGTGGCGGTTGATCACCACTTGCAGTGCGCCGAGGAAGTTGTCGAGCAAGTCACGGCTGTCGAAGGTCGCAATGGTGCGCATCAGGTAGGCGTCGCCTTCTGACTGCAACAGATGGTGAAAGAGGATGCCTTCCTGCAACGACGACAGTGGGTAGATATCCTGAACATTGGCGACGCCGCCTGCTACGTCGGCAACGATATGTTCCAGTTCCTGCTGGGTAAGCTTGACCAGCGGCAGCATGTCCGGGGTCAACGCCGTGCAGTCGAGGGGAATCAGGTTCGCCGGGGCGACCCGTTCCGCCGTAGTGCCGCCCGCCAGGACAGCGGCCATGGCTTGCAGGGTCGGTGCCGAGAACACCGTCCCCACGTCCAGCAATAAGCCGATCTGACGCAAGCGCTCTATGAGGCTGATGACCAGAAAAGAATGGCCGCCCAGTTCGAAGAAATGATCCTGGCGACCGACACGTTCAACCCCGAGCAATTCCTGCCATGCACCGGCCAAGGTGGTTTCGATAGTGCCTAGCGGCGCTTCGTACTCACGACTGACCGTCGCCAACTGGTCCGGCGCGGGCAGGGCGGCACGGTCCAGCTTGCCGTTGGTCGTCAGCGGCCAGCTTTCAAGGGTCACAAAGGCACTAGGCAGCATGTGTTCGGCCAGCACGCTGG
Source organism: Pseudomonas syringae KCTC 12500 (assembly GCF_000507185.2). Taxonomy (NCBI): domain Bacteria; kingdom Pseudomonadati; phylum Pseudomonadota; class Gammaproteobacteria; order Pseudomonadales; family Pseudomonadaceae; genus Pseudomonas; species Pseudomonas syringae. Next base: position 5,478,326 of record NZ_AYTM02000002.1, read on the forward strand.
CCAGTTGGTTGCGCAGAAGCGCTGACTCGGGCGCGGTGCCGTTCTCGGCAATCAGGTAGGCGACCAGGCGTTTGTCGCCGGGGCGATCCTCACGCACGATAACCATTGCTTCACGGACCTCCGGGCAAGCGAGCAATTGCGCCTCGATCTCACCCAGCTCGATACGAAAACCGCGAATCTTGATTTGCGAGTCATTGCGGCCGACGTAGACCACACCGCCGTCGCTGCGGTAGTGCGCAACGTCACCGGTACGATAGAGGCGCGCGCCGTTTTGCATGGCATACGGGTCGGCAATAAAACGTTCGGCATTCAGTTCCGTGCGGTTCAGGTAATGCCGGGCGACCCCGGCACCGCCGATATAAATCTCGCCATTGACGCCCGCCGGCACCGGCTGCTGGTAGTCGTCGAGAATGCGCAGACACAGGTCATCTAGCGCCGGGCCGATCAGACTTGGCATGGCTGTGTCGATTTCCGACTGGCTGATCGGGTAGTACGTGGCATGCACGGTGATTTCCGTGATCCCGTACATGTTCACCAGACGGGTGCGCGACAGCGGTGTGCGTACAGTCCAGGGCTGCAGGCTGCGGAAGTCCAAAGCCTCGCCCCCGAACACCACTTCACGCAGCGCATGCTCTTGCGGGCTGCGTTCGCGCGCCTGAATGAACTGGCGGAAAGCGCTTGGCGTCTGGTTCAGAACGGTGACCTGCTGCTCGCAGACCAACGTATAGAAGTCATCCGGCGAGCGCGCCACCTCACTCGGGACGATGACCAGTTTGCCGCCGTAGCACAGCGCTCCCCAGATTTCCCAGACCGAGAAGTCGAAGGCGAAGGAGTGGAACAGCGTCCAGATATCCTCGCGCCCGAAGTTGAATTGCCCGGCAGTGGCGTCGAACAGGCGTGCCACGTTGCCGTGCTCCACCAGCACACCTTTGGGCAGGCCTGTAGACCCTGAGGTGTAAATGACGTACGCCAAGTGCTCGCGGGAAAGACCCAGCGCTGCAGGCTCAGGGTTGCAGTCCAGCGATTCATCCGCCAAATCGGCACTGTCGTTATCCGCGCCGAGGTTCAGTACCGGCACGCTGTGCGCCGGCAGCACGTCGAGGCAGGCCGACTGGGCCAGCAACGCCACCGGCGCACTGTCTGTCAGCAGGTAGCCGAGACGTTCGGTGGGGTAAGCCGGGTCAAGCGGTACGTAGGCCGCACCGGCCTTGAGTACCGCCAGCACCGCGCAAATCATCTGCGTGCCGCGCTCTGCGAGGATCGCTACCCGGTCATCGGGACGCACGCCTTGGCCAAGCAGCTCACGGGCCAGACGGTTGGCGCGGCGATTGAGCGCCTGGTAACTCACCTCTTGCCCGCCAAAGACCAGTGCGATGTCCTGCGGATGGGCGGCAGCGAACTGCTCGAAGCGCTGATGCACCATCAGGCCCGAGGCGAATACCGCCTTGGGCTGCAGCAGTGCAGGCGAGGCCAGACGCTGCGCCGCACTCAGCAAAGGCAGGCCGAGCACAGGTTGCGCGACATCCTCGACCATCGCTTCGAGCAGGGTATGGAAATGCTGGGCAAAACGCTCGACGGTGGAGCGATCGAAGAGGTCGCTGGCGTACTCGATTACCCCGGAGAGAGTGCCGGCTTCGCTACCCAGGGTCAGCATCAGGTCGAACTGCGCGGTTTCATGGGCTTGTAAAACCGGATGCAGGCTAAGGCCCGGCAGGGTCAACTCGCCGCCGATGCTGGTGTTATCCAGCGACAGGGCGACCTGACACAGCGGGCTATGACTCATCGAACGTGGTGGCTGCACGGCTTCGATGACTTGCTCGAACGGAATATCCTGATGCTCATGGGCCGCCAGCGTGGTCTGGCGGACCTGTTCCAGCAATTGGGCCACGCTCGGGTTCTGCGCCAGATCAACGCGCAGGGCCAGGGTATTGACGAAGAAACCGATCAGGTTCTCGGTTTCGGTGCGGGCACGATTGGCGCTCGGCACGCCTATCACTACATCGCGTTCGTTGCCCAGACGCGCCATAAGCACCGACCAGGCACTGAGCAGGCCCATGAACAGGGTGACGTTATGAGCCTGGCAAAAGCACTCCAGACGCTGATAAAGCGTCGCATCGATCGTCACTGGCACCGCGCCGCCGCGATAGCTTTGCACCGCCGGACGCGGCCGGTCGGTGGGCAGCGACAGCAGCGTCGGCGCGCCACCCAGGTGCTCACGCCAGAAGTCGGCCTGCTCGGCAAGGCGCTCGCCGGTAAAGGTGCGGCGTTGCCAGGCGGCGTAGTCGGCGTACTGGATTGACAGGGCTGGCAGCGGGTCCGGCTGATGCTTACTGAAGGCCTGATAGAGGGCGGCCAACTCGTTGACCAACACACCCACCGACCAGCCGTCAGAGATGATGTGGTGCTGGGTAATCAACAGCATGTGCTCATCATCGGCCAAACGCAGCAGACGCCCGCGAATCAGCGGGCCCTGGCGCAGGTCAAACGGTGCAGCGGCCTCGCTGTCAGCGATACGTGAAGCGCTGAGGCTGGCCTGTTCATAGGACAGCGAGCGCAGGTCCTGTTCGGCAAGCGTGAAACCGCTATCCGCAGCAGCGATGACCTGCACCGGCTGTTCACCGTGCAGTTCGAAGGTGGTGCGCAGGCTCTCATGACGTACGACCAGGCGGTCGAGCGCCCCCTTGAGCGCGCGATGATCAAGCTCGCCGCGCAACAGCAGCGACATCGGCATGTGGTAGGCGCTGCTGGCACCAGGAGCGAGTCTGTCGAGGAACCACAGGCGTTGCTGGGAAAAGGACAGCGCCAACGGCGCGTTACGCTCGATGGGTTCAATACTGTCGGTAACGGTCGCTTGCAGGCCGTCGACGACCCTTGCCAGCTCGGCCACCGTCGGGTGACTGAACAACTGGCGCAGCATCATCTCGCCGCCCAGCTGTTGGCGGACTCTGGAAACCAGTTGAGCGGCCAACAGCGAGTGACCGCCGAGTTCGAAGAAGCTGTCATGCCGGCTCACACGCTCCAGGCCCAGCAGTTCCTGAAATATCTGCGCCAGGGCCAGTTCAGTGTCGCCTTCTGGAGCGGCGTAGCTACGCTCGGACATGGCTTCCAGGTCCGGTGCTGGCAGTGCATCCTGATCCAGCTTGCCGTTACTGGTCAGCGGGTAGGCCGCCAGGCTCACAAAAGCGCTCGGAATCATGTAATCGGGCAGGGTGGCGCCCAGTTGTTTGCGCAGGGCGGCAATTTCCAGGCGGACCGATGGTTCGGCGATCAGGTAGGCAATCAGGCGTTTGCCTTGACTTGCGTCATCACGGGCCAACACCCGGGCTTCACGGACGCCCTCGCAGGCCAGCAGTTTGGCCTCGATTTCGCCCAGTTCGATGCGAAAACCGCGAATCTTGACTTGCGCATCCATGCGTCCCAGGTGAACGATTTCGCCGTTATCCAGCAGCTTGCCCAGGTCGCCGGAGCGGTACAGGCGTGTACCGGGACGCAGCGGATCGTCAATAAATCGTTCGGCGGTCAGCTCAGGTCGATTCAGGTAGCCACGACCAACGCCCAGACCTGCGACACAGATTTCTCCAGCTACGCCAATCGGCAACAGCTCCTGCCGAGCATCCATGATATAGGCCACAGTAGTCGGGATCGGCCTGCCGACATTGGAAATGCCCGCGGCGATATCTTCGGCGTCAATGGCCTTATAGGTTACGTGTACGCAGGTTTCGGTGATGCCGTACATGTTCACCAGTGCTACGTGGGCAAAAGCTCGGTGGAATTCATCCAGTTTGCCCGGCTCAAGGCTTTCACCGCCGAAGATGACATAACGCAAGTGTTGCAGATTTACATCGCTGCGCCCGAGGGCGGCGCTGGCAAGTTGCAGAAAGGCCGATGGCGTCTGGTTAAGTACGCTGACCTGCTCGCTTTCGAGGAAACACAGCAATTGCTCGGGGTCGCGGCGCAGGGCTTCGGGTACCAGTGTCAGGCGCCCACCATAGAGCAGGGCGCCGTACATTTCCCAGACCGAGAAATCGAAGGCATTGGAGTGAAACAGCGACCAGACATCCTCGGCATTGAAGGTGAATTGTGAGCGACTGTTGTGCATCAGGCGCACGACGTTGCGGTGTTCCAGCAGCGCCCCTTTGGGTTCGCCTGTGGAGCCGGAGGTGTAGATCACGTAGCAGAGATGGTCTGGGGCATTAACGTTCTGCAGGTTGACCGTGAACTCGGCGTTGTTGCCTGCGGCTTCGCTCGACTCCGGGGCGAAGACTTCGATTCCAAGCGCCAGCAGAGCAGGGCTCATGTCCTCACGGGCAATGGCTTTACGCGTGCCGCTGTCACGCAGCACGTAGTCGATTCGCGCGGCCGGTGAGCCAGGGTCAATCGGTACGTAAGCGGCGCCAGCCTTGAGTACGGCGAGGGTGGCGACAATCATCGCCGGCGAGCGCTCAAGGATAATCGCCACCAGCTCTTGCGGCTGCACACCGGCATTACGCAGACGATGAGCTAGGCCGTTCGCCTGTTCGTTCAGCTGGCGGTAGCTGAGCCGCTCCTCGCCCAGATTGACCGCGATGTTGTCCGGGGTCCGGCGCGCCTGTTCTTCGAAGATTTGATGCAGGGTCAGGGTGTCGGGCCAGGCCGCTTCGGAGTCGTTGAAATCGATTACCTGGCGTTGGCGCTCGGCGGCATCGAGCAGAGCCACGTCGTTAACACGCTGTTGCGGGGCATCGACAAAGGCCTGCAACAAGCGCACGTAATGGCGCATCAGTTGATCGATAAATTCAGCGGTGAAGAAATCGGCGTTGTAGGTCAGGTGGCCGTGCCAGAGCAGCTCACCGGCATTGATCAGCAAGTGCAGATCGTTCTTGCCGTAGCCCAGGTTGGTTTCCAGGCTGTTGACTTCCAGGCCTGCGACCATGGTGCCGCTGTCGCTGACGTGCTGAAAGTTGAACAGTACATCGAACAGCGCCGTACGGCTCATGTCCTTGGCCGGATCGAGCACACGCACCAGTTGGTCGAACTGCATGTGGCGATGCCGGAGGGCCTCGGTCAGGGTGTTGGCGGTCTGCTCGAGCAGGGCTTGCAGGGTGGTCTCGCTGTCACAGGCAGCGCGGATCACCAGCAGATTGTCCAGTGGGCCGACCACATTTTGCAGAGCCGCTTCGCGGCAGGCCGCGCTGGTGCCGATGACCAGTTCGTCGTGCCCGGCGTAGCGCCGCAGCAGGGCGGTGAATGCGCTTAGCGCCAGGCTGGCAGCACTCACGCCGACGCGTTCGGCCAGTTGTTCCAGCCCTCGTTTCAGTGCTGTATCGATTACACATTCATGAGTCGCCTCACTGAACACATGGACGGCGGCCCGTGGCCGATGGAGTGGCAGCTCCAGTGCCTGAAGCTTGCCGCGCAGTTGGTAGCTCCAGTAGGCCCGCAGGTTTTCCAGTACGGCAGCCGGCAACTGGCGTTGCCATGCGGCGAAATCGGCATAGTTCAGAGACACTCGCGGCAGCGCGGCCTCACGCCCGGCACAAGCGGCTTCATACAGCGCCAGCAGGTCGCGTTTGATCAGTTGCAGCGAGGTGCGGTCGGCCAGCAGGTGATGCACGGCCAAGGCCAGTACGCCGTTATTCTCGTCTGCGCGGATCAGGCTGGCGCGCACCAGGCTGCCAGCGCTCATGTCCAGCGGGCGACGGGTCTCGGCCACAGCCAGTGCGCGTATGTTGTGCGCATTGCCTTGATGTTGCTCCAGCGTCAGGCGGGCCGGGCCGTCGAAACTCTGCCAGGCGCTGGCGCCGTCGCTGTGTACACGGCAGCGCAGGATGGCATGGCGGTCCAGCAGACCGTCAAGGGCGGTTTGCAGGGCCGCGATGTTCAGTTCGCCCGACAGCTCCAGTAGCAGCGCGAGGTTGTGATACACCGGGTTGGCGTCATACAGGTAACCGGTTTCGAAGGTGTCGACGAACCAGATACGCTCCTGGTGATAGGACAGCGGCAACCGCTCCGCCACCGGTGCCAGCGCGGTGACTTCGGGCAGCAGCAGCGCAGGGTCCAGTTGCAGTTCGCCGATACGTGTCTGCGGCGCTTCGGTGAAGCTGCGCAGCAAGCGTTCGAAGCGCGCGGTCAGGCGCTCGATGGTGCTGGCGTGGAATAGCGCAGTGGAATACGACAGGCTGCAAGACAGGTTCTCGCCGCTTTCGTCGATGTGCAACGACAGGTCATGCTGGGTGTTGTCATTGTGGGAGGGCAAAAATTCGAGCTTCAAGCCAGGCAGTTGCAACTGCCCGCCAGCGCTGTCGGTATCGGTGTAGAGCATGGTCTGGAACACCGGGCTGTGGCTGGCACTGCGCGGTGGTTTGAGGGCTTCGACGACCTGCTCGAATGGCGCTTCCTGACGGCTGGCGGACTCCAGCATCAGTTCCTTGACCTGCTGCAGTACCTGATCAAGGGTCGGGTTGGCATCCAGTCGTATCCGCAGTGCCAGCGTGTTGACGAAGAAGCCGATCAGCGCCTGCACGTCCAGCCGGTCGCGGTTGGCAGTCACGGTGCCGATCACCACGTCCTGCTGGCCACTGATTCGACCCAGCAATACGGCCCAGGCGGCGATGAGCGTCATGAACGTGGTGGCGGCGCGGGACTGGGCAAAACGGGTGATGGCACCGGACAACGCAACCGGCAGATCAAAGTTCAGGGTTTCGCTCCGGTAGCTCTGCACCGCCGGACGTGGCCTATCGGTTGGCAACGCCAGCAAGGCTGGAGCGCCCGACAGATGGCTACGCCAGAACTCGATGTGCTGGCTCAGGCGCTCACCTTCCAGATGCCGCCGTTGCCAGGCCGCGTAGTCGGCATATTGCAAGGCCAATGGGGGCAGGGGATCGGGCTGGCCGGTGCTGAACGCCTCGTACAGCGCCGCGAATTCCTTGACCAGTATGCCAATCGACCAGCCATCGGAGATGATGTGGTGCTGGGTAATCAGCAGTCGATGTTCAGTGTCGCTCAGGCGTAGCAGACTGCCGCGGATCAGCGGGCCGTGCAGCAAGTCGAAGGGCGCTGCGGCTTCCTGCTCGCTCAATTGCGCCGCGTGTTGTTCGGCCTGTTCCTTGGGCAGATGGCGCAGATCATGTTCGACCAGGTTAAAGCCGCAGTCGGCCGCTGCAATGATTTGCACCGGCTGCTCGCCTTCACGGCGGAAGGTCGTACGCAGGCTTTCATGGCGCGCCACCAGACGATCAAGGCTTGCCTTGAGTGCGCTGCGGTCCAGGTTGCCATGCAGCACCAGCGATGCAGGCATGTGATAAGCGGCACTGGCCGTTGGATCGAGTTGATCGATGAACCACAGCCGCTGCTGAGCGAACGACAGTGGCAGCGGACCTTCGCGGTGCGCGGCAACTATTTCGTCAGGGGCGCTATCGACAACCCGCGTGGCGCCGCGCTGTTTGAGCAGGCGCAACAGTGCGGCGCGTTTCAGTTGGTCGAGACTATCGTTATGTGAGTTCAATTTATCAAGCATCCTTGGAAAGGATAGAGAGCAGTTCGCTTTCGGAAAGCGAAGCCATTTCGTGTTCCAGGTCCATCAGGTCGTCCGAACCGTACTGCGCCAGTTGCAGAGTGGTGATCAGATCGGCCAGGGCCAGCAGTGAGGGATGTTCGAACAGCCCCCGCAGGGGGACTTCGACGCCAAAGGTTTCGCGCGCCCGCAGAATGACTTGCACTGCCAGCAGCGAATGCCCACCGAGTTCGAAGAAATTGTCGTGACGGCCCACTTGCTCGATCCCCAGCAGCTCTTGCCAGACATCCGCGATGGTCTGTTCGATTTCGCCTTGCGGTGCCTCGTAGGCGCGGCTGGCAAACGCGTCCTGGCCCGGGGCTGGCAGCGAAAGACGGTCCAGCTTGCCGTTGGGTGTCAAAGGCATGGCCTGCAGATGCACATAGGCACTGGGCACCATGTAATCGGGAAGCGCCTCCATCAGTGCGGCACGCAGTTGCTCGACGGGTACAGGGTCGCCGCACAGGTAGGCGATCAAACGCTTGCTGTCGGACTGGCCAGGCGTACTTTCACGTGCAACCACCACAGCTTCGCTAACACCGGCACAGGCACCCAGCACCGCCTCGATTTCGCCCAACTCGACACGGAAGCCCCGTATCTTCACCTGATCGTCATTGCGCCCCAGGTATTCGAGGGTGCCGTCTGCGCGCCAGCGAGCAAGGTCACCCGTCTTGTACAGACGGGCCGCCGGGTCGTTTGTGAACGGGTCGGCGATAAAGCGCTCGGCACTGAGTTCAGCGCGGTTGAGGTAACCACGGGCAACACAGATCCCCCCGATATACAGCTCCCCGGCCACACCCAGCGGCGCGGGAAGGCCTGCGCTATCCAGCACATACAGTTGCGTGTTGCGCACCGGTATACCGATTGAACGGAAGTCCTCGTTGTCGCGCTCCATCAGGCGAATCGAGGCATTGACCGTGGCTTCGGTCGGACCGTAGGCGTTGAACAGCGCCGGACGATGCCCTTCGCGTTCGAACCACTGCGCGACAGCCTGCTTGCCCACCGCTTCGCCGCCAATCATGAATTGGCGCAGGCAGGTTGGCAGTGGTACATCGGCATCGCGGCTTATCTGTTGCCAGAAGACCGTGGGCAGGTTGGCGACGGTAATCGCGTATTGCTCGCACAAACTGGCAAAGGCCGCAGTGCCGGCGATCCAGGCATCGCTACGCAATACCAGGGCGGCACCGGACAGCAAGGCGCCGAAGATCTCTTCGACCGACATGTCGAAGGTCATGGTGGCAAATTGCAGGACACGATCCTGCGGGTTGAGGCCATAGCGTTCCTGCAATGCACCGATCTGGCTGCATACAGAGCGGTGTTCAACCATTACGCCTTTCGGTTTGCCGGTAGAACCGGAGGTGTACATCACGTAACACAGGTGCCGTGAGGTCAGCTCGGTGAGCTGCGGGTTGGTGTCGTTGCCCGGTGCGTCCTCCAGTCGCAGGTTGGGGATCGACAGCGCCGGCAGTAGTTCTTCGGTCAGACGGCCCTGGCTCAACAGAACCCGTGGCGAGCTGTCGTCGAGCATGTGTTGCAGGCGGTCCTGTGGGTAGTTCGGGTCAAGCGGCACATAGGCCCCGCCTGCTTTCAGGATGGCGAGGATGCCTACGATCATTTCCGGACTGCGTTCCACCAGCAGCGCTACGCGTTCGTCCGGACGCAGGCCCGCTTCGATCAGGCGATGTGCAATGCGGTTAGCCCGTGCGTTGAGTTCGGCATAGGTGAGGCTGCACTGCGCATCGACCAGTGCGATAGCGTCGGGTTGCGAGCGCACCTGCGCTTCGAACAGATGCTGAATGCACAGGTCCGTCGGGCCGTCATGGCGGTTTTGGTTGAAGGTCTCCACCAGCAGGGTGCGCTCGGCGCCGGGCAATACATCCAGTTGTGGGAGGGGAATATGCGGCGCGTGCGCCAGCGCTTCGGTGAGTTGCTCAAGCGCGCACTGCGTCATGGCGCACAGGCGATGTGGGTCCACCGACTCCACGCTGTGTATCAACAGACCGAGGTCATTACCGTAATCATTGACCGACAGGCACAGCGGGTAGTTGGTCCGCTCCTCGCTGTCGAGCATGCGCATGCCCGGCCATTGCAACTGACTGTCATCGCTCTGGTGCCGGTAGTTGAGCAGGGTGGTGAACAGCGGTGCCGACGTGTCCACACTGCTGCAACGCTGGGCCAGGGCCAGAGACGCCTGCTCGTGGTCGAGCAATTCGGTGAGGTCACGGTGGGCCGCGAGTAGCAGTTCATGTGCGCCTTGGGCTGCCAGTTGCACGCGCACCGGCAAGGTGTTGATAAACACGCCCATGGCCCGTTCGGCACCTGCCGAACCTTGCAGTCGACCCGCCACCACGGTGCCGAACACCACGTCATCACGACTAGTGCAGCGGGCCAGTACCTGTGCCCAGGCGACATGGAACAGTACCGCCGGGGTCATCCCGCGCTCCCGCGCCTGAGCGCGGATGCGTCGGGACAGGTTGCTGCTGAGTAGCACCTCGGCTTGTTCAATGTTATTGCCGTCGCCTTGCACTTCCATCAGGTCAAAAGGCGCGGTGCTCGCATCCACATCGGCGAGTCTGCGGCGGAAGTAGGCCTCATGGACTTCGGCCGGAACGGCCTGGGTCTGGGCGATGAACTCTCGATAGGGCTGTGGTGCAGGGAGGCTGTCGCCCTGGCCGTGGAGAATCGCGTTGATTTCTTCCAGGACCACTTCAAGGGTGACATGGTCGCTGGCCACATGGTGGTTGAGCAGGGCCAGCAGCCAACGTTCCGAGTGTGGATCACGGGCAATGCAGGCGCGCATCAGCGGCGCCTTATTCAGGTCCAGACGCAGATGCTGCGGATCGCTCATCGCATACAGCTGCTCCAGCGCGTCCTTGTCGCTGTCGAGGGTAATGCTGTGTACCGGCAGGTGCGCGTGACGTTGCACCACTTGCACGGCTTGGGGCAGACCCTCCCAGTGCACGGCGGTACGGTGGATGTCATGGCGCTCAATCACCACCTGCAACGCCGCTATAAAAGTATCGAGATGCTGGCGGTTATCGAACTCGATCATCGAGCGCATCAGATAGGCATCGCCTTCCTGGCCGAGCAGGTGATGGAACAGGATGCCTTCCTGCAACGGCGCCAACGGGTAGATATCCTGAATGTTGGCGGCACCGCCGGGTACCGCAGCAACAATCCGTTCAAGCTGGGCGGCGCTCAGTTGCACCAGTGGCAGCATGTCCGGGGTCAGGTGCGTGCAGTCAGCCGGGATGCGATTGGCCGGTGCCTGGAACAAGACGTGTTTGTCCTGGCTGATGGCCAGGGCCATTTCGCGCACGCTGGGCGCCGTGAAAACCGCGCGCACGCTGGCACTCAGGCCATGCTTGCGCAGACGGTCGATCAGGCTGACGGCGAGCAGTGAGTGGCCGCCGAGTTCGAAGAAACGGTCGTGACGACCGACCCGTTCAACCCCCAGCAGTTGCTCCCAGATCTGTGCAATAACCTGCTCAACCGGCCCTTCAGGCGCCTCGTAGGCACGGCTCGCGTAAGCGTCCTGACCCGGTTCGGGCAACGCGCGGCGGTCGAGTTTGCCGTTGGGCGTCAGGGGCAGGGCGTCGAGCACCACGAAGGCACTCGGCACCATGTGCTCGGGCAGACGGTTCAGCAGCTCGGCACGCAGTTGCTCCGCTGCGGCAGGTTCACCACACAGATAGGCCACAAGACGCTTGTCGTTGGCGTGTTCGCTCTGGTGATCGCGGGCAATCACCGCGGCTTCACGAACACCCGGCAAGCTGCCGAGCACGGCTTCGATTTCACCCAGTTCGACGCGCAGCCCACGGATTTTCACCTGATCGTCGTTGCGTCCCAGGTACTCCAGCGCGCCGTCGGGGAGCCAGCGGCCGATGTCGCCGGTTTTGTACAAGCGGGCGTCTGCGTGGTCTGCGAACGGATTGGCAACGAAACGCTCGGCGCTCAGTTGCGGCAGGTTGAGGTAGCCACGGGCGACGCCCACGCCACCGATATGAATCTCTCCGCGCACGCCCACAGGCAACAACTGGCCGTGATCGTCCAGTACATGCAGCTGCATGTTGCGGATCGGCTTTCCGATGGGCATCGAACGGTCGTGGTAGATCGCCAGGTCAGAATCGGCCACGTGCCAGGCAACCACATCGCTGCACTCGGTCGGGCCGTAGCTGTTGATCACGGTTGGCCGCGGCAGGCCGAGCTTTTCCAACATGTTGATCTGAATCGGCTCGCCGCCCAGAACCACGCGCTTGAGGCACGCCATGGATTTATCAGTATCGGCGTCTACCAGCGCGTGGAAAGCGCTGGGCGACATATTGAGGTGGGTAATACCGGCAGCGGCAATCTGCGCAACGATGGCGTCCGGGTTGAACGGCTCCTCGGCCAGGTGCAGCGCAGCCCCGACCATCAGCGGTGCGAGGATGTTCTTCTGGGTCAGGTCGAAGTTGTAGGAGGAAGCCAGCAAAACCGCATCCTCGGCATTCAACGCCAGGTCGTCGATGTACCAGTCCAGCAGATTGCGCAGGCCCCGATGCTCGACCATCACTCCCTTAGGCAGCCCGGTGGAGCCTGAGGTGTAGATCACATAGGCCAGGTGACCAAAGTTCAACTCTGCGACCTGCGGGTTGTGATCGGCGACGTGCTGCAGCGACGGACAGCCCAGCTCCAGCGTGGCCAGGCCCTCCGGCAGTGGCAGCGTGTCAAGCCCTTGCTGGATAACCAGTACCTTTGGCGCGCTGTCGGTCAGCATGTGTGTCAGGCGCTGCGCCGGGTATTGAGGGTCCAGCGGCACATAGGCGGCGCCAGCTTTGAGGATCCCCAGCAGCCCGATCACCATTTGCGGACTGCGAAGGGCGCAGAGACCAACGGTGTCGTCGGGGCGTACACCCAACGCAATCAAACGGTGGGCGATGCGGTTGGCCTCGGCGTTCAGAGCGGCGTAACTGAGGGTATGCCCTGCGCAGACCAGCGCCACGGCATCCGGCGTCAGCGCTGCCTGTGCTTCGAAGGCACGCTGCGGCAGACGTTGCAGGTGCTCGTCCAGGGTCAGGGCGGGTGGATTGAACGTCACCAGCAGTTGCCGGCGCTGCTCGGCATCGAGCAACGGCAGGCTCGCCAGTGGTTGAGTGACGTCACTCAGCAGGGCGTCGAGCAATTGCAACAAGTGGCGACTCCAGCGCGTGATGGTGCTGGGGTCGAACAGGTCGGTGGCGTATTCAAAACGACCGTGAATGCTTTCGCCGTCGTCATTGAGCGACAAGGTCAGGTCGAACTGTGTGGTGGCGGTGGCATCGGGCAGCGCAGTCAATTCCAGACCTGGCAGGGTCAGGGCTTGATCCCGTGGGGTATTGCCCAGTACCAACATGGCCTGGAACAAAGGGCTGTGAGCAAGGCTGCGCTGCGGTTGCAGGGCTTCAACCACTTGTTCGAAAGGCAGATCCTGATGGCTGTAGGCGTCGAGGGTGATGGCCTTGACCTGCGCCAGCAACTGATCCACACGGCTGTGCGCCTTGACGTCGACGTGCAGGGCCAAGGTGTTGACGAAGAAGCCGATCAGGGCTTCGGTCTCCTGGCGCGTGCGGTTGGCCACCGGCGTCCCGATCACCACCTGCGGCTGGTTGCTCAGGCGTGAGAGCAGGATCGACCAGGCCGCGAGCAGGGTCATGAACGGGGTCACGTTCTGTTGCAGGCTGAACTGCCGCAAGCGGTGACTGAGCTGCGCCGGCAGTTCCAGTGGCAGGGTCGCGCCCTTATAGCTTTGCACCTGCGGGCGTGGATGGTCTGTGGGCAGCTCCAGCAGCGCCGGTGCGCCGCTGAGGTGTTCGCTCCAGAACCGGGTCTGTTGCTGCAGGCGTTCGCCTTGCAGGTGCTGTTGCTGCCAGACGGCATAGTCGGCGTATTGCAAGGCCAGCGGCAGCAAAGGGTCGTCGAGGCCCTGGCTGAACGCGCTGTAGAGACGGTTGAGCTCGTCAATCAAGATCGCCACAGACCAGCCATCGGAGACGATGTGATGCTGGGTCACCAGCAGGATATGTTCGTCCTCGGCCAGTTGTAGCAGGCGTCCGCGAATCAGCGGGCCCTGGCTCAGATCGAACGCTGCATGGACTTCAGCCTCGTTCAGTTGCCGGGTCATTTCCTGCTGTGCATCACCGGCGAGGTTGCGCAGGTCGTGCTCGGCCAGGGCAAAGCCGATGTTTGCAGGAGCAAAGCGCTGGCTGATTTTTTCGTCCTGCTGTTTGAAGGTCGTACGCAGGCTTTCGTGACGGGCGACGATGCGGTCCAGCGCACGTTGCAGCGCAGGGCGGTCGAGTGTACCGCGCAGGTGCAGGGCCGCTGGCATGTGGTAAGCGACGCTGGCAGCGTGGTCCAGTTGATCGAGGAACCACAACCGTTGCTGGGCCAGGGACAGTGGCAAGTCCTTGGCGCGTGAGACCACTTCAATCGGCTGAACCTGCGACTGGGCGGTTTGCTCCACACACTCGGCCAACGCCAGCAGAGAGCCCATGCCGAACAGCTTGCGCAGGTTGATCTCGACGCCAATATCCTGGTGCAGACGGGCTTGCAGTTGCACGGTCAGCAGCGAATGGCCGCCCAGTTCGAAGAAGTTGTCGTGACGACCGATTTTTTCCATGCCCAGCAGGTCGGCCAAGATCGCCGCCAACCGAGTCTCGGTCTCGCCTTTGGGCGCTTCGTAGTGGCGATGGGCAAAGTCATCGGCGCCCGGTGCTGGCAGCGCTTTGCGGTCGAGCTTGCGGTTCGGCGTCAGTGGCAGTGCGTCGAGGATTACGAAGACACTCGGCAGCATGTATTCAGCCAATTGCGGTGCCAGTTCGGCGCGCATCTCTGTCACATCAAGAGTTGTCTCGGGCTGGGCGACCACATAAGCCACCAGGCGTTTTTCGCCCGGACGGTCTTCCAGAGCGATGACCACCGCCTCCTTGACCCCAGTGCAACTGCCAAGACGCGACTCGATCTCGCCCAGTTCGATACGGAACCCGCGGACCTTGACCTGGAAGTCATTACGACCAAGGTATTCGATACGACCGTCAGCCATGTAGCGCGCCAGGTCGCCGGTTTTGTACATCCGTGCATCCGGCTTGTCGCTAAACGGGTCGGTCAGGAAGCGCTCGGCATTGACCTCGTCAAGGTTGAGGTAACCGCGTGCCACACCGTCGCCACCGATGAAAATCTCACCGGCCACGCCATAGGGCACCGGCCGTTGATAAGCGTCGAGCAGGTAGATGCGCGTGTTGGCCATTGGCTTGCCAATAGTCGCGTTTCCGCTTTCTTCGCTACCGGCCAGCGCGTCGTGGCTGACATATGCAGCGGTGCAGGACACCGTGGCCTCGGTCGGGCCGTAGGTGTTGATCAGCAGGGTGTGCGCCGGGCGTAATTCATCCCAGAGTTTGAGTTTTTGTGCCGACAGCGCATCGCCCGTGACGTTGATAAGGCGCACCTGTTTCAGGCGTAGCGCAGCGATCTGCGGTTGCTTGTGCCATTCGGCAACCAGCGTGTGCCAGTGAGCGGCGGTCAAGTGCAAGACGGTCGGATGAATGTCGTGATCGTCCGTGCCTGTGCTACCGAAAACTTCACGGCTGGGCGCTAGGGTGGCACCGGCCAGCAGCGCCGGAAAGATTTCCTCCACTGACAGGTCGAAATTCAGGGTGTTCTGTTGCAGCACCGTGTCTGCCGGGGAGAGAGCAAACAACTGCGCCGCATCGATGCCGTAGTTGACCAGCCCGCGGTGCTCGATCATCACGCCTTTGGGATTACCGGTAGAACCGGAGGTGTAGATCACATAGGCGAGGTTGCGTGCGCCGAGGTTTTCCAACACTGGGTCGTCATCACGCTCGGTCAAGGTCTGGCGTTGATCATCGTCGAGCAGCACCAGCGGTATCGCCAGCGTCGGCAAATACTCCTCCAACCCGCTTTGGGTCAGCAACGCCGACGGCCGGCTGTCGTCGATCATGTAAGCCAGACGTTCGGCAGGGTAGGCCGGGTCCAGCGGCACATACGCGGCACCGGCCTTGAGCACGCCGAGCAGGCCGATCATCATTTCCACGCCACGCTCGACACAGATAGCAACCCGGTCATCAGGACCGATGCCCAAACCGATCAGGTGATGGGCCAGATGGTTGGCCTGGCGGTTCAGCGCGGCATAACTCAAGCGCTGCGTCTGGAAGGCCACCGCGATGGCGTCGGGTTGCGCCCGCACCTGCGCTTCGAACAGGTGCTGGATGCACCGGTCTGTCGGGTAGTCCTGGGTGGTCTGGTTGAAGGTTTCCAGCAACCGGGTGCGCTCGGCATTGGGCAGCACATCCAGTTGCGTAAGGACGATGTGCGGCGTGTGAGCCAGCGCCTCGGTCAATTGCTCCAGCGCGCACTGCATCATGGCGCACATGCGTTGTGGCTCCACCGGCGCCACGCTGTGCATCATCAGGCTGAACTCATCGCCGTAATCGTTGACGGTCAAGTCCAGCGGGTAGTTGGTCCGCTCGGCGCTGTCGAGCAGGCGCAGACCCGCCCACTGCAAACGACTGTCGCGGCCCTGGTGCCGGTAATTGAGCAGGCTGGTGAACAGCGGCACCGCAGTGGCCACGCCGCTGCAACGCTGGGCCAGGGCCAATGGCGCCTGTTCATGGGCCAGCAACTCGCTGAGGTCACGGTGGGTGGCCATGACCAGTTCGTGGGCGCCTTGCGCTGCAAACTGCACGCGCACCGGCAGGGTGTTCATGAACATGCCCATGGCCCGCTCGGCACCTGCCGTACCTTGCAGACGACCAGTGACCACGGTGCCGAACACCACATCATCGCTGGCGGTGCACCGCGCCAGTACCTGAGCCCAGGCGACATGGAACAGCACCGCCGGGGCTATCCCGCGTTCCCGAGCCTGAGCCCGGATAAGCGCGGTGAGGTTGCCGTGCAGTGGCAGTTCGGCTTCTTCGATGTCATTGCCATCGCCCTGAACTTCCAGCAGGTCGAACGGCGCAGTGGGTGACTCGACGTCGGCCAGGCGCTGCGTGAAGTAGGCTTCGTGGACCGCGGACGGGGTAGCGAGTGTCTGTGCGACAAACTCGCGATAAGGCTGCGCGGGCAGCAGGTCGGCACCCTGGCCTTGCATCAGCAAACGAATTTCTTCGAGCACGATCTCTTGGGTAACGTGGTCACTGATCATGTGGTGATCGATCAGCGCCAGCAGCCAGCACTCGGAGTGCGGGTCGCGGGCGATGTAGGCACCCATCAGTGGCGCCTGTTGCAGGTCCAGGCGCAAGTGCCGTGGATCACTGAGGCGATCCACCTGGCTGAGCGCGTCTTCATCCGGCGTCAGGGTAAGGACATGCACCGGTAATTGCGTCTGGCGATGAACCACCTGCACCGCTTGCGGCTGGCCGATCCAATGCACCGATGTGCGCATGATATCGTGGCGGTCAATGACCGTTTGTAGCCCTTCAAGAAAGGCATCAAGGCGCACACGGCTGTCGAACTCGATCATCGAGCGCACCAGGTACGCATCACCTTCATGGTCCAGCAAGTAGTGGAAGAGGATGCCCTGTTGCAGCGGTGCCAGCGGGTAAATGTCTTGGATGTTGGCCGCGCCACTAGGAACGGCGGCGGCGATCAGGTCGATCTGCGCGGCGCTCAACTCAACCAGCGGCAACATGTCCGGGGTCAGCTGCGTGCAGCCGGCCGGGATGCGGTTGGCTGGTGCGTGGAACAGGGTTTGCGTGTTCTGGCTGATGGCGTGGGCCATTTCGCGCACGCTGGGCGCGGTGAACACGGTGCTTACGCTAAGGTTCAAGCCTTGCTTGCGCAGGCGGTCGATCAGACTGACGGCCAGCAACGAGTGACCACCCAGTTCGAAGAAACGGTCATGGCGGCTGACCTGCTCGATGCCCAGCAAGTCTCGCCAGACACCCGCAACAATCTGCTCGATCTCGCCCAACGGCGCTTCGTAGGTACGGCTGGCGTAAGCGTCATCCGCAGGCATCGGCAAGGCCTTGCGGTCGAGCTTGCGGTTGGGTGTCAGCGGCAAGGCGTCAAGGATCACGAACGCGCCTGGCAGCATGTATTCGGCCAGTTGCGGCGCCAGTTCGGCACGCAGGCCGGCGGCATCCAGGGTCGCCTGTGGCTTGGCGACGACATAGGCCACCAGGCGCTTGTCGCCAGGGCGATCTTCGCGCGCGATGACCACGGCTTCCTTGACCCCGGCGCAGTTGGCGAGACGGGCTTCGATTTCACCCAGTTCGATACGGAAACCGCGCACCTTGACCTGGAAGTCGTTACGGCCCAGGTACTCGATCCGGCCATCGGCCATGTAGCGCGCCAGATCGCCAGTTTTGTACATTCGCGCATCCGCGCTGTTGCTGAACGGATCAGCCAGGAAGCGTTCGGCATTGACCTCATCAAGGTTGAGGTAGCCGCGTGCCACACCGTCGCCACCGATGAAAATCTCACCGGCCACGCCATGCGGTACCGGTTGCTGGTGGGCATCAAGCAGGTAGATGCGGGTGTTGGCCATCGGTTTACCGATGGTTGCGTTGCCGCTGCCTTCGCTGCCCGCTACCGCATCGTGACTGACATAAGCGGCGGTGCAAGACACCGTTGCCTCGGTCGGACCGTAGGTATTGATCAGCAACGTGTGCGCCGGGCGCACTTGATCCCACAGCTTGAGCTTTTGTGCGGACAGCGCGTCGCCGGTCACGTTGATCAACCGAACGTGCTGCAAGCGTTGTGCGGCGACGTTTGGCTGGCTGTGCCATTCGGCTGCCAGTGTGTGCCAGTGAGCCGCGGTCAAGTGCAGGACAGTCGGATGAATGCCGTAATCTTCAGTGCCTTCGCTGCCGAAAATGTCACGGCTTGGCGCCAACGTGGCACCGGCCAGCAGGGCGGGGAAGATCTCCTCCACCGACAGGTCGAAGTTCAGGGTGTTCTGCTGCAGCACAGTGTCGGCCGGAGACAGGCCGAACAGGCGAGCTGCATCGACGCTGTAGTTGACCAGCCCGCGGTGCTCGATCATCACGCCTTTCGGATTACCGGTGGAGCCTGAGGTGTAAATCACATACGCCAGGTTGCGTACGCCGAGGTTTGCCACCACAGGGTTGTCATTGCGCTCGGTGAACGTGTCGCGCTGATCGTCGTCGAGTAGCACCAGCGGCACCGCCAGTGCGGGCAGACGGTCCTGCAATGCGCGCTGCGTCAATACTACCGACGGGGTACTGTCCTGAATCATGTAGGCCAGACGTTCCGCCGGATAAGCCGGATCCAGCGGCACATACGCACCGCCGGCTTTGAGCACGCCGAGCAGGCCGACCATCATTTCCACGCCACGCTCAACGCAGATGGCAACACGATCATCCGCACCGATGCCCAGGCCGATCAGGTGATGAGCCAGACGGTTGGCCTGGCGGTTCAGTTCGGCATAGCTCAAGCGCTGCGCTTGAAAAGCCACGGCGATAGCGTTGGGCTGCGCCTGAACCTTTTCTTCGAACAGTTGATGAATTGTGCTGTCCTGCGGATAGGGCACGTCGGTCGCGTTGAGTGTCAGCAACAGATGCTCACGTTCAACCGCATCGAGCAACGGCACCTGTTCCAGCACTTGCTGGTCATCGGCAACCATGGCTTCCAGCAAACGCTGGAAGTAGCCCAGATAGCGGGCCATGGTGCTTTCATCGAACAGCGCCGTGGCGTACTCCAGTGTGCCCAGCAGACGGCCTTGCGCTTCGCCGATGTCCAGCGACAGATCAAACTTGGCCAGCGTGTTGCTCGGGCTCAGGCTTTCCAGTTGCAGATCACCGAGCACGAAGTTCATGTCGTTGGTGTCTTGCCAGGTCAACATCGCCTGGAACACCGGGCTGTGCGCCAGGCTGCGCACCGGCTTGACGACTTCAACGACTTGTTCGAACGGCAGGTCCTGGTGCGCCTGCGCCTCAAGGGTCTGCTGCTTGACCTGCGCCAGCAGAGTCTCTGCGGTGGGTTTGTCACTGAGGTCAACGCGGATAGCCAGGGTATTGACGAACAGGCCGACCAGACCTTCGATTTCACTGCGCGTGCGATTGGCCACCGGAGAGCCGATAACCACATCGTCCTGCCCGGCAAGACGGCCCAACAGTGCCGCCCAGGCGCTGATGACAGTCATATAGAGCGTCGTGCCGTGACGTTTGCTCAGAGCCTTGAGGCCAAGGGTCAACTGTTCATCGAAGGCGATGGGCAAGGCGGCGCCCGCGTAATCCTGTTGCGCCGGACGCACCCGGTCGGTAGGCAACATCAACAGCGCCGGAGCATCTGCCAGGGTTTGCTGCCAGTAGCGGGTTTGCTCTTGCAGCAGATCACCGCTGAGCCAGCGGCGCTGCCACACGGCGTAATCCAGGTATTGCAGCGGCATTGGTGCCAGCGGACTTTCCTGACCCTGGCTAAACGCTGCGTACAGCGCAGCCATTTCTCGGGTCAGCACGCCCACCGACCAGCCATCGGAGACGATGTGGTGCAGGGTCAGTAACAACACGTGATGGTCGGCAGCCATGCGGATCAGGCGGCCGCGAATCAATGGACCCTGTTCCAGATCGAAGGGTTGCAAGGACTCTTCGTCAGCCAGCGCCTGAAGCGTGTGCTCGGCATCCGGCACGCCCTGCAAATCGTGCAGTTGCAGGTTGAAACCGTTGTCCACAGGGCTGATACGTTGCAGCGGCTGTTGGTCAGCGCCCTGGATGAACGTGGTGCGCAAGCCTTCGTGGCGCGCAACCAACTGCTGCAGTGCCCGTTGCAGGGCCACGCTATCCAGCGCTCCGCGCAGGCTGAGGCTGGCGGGCATATGATAGGCAGCGCTGGCGCCTTCCATCCGGGCCAGAAACCACAGGCGCTGCTGGCCGAATGACAACGGCCAGTCCTGATCGCGCGCCACCGGCAGGATGTCCGGCAAGGTGCTGCGCCCGGCTTGGGCGATGACCTGAGCCAGGTCGGTCAGTTCGTGGTGGGCAAACAACGTCGCCAGACGCAGTTCGACGCCCAGTTGCTGGCGAATCTGCGAAATCAAGCGCACGGCCAGCAACGAGTGACCGCCCAATTCAAAGAAGTCATCGCGGCGTCCGACCCCGGTCAGGTCAAGCAAGTCTTGCCAGAGATTGACCAGAGCGACCTCGATATCGCCCACCGGCGCCTCGTAGCCATGGCTGATCACCGAATCAAGATCCGGTGCAGGCAGCGCCTTGCGATCGAGCTTGCCGTTTGGCGTCAGCGGCAGGCTGTCCAGGTGTACAAAGGCACTGGGAACCATGTATTCAGGCAGGTGTTTGAGTAACTCTTTACGCAGTTGTTCGGCAGGGGCCGGTTCGCCACACAGGTAGGCGACCAGGCGCTTGCTGTCCGGTTGCGCTGGATCATCGGCGCGGGCAACCACTACCACTTCGCGCACACCGGCGCACAAGGCCAGGGCGGCCTCGATTTCGCCAATCTCGATACGCAAGCCGCGAATCTTCACCTGAAAGTCATTGCGGCCCAGGTATTCCAATGCGCCATTGGCCAGCCAGCGACCGACATCGCCGGTTTTGTACAGGCGTGCCTGCGGGTTGCTGGAAAACGGATCGGCGATAAAACGCTCGGCGCTCAGCTCTGGCTGGTTCAGGTAACCCCGCGCCACGCCGATACCGCCGATGTGCAGCTCGCCGGCAACGCCCAGAGGTTGGACCTGACCCAAGGCGTCCAGCACGTGCATCTGAATGTTGGCAATCGGGCGACCGATAGGCACGCTTTCGCCGGGGTCTGTCGGGCGGCACTCCCAGGCTGTAACGTCGATGGCCGCTTCGGTCGGGCCATACAGGTTATGCAGCTCGACACCCCGCAATTGTTGCTCGAAGCGTCGTTGCAGGCTGCGTGGCAAAGCCTCGCCGCTGCACAGTACGCGACGCAGCTGCGGAAAGTCACAGGAAGAGCGGTGTTCCAGAAACAGGTCGAGCATCGACGGTACGAAGTGCAGCAGGGTGATACCTGCATCACTCATGACCTGAGCCAGGTAGTCCGGCTCCTGAT
Organism: Pseudomonas syringae KCTC 12500; assembly: GCF_000507185.2. Lineage (NCBI taxonomy): Bacteria > Pseudomonadati > Pseudomonadota > Gammaproteobacteria > Pseudomonadales > Pseudomonadaceae > Pseudomonas > Pseudomonas syringae. Next base: position 5,499,885 of record NZ_AYTM02000002.1, read on the forward strand.
GGCCACCGGGGCGCGCCATGACCAGTTCGGCACCGGCAAGCAGCGGCAGGAAAAACTCCCAGACAGAGACGTCGAAACCGAACGGAGTCTTTTGCAGCACGCGATCACTGCTGTCCACTTGATAGGCGTCGCGGGCCCAGAGCAGGCGGTTGACCACGCCCAGGTGTTCGTTCATCACGCCTTTAGGCGTACCGGTAGAGCCCGAGGTGTATAGCACGTAGGCCAGATGATTGGGCTGCAGCCCCAGGACTTTGGCATCCGGGTTACCGGTTGGCTGCGCGGCGAGTTGCGCACTGTCATTGTGGTCATCGAGGACCAGCACTGGCACGGTACTATTCAGCGCCGACAGGTCGTCCAGCAGGTCATGGCGGGTCAGCACGGCACGCGGGGCGCTGTCGCTGAGCATATAGGCCTGACGTGCGCTGGGCAGGTCAGGATCAATCGGCACATAGGCGCAACCGGCCTTGAGAATACCCAACAGCGCCACGACCATTTCCGGGCCGCGACGCAGGCTTACCGCAACCCGCGAGTCCGGTTCCACACCCAGTTCGATCAGGCGATGAGCGAGCTGGTTGGCCTGCTGGTTGAGTTCGGCGTAAGTGAGCAGCGGTCCGCTGTCGCTGCTCACGGCGCACGCATTCGGGCGCTGGGCGGCCTGTTGTTCGATCAGTTGATGGATCAGCACGTCACGGGGGTAGGCATGAGCCGTGTCGTTGAACGTCAGCAGGTGCTGGTGCTCGTCCTCGCCGATGAGCGGGAAGTGTGCCAAGGGCGTCTCGTGGTGCTCCAGTACCGCTTCGAGCATCGCGAAAATGCGCTCTTGTATGCGCTGGACTTCTTCAAAGGTGAAATAGGCGGTGTTGAAGTTGAAATCCAGGTGTACGTCTTCGGCTGGATGGTAGTCACGCACGAAGATCGCCATGGGCGTCTGCTCGTAGCCGTTGTCCAGCATGAGCACGCGTGCCGGGGTACTTTGTCCGTATGTTGCGTCGCCGTCGAAGCTTTCGAACGACAGCGAAACATCAAACAACTGGCGTCGCCCGGCGTGTGCCAGATGCAGGCTGCGGTTGAGTTCAGCGATGGGGAAACGCTGGTGGCGGTAGGTCTTGCGCAGTTGTGTCCCGACGGTATTCATCAGATCCACCAGCGAGCCTTGGGGATCGAACGCCAGGCGAATCGGGCTGACCGAGGAGAACATGCCGACCGTGATCTTCTGTCGTGCAGTGGTGCGGTTGTGTACCGGCATGCCAACGACGATTTCATCGACCCCCACGGTGCGGCAGAAGTAGGTACCGATCACGCTGACCAATAAATGCGCCATGGACAGACTGCGTTCGCTGGCAAACTTCGTGAGGGCACTGTAGAGGGCCCGGGGCAACATGGCCTGAACCTGGGTACTGGGAGCCAGCACGTTGGCAAGGCCAGCCTTGAAGTCGGCTCGGCGTTGCAGCAGTGACGGCGGGAGTTGTGCGTAGGTTTGCTCCCAAAACAGGCGGTCGCGGTCGTAGCGACCCGATTGCAGATAAGCTCTGTCTTCTTCGAGGAACGACAGGTAGGAAGGCCCCTCGGGAACGTCATCATTGCCCACCAGCAAGCCGTTGTAAGCATTATCCACGGCATGCCCGACCAGCACCGCACCGATACCGTCGACCACCAGGTGATGGAAGCGGTTGAACCAGTAGTAATGGTGCGGTCCGCAGCGCACCAGACGCGACTCCCAGAGCTGTCCGTTCAGTGATTCAAAGGGCTGCTGAAAGGATTTGCGCAGGTAGTCCATTGCCAGACCGGCATCGTCATCCGCCTCGGAAAAGTCCACCACCTCAAGTGTGAACCTGACTTCTGGCAGCACCTGCTGACGGCCGAAACCGTCGGCGTGACTGAAGCTCAGACGCAGGGCGTCATGGCTGTCGACGACCATTTGGATGGCCTTCTCGAACAGCGGGATGTTGATCTCGCCACAGATATCCAGGGACATGCCGATGTTGTAGTAGGGCAATTCCGGGTGTGCGATCTGATCGAGCCAGATACCTTGCTGAACCGAAGCCAGTTCGTGAGAAGCGCAGGCTTGCGCGGATAGCTTTTCGGGCGAGGAATCCATTGCGTAACACCTGTTTTCCGGATCAGTGGGGCGTCTCCAACCGAGGGCAGTGGCGCACGTTAGTGAACGCGTGGAGAAAGAAACTGCCGGTCGCCGGGACAAGGGGAAGCTGTTGAAAAAATTAGAGTATCCACCGGGGGATGTCTGTCATGGGAAGCAGGGACACCGTGAGGAGACGGCCATTGCGGCGCTTGGGCGGGTCACTTGAGTCTGTTATATCAACTCTCGTTTAGTGTCTTTGTGAGGGTCGTAGGATGCCGTTAAGCGCCGAAATTGATCAGCCTGATTCGAAGTTCTGGAGTCTTTCCCGGTTCCCCAACCACTCCCGAGCCACGCCCGTGGAAGAGATCGATGCGTTGACTATTTCCCGGGAAGATTTCGTCCGTCGCTACGTCAACCACAACCGTCCCTGCCTGATCAAAAACGCGGTACTTCACTGGCCCGCTTTCCACAAGTGGAAGCAGCTGGACTACATCAAGGATCATTCGCTCAATAGTGCGGTGGTGGTGCGTTCAAAGGTCATTTCGGAAGTCATGGCCTGGTCAAATCCTGATGTCAAAGCGGCCTTGGTCGAGTATTCGAACGAGGTCCACAGTGACATCCCGTACCACAACTTTCTCGACAGTCTGGGTGCGGGTGATCATCCGCTGGTGGCTGACAGTTGTGGTTTTGAAGAGGGCGAAGCCCTTGAGTTGCTGCGCCATGACGTGGCGGGCTTGCCGTTCATGCCGGAACTGTCCACGCCGCTGTATTACCCGCCCTATCGCTGCTTTTTGTACCGAAACTCCTACACCGATTGGCATTTCCATAGCGCCGACGAGACCTTCATGTCTCAGGTGGTCGGTGCCAAGGAAGTGCTCTTGTTGCCGCCGGACGAGGCCACGTGGCAGGGGCTTCGACCTGTGATCGAAGAAGTGGGCTATTTGTACAACATCGACACCCAGCGTTTTCCGGGTACCCGCAATTTGTGCGCGTTGCGTACGGTGGTGGAACCGGGCGATGCGCTGTACATACCCGTCTACTGGTGGCACGCAGTGCAATCGATGGATGACGCTGTCGGTGTCACCGTCGCCGTGACCTTCAGGACCCCCCTGCATGTGATTGGCGATATTCGCTCGCCCATCGCAAGGCGGATGCTGCGCACCCACTTGCGTTCCCGGCAGGCGCCGCTGGCGATCCTGGCTGTGCTCTATTCACTGGCTTTTCGGCTGGGGCGCAGGCTGGTCGGTATCGTCATGACACAGACGCGCCAGGGTATGCGCCCGTGAGTGTCTGGCGCCGTTGGCGCTCATTCAAAGGTTTCGATCTGGGGCGAAGCTTTTACTTCCTCTGGTCCGGCGAGTCTCTTGCAATCATTGGTATGGCGCTGACCGAGTTCGCACTTGGTGTCTGGGTCTACACCAGTACCGGTTCGGCGTTTTCCTTTGCTGGCGTGGTATTGGCAGCAACTTTGCCGGCGGTTATGTTCCTGCCGCTGGCGGGAGGGCTCGCCGACCGCGTCAGTCACCGGCTGATCATCATTTGTTGCGACGTGAGCCTGGCGTTGTTGCTGTCAGGGGTGATCGGTCTGCTCTGGTTCGATCGACTGGAGCTGGTACACATGTATATCTTCAACTGTATGGCCTCTATTGTTTCGGCGTTCCGCACCCCGGCGTATCAGGCGGCTGTCAGTGAGATTGTGAGCCCGCAAAAATATACCCAGGCCTCCGGGCTGATGGGCATTACCAAAAATGCGTCGTCGCTGGTCGCTCCGCTGTTGGCGGGCATGATTATAGCCAAGGCCGGTTTGGCCAGCGTGCTGATGGTGGATTTGCTGACTTTCTGCTCTGGCACCTTGCTGGTGATCAAGGCATTTTCCCATCTGCGCCCGGTGCAGGAGCACGGCGTGCCCAGTGCGGAGGAGGCGGTGTTCAGCGGTGCGCTGAGCAATGTAATGGCCGGACTGAAATTCTTCGCTGCCAGCCATGTGATGACTTGGCTACTGGTCTACACCGTGATGCGCAGTGCATTGCTGTCGCTGGTGACGCTGATGATGACGCCGTTGCTGTTATCGACGCTGGGCAGCGACAGCCTGGGCATGGCCTACACGTGGGCTGCATTGGGCGGCCTGTTCGGCGCCGGAGTGCTGGTGTCCATGAGCAATCGGCGCAGGTTGATGGTGATGGCGGTAATAGCCGACCTGCTGTTGTCGATCTGCATCGTTGTCCTGGGGCTGGTCTCGCAGACCGTTTCCTACTGTGCAGTGGCTTTCTGCGCAATCATGGTGGCGAGCATTGCCGATGCCGGAGTTACCGCCCTGTGGATGAGCCATATCCCAGTAGGCAATCGCGCCAGTGTCTTTGCCCTGATCAGCATGTTGACCATTGTCAGCACCAGCCTTGCGATCTTTTTCGGAGGTCTTCTGGTGGATCATTGGTTCGGGCCTGCACTGAGCCTCGGCGGTGTTTATGCCGATTCGATTGGCGTGTGGCTCGGGGTTGGCGAGGGGCGCGGAGTAGGGCTGCTTTTTGTGGTCACTGGCGCGGGTTTTGCGCTGTTGGCCCTGGGTGCGCTGTTGTACGGTCCGCTTCGCCGCCTGGAAGGTCCGCAGTCGGAAGTATCTGACGAGCGAGTCAGTGACACGCACCAGATCGATGCACTCTGAAAAGGTGTCCAGCGTGCCGAGCGACCGGTTGTACCGGATTCCCGTGACAGACAGGCCCAAGCTGCTGGGTCAATCTTTGCAGGCTCTAGCGCAGCGTCCTAAACCTGACTGGACTGCGCCCGTGCCTCCATCCAAGTCGATAAAACTGATATAGGAGGACCTATGCGTCCGTCGTTTTACGAACCTCATCGCTTTCCCCAGCTGCAGAACCTTGCTGATAATTGGGAAGTGATTCGTGAAGAGTTTCTAGCCCTTGATGCACCGACCCTGAGCATTAATCGCGTGGGCAAGTCGATCACCCAGCTCGTTGAAGAGTTGAACCAGCACATGGCCGCCGGCGGCGAATATGGCTGGCTCTGGGGTTGGGGGGACGGGGACGTTCCGATGCCAGAGTGGACTCAGTACGCCCTGATGGCCTACGACCAGCCGATCCCCTACGCTCAAACCGCAATGCCCAGGACTCTTGAGCTGTTGAGTCAGATTCCCGGTGTCAAGCTATGTGCCTTGTTGCGCATGGAACCCAACGTATTCATCGTGACCCACTCCCATGGCGGTACTTGGGAAGAGGGTTTGCTGCACATGCAATTGACCATCGACGCGCCAATCAAGCAGAGCTACGCCTACCTCAACGTCAACGGCAAGTTCAACCACTCCACCAACGGCAACCTGGTGATCTTCGACGGCTCCCTCGACCACTTCGCGGTCAATGCAGCAGAAGAAGAATATCGCACGGTGATGTACCTCGAATTTGATCGAGAAAAGCACATGATTGACGGATAGTGGCATTCTGGTCCGAGGGAACGGACCGCTTTAGGGCTCTGGGCCTGATACTGATCGCTTCAAGCAACAAAATCCTATTCAGGACGAGATAGCTTGCTCCGGCTGGACGGCGTAGTAGCCCCATTCCTGCATTAGTATCTACACAGCTTTTTGGACTCGCTCCTTGTGGTTATGATCGCTCCGACGAAGAGCGTCGGAACGATAAGAAGCCATACCGCGATTCACTGTGGCTTGCCGGATCGCTGCGCATTTCCGGTGCTTCGCGGACCAAGGGAAGCAGGCTCCCTCGCCACGATTTGATTGTTCGTTGATCGCCACGCCGGTTTTTCAGGCCACGGCCGGCTGAAGGACTTCTTCGAGGAAGCTGAACGCAATTTGTTTTGATTGCTGGGTAGAAGCAAAAAACGCCAAGTGGCTGCCGTCGCGCTCCACATGTAGCGTGGCGTCCTTTATCGACGCCGCAATATGCCGCGAACCGCCTATGTGCGTGGTTGCATCGGCATCGCCAGCCACCACCAGGGTCGGCGCGGTGATGCGCGTCAGTCGTGGTGCCAGCTCGGTCTTGTTCAGCGCGTCGTTCAAGCGCGCATAGCGATAGAACAACTCGGGATTGACGTAAGGGTAAAGCACCACATGGGCAATGGACTCAGGGGTGGTGGCCAGCGTTGACTGATCGAGGAACATCGCTTGCAGGTCAGCAGCCTCGCCACGATCCTGAGCTGCGCTTTCCATCAGCCACTCGAAGTTTTGCTGATGAGCGGTGCGCAGGTCGTTGTCGTCCAGGTTGTAATCGCCATGCCACAGGCTCAGGGAGTTGACCCGGTCGGCATGGGCAGCAGCGGCACTCAGGGCGATCACCGCGCCGCCGCAGATGCCCATCAGGTGTGCGGTCGATAACCTGAAGTGATTCATCACGCTGATCATGTCGGCGACCTGGGCATCGGTGTCCACCGCAATCCGGTCGAACGCCTCGCAGGCACCGAATAGCCCTCGGGTTTCCCATGTCACGACAAAAAAGCGCTCGCTCAAGGCGTCGAACCAGTTGCGGCAGAGATCGAACGGAATGCCGCAGGGCAGTGCCAAAACCACGGGAGGCAGCTCGCGGTTGGCACTGGCATGTACCAGCAACCGGGCATGGTCGTGGGTGGTCAGGAGCAGTGTCTCTATATGCGGCACTGCACCGTCGAATTCAAAATGCTTGAGCAGTCGATTGAATGCGGTGACGTCTCCAGCATCGTCGAAGTGCTCGTAGCGATAGTCGAGCGCTTCGCAAATTTTGCAGCTTATAAAGTATTCGAACGACGACAGTTGTGCCTCGCCACCGTGCAAGTACTGCAGGGTGCGCACGCCGATGCGCGCAAACGCGGCATTGATCGCCCGCTCTGTGGCTCGCACGCTGGAGCACGCCGGCTCTGGCAGCGGACCATTTTCCTGGGCGAGAAAGCTCAGGCATACAGGATCGGGCAAATTGAGGGCAAGGTGCCTGAGCATCCTCACCGTCTCGCACAGACGCATCGTTGCGTCGGAGGAAATAGTCATGGATCGTTACTCTTCTTGGGCGCTTTTTTCAGGCACATTGCGCGAGGCTACTGTCGTCTGACGCAGATGGGTCAGACCGCTTCGAATTTCTTGCCGCGTGTGGTGTGGGTCACGAGGCGGTTGTATTCCGGTGTTTCGTCACCGATCACCTGCACCGCGCCGTATTTCTCCAGGCTGATGCGGCCACCGTACTCTTCGATGTGGTCCGAATCCGGATAGACGTGCACGAACGACGGTACGTAGCGTGACGCGAAGCCCATGCGCATCTCCTGTGATTCGCCGCTGTGCGGATAGGAGGCATGCATCAGGGTCGACCAGAAAATGATGAATTGCCCGGCTTTCATCTGCATGGGCACAGCAGAGGCCTCGTCGGGTTTCCAGTTCTCATCGATCTGCAACTGACGATAGTCATAACCGAAGAACCCGCGACGCACGCCATCCTTGACCACCGAATTATTGGCGTCGGGCTCATAGCTCATGCGCTTGGTTTCGTCGTAGTTCATGCTGTTCTGGGTGCCAGGAATAAACTGCAGGCAACCATTGGCAATGTTGGCGTCGGTGAACGCGGTCCAGACGGTGATAGTGCCGCCAAACTCTTCGTTATCCGGCCAGATGATCTGCGGCTTGCCGGAGGCGTTGGCGAACGTATCGGCCTGATGCCAGTCGGTGCCTTCATCACCCGGATACTTGGGAAAGAACTCGGTGCGCCAGCAGAGCACGTTGGGGCCAAGGATGCTTTCGACGCGGTCACAGATTTCCGGGCGGCAGATATGGCTGGCCAGAAAGTCGTCGTCCAGATGGCGGTCGTAGTTGGCGATGTTGGTGCCCCCGGAAATAGCGTCCAGATCCTGATAGGCTGCGGCGCTGCGGTCGAGCAGGCGCAGACGGGTGCGCTTCCAGGTTTCCTTCATTTCTTCTGGCGAATAGGCGTCAAACGGGCCGATAAAGCCGTTTTTCTCGAACGACGCACGCTGTTCAGCAGTTAAAGCGAATTTTTTGCTCATGAGCTTTTCCTTTTCGGTCAATGGGCTTGAACAAGGCTGCGGGAGATGTAGTCGGCCAGGACTTTGGCCGTTGCGCCATCCGCCAGGATTCCCGGGTCCAGGTTGATTTTGTAATGCGTCTTGAGCTTGCTCAGCGAACGGATCAGGGCCAGAGAAGTGCCGCCGTGATCGAAGAAATCATCATTGACGCCGATGTTTTTCAGACCCAGGTCTTCGCTCCAGACCTTGAGCACGAAGTGCTCCTGTTCACTGAGGTCCTTGACGTCTGCCGCGCTTAAAGGCGTCGTGTCAGCGGCAGGCGAGGGCAGTTGTTTCTTGTCGATTTTGCCGTGCTGAGTCACCGGCAGTTCTGCCAACGGCACATACACCGAGGGCCGCATGTACTCAGGCAAACTGTCGGCCATCAGTGCAGCAACTTCGCTGCGGGTTTGCTCGGTCCAGGCATCAACGCCCTGGCCTGGCACCACGTAAGCCACCAGGCGCAAGTCGCCATCGCCGTAATCGTGTACGCCGACATGGGCGGCGGCCACGCTCGGGCTGGCTTGCAGAGACGCTTCGATCTCGCCGGGCTCGATGCGGAAGCCGCTGATTTTCAATTGCTCGTCGCAGCGACCGGCATAACGGTATTCGCCATTGCTCTCCAGGGTCATCAGGTCGCCAGTACGGTAAGCGCGTATGGCACCGGGCAACTCGACGAATCGCTCGACGTTGAGCGCCTCACGGTTCAGATAGCCCTGAGCCACACCGGCACCTTCGATGTACAGCTCGCCCGTGGTGCCTGCCGCGACCGGGGCCTGATTCGCGTCAAGCAGGTGCAGGCGCCAGCCGTCCAGTGGCTTGCCCAGCGAAACCATGGCCGCTGTTTCCAGGTCTTGCGCCAACACTCGCTTGAAGGTGGTGTGAACGGTGGCCTCAGTGATGCCATACATGTTGATCAGCGCTGGCTTCTGGTCGCCATGACGCTCGACCCAGGCACGCAGCACGGTGGCGGGCAACGCTTCGCCACCGAACACCACGTAGCGCAGCGCCAGATGAGCAGTATTGCCACGATCGGCTTCATCAAGACCACGGAAGGCCGATGGCGTCTGGCTGAGCACGGTGACGCGCTGATCGGCGAGCCATTGACGCAGAGCTGCAGGAGAGCGCGAGACGTCATACGGGACAACGGCCACCTGGCCACCGTGGGCCAGAGCACCCCAGATTTCCCAGACCGAGAAGTCAAAACCGATGGAGTGGAACATCGACCAGATGTCCTGGGCGTCGAAGCCATAGGCGCGTTGAGTACTTTCCAGCAGGCGACTGACGTTGCCATGGGAAACCTGCACGCCCTTGGGTTCACCGGTGGAACCAGAGGTGTAGATGATGTACGCAGTGGCGTGATCAGGGTCGACGCGGCTGTCTTGGACAGCCAGTTCCAGCGCCGGTGCGGACAACAACTCGTCGAGCGCCAAGGCACGCAGAGACGGTACTTTCGGCAGGTTAGCAGCATCACCGATGATCAGGTTCAGGCCGCTGTCGCGCACGATATGTTCGACGCGCTTACCGGGGTATTGCGGATCGACCGGCACATAGGTACCACCGGCTTTGAGAATGCCCAGCAGGCTGATGACCAGATCGACGCTGCGCGGCAGGTACATACCCACACGCATGCCCTGGGTCACGCCTTCGTCGCGCAAACGTGCAGCCAGCTTTGTCGAGAGTGCGTCGAGCTGTGCATAGCTCAAGCTCCTGAGCGCATCGCTAACGGCGGTGCGCTCGGGAAATTGACGTGCCCTGTCACTGAATATCTCGTGCAGGAAAGCACTGGGCTTGAGAGGGGCTGACGTAGCGCTGGGCGATTCGTCAGTGTTCTTAATCGGCATGACCAAGGCTCCTGTGTAATAACCAGATGCAGCGTTCAAATCCGCTGCAATCGAGACATCCCTGCGGCCTGACGCGTCCGTGAATGGGCCGGCATGATCCGCAGTTGTCGCATTTCAGCACCGACTGTCAGCCGGCGTCTGTCGAGGGAAATGGGGACAAAGCCTGCCCAATCTCACCACCACGCATCGACCCGCTGTGCGACCGCTGTCCCGGATTGCGGTGACAGACGCTTCTGGTCATCAGTGTTTTGATTCTTGCGCGGTGCCGGAGCGTGCTGGTCTGGCTCCATACAAAAAGTGGATGTGAAGGGCTGAGGTCCAGGAGTTTGTTCATGAGTCTTCAAGCTAACACTGCGCCCGTTTTCGCTGACCAACGGCAAGCGGATGCGCCAAGCTGGCCCGACAAGGCCGCTGACCCCTCGGTGCGGTTGTCCCTGCTGGCGGCCGACATCAGTTTGCCGATAGTGGTCGAGCCAACCGTTGATGAACTGGACCCGGCCCAGTGGGCCAGCGCGCGACGCGAGGCGATTGAGGCACTGCTGTGTCGTCACGGCGCAGTGTTGTTTCGCGGGTTTGACCTGCCTTCGGTCGCCGCCTTCGAAGCGTTTGCCGAGGCGCTGTCGCCTGGCCTGCACGGCACGTATGGCGACCTTCCGAAGAAGGAAGGCGGGCGTAATGTCTATCGCTCAACGCCGTATCCCGAGCGCGAGATGATCCTTTATCACAACGAGAGTTCGCACCTGGAAAGCTGGCCACGCAAGCAATGGTTCTTCTGTGAGAAGCCATCGCAAGTGGGCGGGGCGACGCCGCTGGCGGACATTCGCCAAGTGCTCGCCTACCTGCCGAAAGAGGTGATCGAGCGTTTTGAAAGCAAAGGTCTGCTTTACAGCCGCACCTTCACGGCCGGTGTCGAGCCCAGTTGGGAATCGTTCTTCGGCACCTCCGAGCGCAGCGCTATCGAACAGCGTTGCCGCGAGCAGGGTACGGACTTCGAATGGCTCGACGGCGACACCCTGCAGCTTCGCACCCTCTGCCCGGCAGTAATCAGCCATCCGTTCACCGGCGAGCGTGGTTTTTTCAATCAGGTGCAGTTGCATCACCCCTATTGCATGGGCGAGGAACTGCGCGAAGACCTGCTCGACATGTTTGGCCCCGACCGTCTGCCACGGATGGTCAGCTATGGCGACGGCTCAGCCATCGAAGACTCGGTGATGGCTTTGATCGGTGATGCCTACGAGGCGTGCGCGGTGCGCTTCGACTGGCGCAAGGGCGATGTCGTGATGCTTGACAACATGCTCGTCGCCCATGCCCGTGACCCTTATGAAGAACCCCGGCTGATCGTCGTTGCCATGGGTGAAATGACCGCTCGGGGCGATGTCTGGCGACCGGCCTGAATGATCGATATCCAGTGAAACCGCCAGGGCGTTCAACCACCGGCGCCCGCGCGGGCCAATGCATACAAGGACAGCAAGCAATGAAAACCAAGCAAGAGAAGAAGACCAGACCGGGCTCGATAATGCGTCTGTTATGGAGCAGCCATCCCTGGCTGACGTTCTTTACGCTGCTGACGGGTCTGATCAGCGGCGTGGCTTCCATTGCCGTTGTCAATGTGATCAACCAGGCGATTCACGAGGAGACCTTTCAGCGTGAGTCGTTGTTCTGGTTCGTTGGCCTGAGCCTGGTTGCCCTGGTTTTCCGCAACGGTGCGGCGCTGTTTCCGGCCTACGCCAGCATGCGCATCATGACCCGTCTGCGCATTGCCCTGTGCCGCAAAATCCTTGGCACACCGCTTGAGGAAGTCGACCGCCGCGGTGCGCCGAATGTCCTGACGATGCTCACCAGCGATATTCCGCAACTCAACGCCACGCTGTTGATCATGCCAACGATCCTCGTGGAGTCGGCGGTATTTCTGTTTGGTATTGCCTATCTGGCTTACCTGTCCTGGGTGGTGTTCGCAATAACCATCGGGCTGATGGTGCTGGGAGTCGTACTGTACCTGCTGTTTTTCGCGGGCGGCATCAAGTACACCCACAAGGTGCGCGACGAGTTCACCGCATTCAACGAATACACACACGCGCTTGTGTTCGGCCTCAAGGAACTGAAACTCAACGGTATTCGTCGCCGCTGGTTCAGTCGCTCGGCGATCCAGGAGTCTTCGGCCCGGGTCGCGAGGTACAACTACATCGAACGGCTCTGGTACACCACCGCTGACAACGTTGGCCAGTTAACCCTGTCGCTGCTGATCGGTTGCCTGTTGTTCGCTGCTCCCATGTTCGCTGTAATCGATGCCAAGACCATGAGCGCCAGCGTGCTGGCGGTGCTGTACATCATGGGCCCGCTGGTAATGCTGGTCACCACCATGCCGATGCTGGCCCAGGGACGTATCGCCTGCACACGTCTGGCGGATTTCGGATTCTCCATCAACGAACCGCACCCGGAACCGGAAACCAGCGACGCCGACAATGTGCTGCTCCTCGATCACAAGAAGTCCTGGGGCAGGATCGAGCTGAAAAACGTCCACATGAACTACACGGACCCACTGAGCAATTCCGGGTTTTCCCTAGGGCCTATCGACCTGACAATCCAGTCCGGTGAGCTGATCTACATTGTCGGCGGCAACGGGTGTGGCAAAAGTACCCTGGCCAAAGTGCTATGCGGCCTGTACATCCCGAAAGAAGGTCAGCTACTGCTCGACGGTACGGCAATCACCGAAGACTCGCGCAGCCACTATCGCGACCTGTTCTCGGCAGTGTTCTCCGACTTCCATCTGTTCAACCGGCTGATAGGTCCTGACGAGAAAGAACTGGCCAGCACCGACCAGGCGCAGAAATACCTGTCGACTCTGGGCCTGGAAGACAAGGTCAAAATCGAAGGGCAGGGTTATTCAACTACCAAAGCCTTGTCATACGGCCAGCAGAAACGCCTGGCCCTGGTTTGCGCCTATCTGGAAGACCGTCCGATTTACCTGCTGGACGAATGGGCCGCCGACCAGGACCCGCCATTCAAGCGCTTCTTCTACGAGGAACTGCTGCCGGACCTCAAACGGCGCGGCAAGACCGTTCTGATCATCACTCACGACGACCAGTACTTCCAGCTGGCCGATCGCATCATCAAGTTGGTCGATGGTTGCATCGTCTCCGACGTGAAGTGCGCGGTGCAGGACAAGCGCGCCTGAACTGAAGCGCGGTCCAAATTTCCAGGGATGATCCTTCGCAAAACGGCATGAAGCGCGCTACTCCCTGGCCCCGAATCGACTATCGGCTGTCGCCGCCTCTTGCGTGCGACAAGGCCAACCCTTTGCGAGAAGAAATGTATGGCATTTGTCCTGACCGCTGCCCAACGCAATATCTGGCTGGACCAGATGACCCAGGGCGACTCGCCGCTATACAACATCGGCGGCTACGTGGAGATCGACGGCCCCTTCGATTCCGGGATATTCCAGCGAGCCGTGGACCTGTTGATCGAGAAGCATGATGCACTGCGCATGGTCCTGCTCGAAGAGCGGGACGAGGAAGGCGTGCCGATGCAGACCTTCGCCACGAGCATGCCGATGCTTGTGACACCGTTTGACCTGCAAGGGCGGGACGACCCGCGTCAGGCAGCCGAACACTGGATGCAGGCTCAGCTTGAACAACCGTTCAAGCTGGAAGGTGGACCACTGTTCCGAGTACATTTGCTCAAGCTCGAAGCACAGCGTTTCTACTTCGTGATTCATGCTCACCACATTGCACTCGATGGCTGGGGCATCGATCGGCTCTGTGCGTCCGTCAGTGAGCTTTACAACGTATTGCACGATCAACGCGTGCCCGAGCTGGCGGCGCCGTCCTATATCGATTTCATCGAGGACGACCGCCAGTATCGCAAGTCGCCACGCTTTGCTCTCGATCAGGCCTATTGGCTGGACAAATACCGCGACATCCCCGATCCATTGCTGGCGCCACGTCACCAGGCTCGGATTCAGTACCCGGCGACGAGCCGCAGCGGCCACCTCAGCTACGGCATGGACCGTGGCCTGGAGCAGCAGGTCGAGGAGCTGGCCCTGCGACTGAACGCCTCGTCGTTCCACGTTCATCTGGCAGTGCTGTACGTGTACTTCACCCGCGCCTTTCAGCGTGATGAACTGGTCATCGGCTTGCCGATTCTCAACCGTTCCACTGCCAGCTACAAAAAGACCCTGGGGCTTTTTACCCAACTCAGTTCAGTGCGTCTGAAATTCAGTCCCGACCTGCCATTCGCTGAACTGGTCCAGGGCATCTGTCGGGCAGTCAAGCAGGATTACCGCCACCAGCGGTTTCCGGTCAGCGACCTTAACAGCTTGCTGGAATTGCGCCGTGCCGAGCGTACGCAATTGTTCGACCTGACGTTTTCTTATGAGCGCCAAAACCAACTGCTTCGCTTCGGTCAGGCAAGCGCCCGCGCCTTCAAGTGTTCAAACAACCACGAGCAGACACCGCTGGCCATCCACCTGCGCAGCAACGCTTGCGACAATGAATCGCGGCTGCACTACATCTACAACGAGGCCTATTTTCAGCACGACGAGATCGTCCCGCTTGCCGAGCGCTTGCAGCAAGTCACGGAGCAGGGGCTGGCGAACGAACAACTGCCGGTGCATGAGTTCTCGCTGATCAGCAAGACCGACGCCTTGCAGATTCGGACGTGGAATGCCGGTCAGCCACATTCCGCCGAGTACCTGACGATCCACCAGCAGTTTGAAGCCCGCGCCGCAGAGCGACCAGACGCCGTCGCGCTGATGTTCGAAGGGCAGACCCTGAGCTACGGTGAACTCAACGCGCGTGCCAACCAGGTCGCGCATCGTTTGCTGGCACAGGGTGTACGCCCGGACGATCGCGTGGCGATCTGCGTCGAACGCGGCCCGGCAATGATTATCGGCTTGCTGGGGATCCTCAAGTCCGGCGCCGGTTACGTGCCGCTGGACCCTGCTTACCCGCTTGAGCGTCTGGCCTACACACTCGGCGACAGTGCGCCGGTAGCATTGTTGAGCCAGCAATCAGTACAACAGGCGTTGCCGGTGTCGGATGTACCGCTGATCTATCTCGACGATGTCGACTTGCAGGATGAACGAGCCTGCAATCCGCAAGTAACGGTCAAACCCAGCGACCTTGCCTACGTCATCTACACCTCCGGCTCCACCGGCCTGCCCAAGGGTGTGATGGTCGAGCATCGCAACGTTGCACGACTGTTCTCGGCCACCCGGGACTGGTTCGGTTTCAATGAACAGGATATTTGGGCGCTGTTCCACTCGTTTGCCTTCGACTTCTCAGTCTGGGAAATCTGGGGCGCGCTGCTGCACGGCGGACGTCTGCTGATCGTGCCGCAACTGGTCAGCCGTTCGCCTGAAGACTTCCACGACCTGCTGTGCAGTGCAGGTGTTACGGTGCTCAACCAGACGCCGAGTGCGTTTCGCCAACTGATTGCGGCCCAGGGAGAGAAGGAGCAGGCACATTCGCTGCGCCAGGTAATTTTCGGCGGTGAAGCACTGGATACGGCGATGCTCAAGCCGTGGTACGCCCGCAGCGTGAACGCTGACACGCAGCTGGTAAATATGTACGGCATCACCGAAACCACGGTGCACGTTACCTACTACCCCTTGCAGCCTGAAGACGCGCAGCGTGTCGGCGCCAGCCCGATTGGCAAGCGCATTCCCGACCTGCAACTTCATCTGCTCGATGCCTATGGCCATCCGCTGCCGCCGGGTGCGGTGGGCGAGTTGTACGTCGGCGGGGCAGGCGTGGCCCGTGGCTACCTCAATCGCGATGAATTGAACGCGACGCGCTTTCTCGATGATCCATTTGCTTCGGAACCGGGCGCGCGGATGTACCGCTCTGGCGATCTGGGTCGCTGGTTGCCGGACGGCAGCCTGGAATACCTGGGCCGCAACGACGAGCAGGTAAAGATTCGCGGTTTCCGTATCGAGCTGGGCGAGATCGAAGCTCAATTGAGCGCCTGCCAAGGCGTGCGCGAAGCTGTGGTCGTGGTGCGTGAAGACGAACCGGGCGACAAGCGTCTGGTGGCGTATGTCATCGGCACAGCAGACCTGGAACCCGACGCTACCTATTTGCGTGAACAGCTGCGCCTGTCGCTCGCCGAGCACATGCTGCCAAGCGCTTTTGTCAGTCTGGAGGCATTCCCGCTGACCGCCAATGGCAAGCTCGACCGCAAGGCACTGCCGCTGCCCTCAGCCGAAGCTTATGCCCGGCGTCAATACGAGGCACCACAAGGCCTGACGGAAATCCGCCTGGCCGGGTTGTGGACCGAGTTGCTGGGCGTCGAGCAGGTAGGCCGTCATGACCAGTTCTTCGAGCTGGGTGGACATTCGATGCTGGCGGTGAAACTGATCGAACGCATGCGCGATATCGGTCTGAATGCCGACGTGCGCGTACTGTTCGGCCAACCAACCCTGGCCTCGCTGGCGGCGGCCAGCGGCAAGGTCACAGAGGTGCAGGCGCCCACCAATAAGATTCCCGCCTATTGCCGGCACATTACCCCGGACATGCTGCCTTTGGCCGCGCTCACCCAGGCCCAGATCGACCGGGTGGTCGCCAGCGTGCCGGGCGGTGTGAGTAATGTGCAGGATATCTATGGGCTTGTGCCGTTGCAGGAAGGCATCCTCTACCACCATTTGGCGAATGAGGAGGGTGATCCATACCTGTTGCAGGCCTTGTTGCGGGTCGATAGCTTCGAGCAGTTGCTGGACTTTACGGAAGCCTTGCAGCAAGTCATCGATCGTCACGACATTCTGCGCACGGCTGTGGCCTGGGAAGAACTCGACGAGCCGGTGCAGGTGGTCTGGCGTCAGGCACGGCTGCGGGTCGAGGCGTTTTTACCGCACCCGGATCAAGGGGATGTTGCGGCCCAGTTGCAGGCACAGTTCGATCCACGGCGGATACGTATGGACCTGCATCAGGCCCCGATGATGCGCCTGCACTACGCCGAAGATCCCGTCGACCAAAGCTGGGTTGCGGTGCTGCTGTTCCATCACCTGATCGACGACGCCACATCGCTGGCCTTGCTGGGCGCAGAGATCGAGGCGTTCAGACAGGGGCGCGGCGACCATCTGCCAGCGTCGGTGCCGTATCGCAATCATGTGGCTCAGGCGCGACTGAGCGTGAACCGCGAGGAGTATGAGGCGTTTTTCCGCGACATGCTCGCAGATGTTGACGAGCCGACCCTGCCGTTTGGCCTGCAAGACGTGCAAGGCGACGGCAGCGGAGTCGACGAAGCGCTATTGCCGGTTGAGCCGAAACTGGCCGGACGTCTGCGCGCCCATGCGCGGCGCCTGGGCGTCAGTAATGCCAGCCTGCATCACCTCGCCTGGGCCCAGGTGGTCGGGCGCCTGTCGGGGCGTCAGGACGTGGTGTTCGGTACCGTGTTGATGGGCCGCCTGCTCAGTGGTCAAGGCGCCGAGCGGGCCCTGGGCATGTTTATCAATACCTTGCCATTGCGCGTCGCTGCCGGAGAGCAGGGCATCGAGGCTGCAGTGCGCACCACCCACGCCCGGTTGGCGGCGTTGGTCAGTCATGAGCATGCACCGTTGTCACTGGCCCAGGGATGCAGCGGCGTAGCAGCACCGACACCGTTATTCAGTGCGCTGATGAACTACCGCCATGTCGCGGTCGGCGCCCAGACACCCCAAGAGGCTGGGCAGACCAGACTCTGGGGCGGTGTCGAGGTACTCGGTGGTGAAGAACGCACCAACTACCCACTGTCGTTATCGGTGGACGACCTCGGCGACTCCTTCGGCCTGACCGTTCAGGCGGTGGCCGGAATCGATGCCCGGCGCATCTGCGGTTACATGCACACGGTGCTGGAACAACTGGCCGACGCGCTGGACAACCGGCCCGATGCTGCCTTGCACAGCCTCGACTGGCTGCCCGCGCACGAGCGTCGCCAATTGCTGGAAGACTTCAACGCGTTCGATAGCGCCTACCCGCAAGACCTTTTGCTGCACCAGCTGTTCGAGGCCCAGGCGGCTGCACAGCCCGATTCGGTGGCGGTCACCTACGAAGGCCAGCGCCTGAGTTACGCCGAGCTCAATCAGTGGGCCAACCAGATTGCCCATCGGTTGATCGCTGCAGGCGTTGGCGCTGATGACCGCGTAGCGATCTGTGTGGAACGCAGTCTGGAAATGATCGCCGGCCTGGTGGGCATTCTCAAGGCCGGCGCAGGCTACGTGCCACTCGACCCTTCTTACCCTGAAGAACGCCTGGCCTACATGCTTGAGGACAGCGCACCGAAAATACTGCTGACCCAACGTGGTTTGCGCGAGCGCTTTGCGCAGGCCGCCATGCCGGTGTTGCTGCTGGAAGCTGACGCCCGCGCCGAGAGCGGTATCGACCGCGCGTCGGCAACCAACCCGCAGCTCGCAGGGCTTGGCGCGCAGCACCTGGCGTACCTGATCTACACCTCGGGCTCTACCGGTCAGCCAAAAGGCGTGGCCATGCCCCATGCACCGCTGGTCAACCTGATGCATTGGCAGATTGCCCAGGCTGTCGAGGACCGTCGCCCGAAGCAGCGTACCTTGCAGTTCGCGGCGCTGGGTTTTGATGTGGCCTTTCAGGAAATCTTCAGCACTTTGTGCGCAGGTGGCGAGCTGTCGCTGATCCACGCTGATACTCGTCTGAATTTCCGCCGCCTGTTCGAGCATATCTGCGAGCAGCGTATCGAACGCCTGTACATGCCGTGTATTGCCCTGCAGGCATTGGCCGAAGCCGTGGTTGACGAGCCTGAACAGCCTGAGTGCCTGTTGCAGGACGTGATCACTGCGGGTGAACAACTGCGAATCACCGAACCGATGCGGCAGTTATTCGCCCGTCTGAGCGATGCCCGCCTGCATAATCACTATGGCCCAACCGAGTCCCACGTGGTCACGGCGCTGACTCTCGATGGCGATCCACAGGCCTGGCCGACCTTGCCGAGCATCGGCCAGCCGGTGGCCAATACACGCATCTACCTGCTCGACGAACACATGCGCCCGGTGCCGGTGGGCGTCGCGGGTGAACTGTACATCGGTGGCGCATCTGTCGCCCGTGGCTACCTGAACCGCCATGACCTGAGCGCCGAACGCTTTATCGCTGATCCGTTTGCGAGCAACGATGTCGGCAACCCACACGCGCGCCTGTATAAGACCGGCGACCTTGCCTGCTGGCAGGCGGACGGCAGGATTGTTTACCTGGGCCGTAACGACGATCAGATCAAGGTGCGTGGCTTTCGTATCGAACTGGGGGAAATCGAGGCACGCCTTGGTCAATATCCAGGCCTGCGCGATACGGCAGTGCTGGCCCGCGAAGACGTTCCAGGTGAAAAGCGCCTGGTGGCGTATTTCAGCGTGCAGGCCGGCCAGGTTGTGCCCCAGGCCGACCAGATGCGCCTGCACTTACAGGCTCTGCTGCCTGACTACATGATCCCGGCGGCCTATGTACACCTGGAAAAACTGCCGGTGTCGCCCAATGGCAAACTGGATCGTCGCGCGTTGCCGCAGCCCTCTGCCGATGCCTTCGTCAGTCGCGACTATCAGGCGCCACTCGGCGATACCGAAACCACGCTGGCCGCGCTCTGGTGCGAAGTACTGAGTGTGGAGCGGGTCGGTCGGCAGGACCATTTCTTCGAACTGGGCGGTCATTCACTGCTCGCGGTGAAGCTGATTGAGCGTATGCGTCAGGCTGGCCTGAGCGCCGATGTGCGCGTCCTGTTCGGCCAGCCGACCCTTGCCGCACTCGCGGCGGCGGTGGGCGGCGGCATCGAGATCGAAGTGCCCGCCAATGGCATTCCCGAGGGCTGCACACACATCACACCGGACATGCTGACCCTCACTACGCTGGACCAGGCGAGTATCGAGCGCATCGCCGCCGGCGTTCCCGGTGGCGCGGCGAACGTGCAGGACATCTACCCGCTGGCGCCGTTGCAGGAAGGCATTCTTTACCATCATATTGCGGCCGAAAAAGGCGACCCGTATCTGCTGCAAGCGACCTTCGCCCTGCATAAACCGGCGCACGTACGACGTTTTGCCGAAGGCTTGCAGGCGATGATGGATCGCCATGACATCCTGCGCACGGCGCTGGTCTGGGAAGATCTGGAGCACCCGCTGCAAGTCGCTCTGCGCCGGGTCGAGTTGTCGATGGAGCAGATCACCCTGGCCCCGGACGGCGGCGATATCGTCGCTGAGCTGCAACGCCGCTTTGATCCACGCGAGTGCCGCCTCGATCTCAGGCAGGCCCCGCTGATTCACCTGGCCTTTGCCGAGGACTCGGAGAACCAGCGCTGGGTAGCAATCCTGCTGTTCCACCACATTGCCCTCGACCACACCGCGCTGGACGTGATGAGCGCAGAAATGCTCGCCCACTTGCAAGGCACTGCGGCGCAACTGCCGCCGGCGATGCCTTACCGGAATTACGTGGGTCAGGCCCGTCTGGGCGTGAGTCGCGAGCAACACGAAGCGTTTTTCCGCGAGATGCTCGGTGATGTCGATGAACCGACGCTGCCGTTCGGCCTGCTTGAGGTGCAGGGTGACGGGCAGGGCGTCAAGGAGGTTCGCCATGATCTTCCGGCTGATCTGTGTCAACGTCTACGCACTCAGGCTCGGCAACTGGGGGTGAGCGCAGCAAGCCTGCACCACCTGGCCTGGGCAAGAGTGCTGGGCGCCGCCAGTGGACGTGAAGACGTGGTCTTCGGCACCGTGTTGCTGGGACGTATGCAAGGCGGCCTGGGCGCCGACCGCGCGCTGGGGATGTTCATCAATACCTTGCCGCTGCGGGTCGATGTCGGTACCGGCGGCGTACGTCAGGCCGTGCGCCTGACCCATAATCGTTTGACTGCATTACTCGGCCACGAACATGCACCATTGGTGCTGGCTCAACGTTGCAGCGCGGTTTGCGCAACGTCGCCGCTGTTCAGCGCGCTGCTCAACTACCGCCATAGCCCGGCGCGCGAAGCAAGCGGTGGCGAGCGGTGGGCGGATGCTCAGGTGCTCGGCGTCCGCGAACGGACCAACTACCCGTTGAGTCTGTCGGTGGACGATCAAGGCGAAGGCTTCCTGTTGAGCGTGCAGGTGGCAACTGGTTTCGATGGCCAGCGGGTCTGCGATTACATGCAGACCGCCTTGATTCACTTGGTCGAAGCCCTTGAATCCGCCCCGGATTCAGCCGTTTGCGGCCTGCCGGTGGTGCCGGAAACCGAGCGGCAACAACTGCTGTTGGCGTTCAACGACACCGCGCAGGACTACCCACGGCTGCAGACCGTGCACGCCATGATCGAAGCCCGGGCGGCCAGCACACCTGAAGGTGTGGCAGCCCAGGTGGGCGAACAGTGCCTGCACTACGGCGAGTTGAACCATCGCGCCAACGCACTGGCCCATCACCTGATCAGTCTCGGCGTAGGTATCGATGATCGCGTGGCGGTCATGGCCCGTCGTGGTCTGGACACGCTGGTGGCCATGCTCGCCGTGCTCAAGGCCGGCGCCGGCTACGTCCCGGTTGATCCGTCGCACCCTGACGAGCGCATTGCCTATCTGCTGACCGACAGCGCACCCAAAGTAGTGCTGACCCAGCAGGCCCTGATGAGCCGTGTGCCGGAAACGGCTGCACCGGTCATCGCCTTCGACCGGCCTGAATGGCCGCAACGCCTGGAAAACCCGCAGGTGGCCGGGCTCAACGCCACGCATCTGGCTTACGTGATCTACACCTCCGGCTCTACAGGTCAGCCAAAGGGCGTGATGGTCGAGCACCGCACTCTCGGCAATCTGATCGACTGGCATTGCCAGACCTTCGATCTCCAAGCTGGCAGTCATACCGCCAGCGTCGCCGGCTTCGGCTTTGACGCCATGGCCTGGGAAGTCTGGCCCGCGCTGTGTGCCGGGGCAACCCTGCACCTGCCTCCTGCGGAGGTGAGCAATGAACACATCGATGCGCTGCTTGATTGGTGGGTTGCCCAGCCGCTGCAGGTGGCCTTCCTGCCAACACCGGTCGCCGAGTACGCCTTCAGCCGCAATTTGTCTCACCCCACCTTGCGCACGCTGTTGATCGGTGGCGACCGCTTGCGCCAGTTCCAGCGCGATCCGGGTTTTGCCGTCATCAACAACTACGGCCCGACCGAGGCCACGGTGGTTGCCACCTCCGGGCGTTTGCTACCCGACGGCAGCCTCGACATCGGCACACCGATTGCCAACACCCGCGTGTACCTGCTCGACGAGCATCAACAACTGGTGCCGCTGGGCGTGGCGGGCGAGCTGTACGTCGCCGGGGAAGGCGTGGCGCGGGGCTATCTGAATCGGCCGGAGATGACCGCCGAGCGTTTCCTGCGTGATCCGTTCCACGCCGGCGCCGACGCACGGATGTACCGCACCGGCGACCTGGCACGCTGGAATGCCGATGGCACTCTCGACTATTTGGGGCGTAACGATGATCAGGTGAAAATCCGCGGCTTGCGCGTGGAGCTGGGTGAAATCGAAGCACGTCTGGCCGAACACGCCAATGTACGCGAAGCCGTGGTCATGGCCCGCGAAGACGTGCCCGGCGAAAAGCGTCTGGTGGCCTATGTCACGGCGCGGCAGCCCGAAAACGTGCTCGATATTGAGTTTCTGCGCAGCCACCTGCAAGGCACATTGCCGGACTATATGGTGCCGGCAGCTTACGTGCAGCTCGATGCGCTGCCGCTAACTGCGAACGGCAAGCTCGATCGCAAGGCGCTGCCAGCGCCGGACGCACAGTCGCTGATCAGCCATGGTTACGAAGCACCACAAGGCGAGCTCGAAACCCTGCTGGCCTCAATCTGGGCAGACGTACTCAAGGTCGAGCAGGTGGGTCGCCATGATCACTTCTTCGAACTGGGTGGCCACTCGCTGCTGGCGGTGACGCTGATCGAACGTATGCGCCAGGTCGGCCTGAGTGCCGACGTTCGCGTGCTGTTCAGCCAGCCGACCGTGGCGGCGCTGGCAGCTGCGGTCGGTGGTGGCACGGAAGTTGTGGTGCCGGCCAATCTGATTCCCGAACATTGTGAATACATCACCCCTGAACTGTTGCCGCTGATCAGCCTGAGCCAAATGCAGATCGATCAGATAGCTGCCAGCGTGTCGGGCGGCATGGCGAATGTGCAGGATATCTATCCATTGGCGCCTCTGCAGGCAGGGATTCTCTACCACCACATCAGTACAGAAGGGGGCGACCCCTACACCTTGAAAGCGCTGTTCGAGATATCTGACCGGACACGACTGGACGCTTTCAGCGGCGCCTTGCAAGGCGTGATCAACCGGCACGATATCCTGCGTACCGCCGTGCTGTGGCAAGGTTTCGATGAACCGGTGCAAGTGGTGCTGCGTCAAGCTGAACTGCAAGTCACGGAGTTGCTCCTCGACCCGGCAGACGGCCCGGTTGATGAGCAATTGCACGAGCGCTTCGATCCCCGGCATTACCGCCTCGATGTGCGTCACGCGCCCCTGATGCGCATTGTCTTCAGCCATGATCCGCTCAACGACCGCTGGCTGGCGATGTTGCTGTTTCATCACATGGCCCTCGACCATGTGGCACTGGAAGTGTTGAAGCATGAAATACAGAGCGGGTTGCTCGGCGAGGCCGATGCCTTGGCAGCGTCGGTGCCGGTGCCGTATCGCAACTACGTGGCCCAGGCACGCCTGGGTGTCAGCCAGGCCGGTCACGAAACGTTCTTCCGCAAGATGCTTGGCGACATCGAAGAACCGACCCTGCCGTTCGGCCTGCAGGATGTGCAGGGCGACGGTCGTGATATCGAAGGAGCCAGCCTGACGCTGGACGCCCGGCTGGATCAGCGCCTGCGGGCTCAGGCAAGGCAGCAGGGTGTAAGTGCCGCCAGCCTGGTGCATCTGGCCTGGGGCCAGGTGTTGGGCAATGTATCGAGCAAGTGTGACGTGGTGTTCGGCACGGTATTGATGGGCCGTATGCAGAGCGGTGAGGGCGCTGACCGCGCCATGGGCATGTTCATTAACACGTTGCCACTGCGCGTGGATGTCGGTGCGATAACAGTGGTCGAGGGATTAAAAACGACTCACGAGCGACTGACTGCCTTGCTCGGCCACGAGCATGCACCGCTGGTGCTCGCCCAGCGATGCAGTGGTGTGGCCGCGCCACTGCCATTGTTTAGCGCTCTGCTCAACTACCGCCACAGTGTGCCTGGCAGCGTTTCAGAACGGACCGCCCAGGCCTGGGAGGGCATTTATGCCCTGAACAGCGAAGAACGCACCAACTATCCATTGACGTTGAACGTCGATGACCTGGGTGAGGGGTTCAGCCTCACGGCGTTGGTCACTTCGTCAATCGGCGCCAAACGCGTCTGCAATTACATGCAGATGGCGCTGGAAACCCTGGTAACGGCGCTGGAGCAGACACCACAAGCCTCCTTACAAGAGTTGTCGATCCTGCCTGCCGAGGAGCGCGAGCAGTTGCTGGTGGGGTTCAATAACACCGCGCTGGATTATCCGCACCAACAGACCATTCACGGGATGTTCGAAGCGCAGGTCGAGCGCACGCCGGATGCTGTAGCAGTGGTTCACGGTGAACAGCGCCTTAGCTATCGCCAACTCAACGAGCAAGCCAACCGCCTGGCCCATGCCCTTCGTAAAAAGGGAGTGCAACCGGATTCGCGAGTCGGGATCTGTGTCGAACGAGGCGTGGAAATGGTCGTCGGGTTGCTGGCGATTCTCAAGGCGGGCGGCGGTTATGTGCCGCTCGACCCGGCTTATCCAGCGGAACGTATTGCTTATATGTTGCAGGACAGCGCTCCGGCAGCCGTGCTGGCTCACACCGCTACTCAGGGCTTGCTGGCCGATATTTCGATGCCCGTCATCAATTTTGATCTGAGCGATTGGCAGGACGAATCCGTCCAGAATCCGCACGTGGCGGGGCTGACTTCGGCGCACCTGGCCTACCTGATCTACACCTCGGGCTCCACCGGTCTGCCGAAAGGCGTGATGATCGAGCACCGCAACACCGTTAACTTCCTGACCTGGGCGCACAAAGCCTTCGACGCTTCTGTGCTGGAAAAAACACTGTTTGCCACCTCGCTGAACTTCGACCTCGCCGTCTACGAGTGCCTTGCGCCACTCACCTCGGGCGGCAGGATCGAGGTGGTTAAAAATATTCTGGAACTGCAACACGGCGAACATGATATCGGCCTGATCAACACCGTGCCGTCGGCGCTCAAGGCCTTGCTGGATGTAGAAGGACTGCCGACGTCGGTCCACACCGTGAATGTGGCCGGGGAGGCCCTCAAGCGCAGTCTGGTGGAAAACCTGTTCGAAAAAACCGGCGTGCAGCGCCTGTGCAACCTTTATGGCCCGTCGGAAACCACCACGTACTCAAGCTGGGTAGCGATGGATCGCGAAGACGGTTTCGCTCCTCATATCGGCAAACCGGTTGGCAATACGCAGTTTTACCTGCTGAACGAACGGCAACGGCCCGTCCCCCTGGGCGTTGCGGGCGAGATCTACATCGGCGGCGCCGGTGTAGCGCGGGGCTACCTGAACCGTGACGAACTGACCGCCGAACGCTTCCTGCAGGATCCGTTCAGCCAGCGACCAGCGGCACGCATGTACCGTACCGGCGATCTTGGCCGGTATCTGCCAGACGGCAACATCGAATACCTGGGCCGTAACGATGACCAGGTGAAACTTCGCGGTTTCCGCATTGAGCTGAGCGAAATCGAGGCCGTTCTGGCCACACACCCTGCGGTACACGAAGTAGCGCTGCTGGTGCGACAGGACGCAGGAGAGAAACGCCTGGTGGCCTATTTCACTGTGCATGAGGCTCAGCGAACACTGGAAATAGAGACACTGCGCAGCCATCTGCAAACCCGCCTGCCGGACTATATGGTGCCCGCAGCCTATGTGCGCCTCGATGCACTACCGCTGACAACCAACGGCAAACTTGACCGTAAAGCGCTGCCCGAACCGGATGCGCAGGCATTGATCAGCCGTGGCTACGAAGCGCCGCAAGGTGAAGTGGAAAACCTGCTGGCGACGATCTGGGCCGAAGTGCTCCAGGTTGAGCAAGTCGGTCGACATGACCATTTCTTTGAGTTGGGCGGGCATTCGCTGCTGGCCGTCAGCCTGATCGAACGTATGCGCCAGGCCGGCTTGAGCGCAGACGTTCGCGTACTGTTCAGCCAGCCGACCCTCGCCGCGCTGGCTGCGGCCGTGGGCGGCGGCGCAAGTGAAGTAACAGTCCCCGAAAATGCTATCTCCGACGACTGCATGCGCATCACGCCGGAGATGCTGCCGCTGGCCGATCTCGATCAGGCCGCCATTGACCTCATTGTCGCCAGCGTGCCAGGCGGCGCGGCGAATGTGCAGGATATCTACCCGCTGGCGCCGCTGCAGGAAGGCATTCTCTATCACCATCTGGCCGCCGAGGTCGGCGACCCCTATGTGTTACAGACGCAGTTCGCCTTTGCTGACCGCGAGCGTCTGAACGCCTTTGTCGATGCCTTGCAAAGTGTGATCGACCGTCACGACATCCTGCGCACTGCGGTGCTTTGGCAAGGTCTGGCAACACCGATGCAGGTGGTCTGTCGTCAGGCTCTGCTGTTTCTGGAGCAGGTCGAACTCGATCCGGCCGATGGCCAGGTCATGGATCAGTTGCAACAGCGCTTCGACCCTCGTCACTCAAGGCTAGACATGAGCCAGGCACCGCTGTTGCAACTGTCCTTCGCCGAAGACCAGCCCAACCAGCGTTGGGTGGCGATATTGCTGTTCCATCACATGGTTCTCGACCACAAATCGATGGACGTTGTGCTTAATGACATGCAAGCCCGGCTACTCGGCAAAGCGGACCAGCTCGACGCCGCGATACCGTATCGCAACTATGTGACCCAAGCCCGTCTGGGCATGAGCCGCGAAGCTCATGAAGCGTTTTTCCGCGAGCTGCTGGGGGACATTAACGAGCCGACGCTGCCGTTCGGCCTGCTGGATGTGCAGGGTGATGGCCACGACATTGAAGACAGCAACCTGATTCTGGACCGTCGGCTCACTCTGCGCCTGCGCGCTCAGGCACGGCAATTGGGGGTAAGCGTCGCGAGTCTGGTGCACCTGGCGTGGGCTCAGGTATTGGGCAAGGTGTCGAGCAAGCGTACGGTGGTATTCGGCACCGTGCTGATGGGCCGTATGCAAAGTGGCGAAGGCGCCGAACGGGCGTTGGGCATGTTCATCAATACCTTGCCGTTACGCGTCGATATGGCGGGGCAGAGCGCTCGCGGCGGAGTGCGGGCGACTCATGCCCGCCTGACCGCGTTGCTTGGCCACGAACACGCGCCGTTGGTGCTGGCGCAGCGTTGCAGCGGTGTGGCAGCGCCCTTACCCCTATTCAGCGCGCTGATCAACTACCGCCACAGCGGCGTGACCGAACCCTCCGATGAGTCGATCGAGGCCTGGCGCGGTATCGACATGCTCAGCAGCGGGGAAAGGACCAACTATCCGTTGACCTTGAACGTCGATGACCGGGGTGACAGCTTAAGAATGTCGGTGCTGGTGACCGGCAAGGTTGGCGCCGGACGTGTCTGCGGCTATATGCAGACCGCACTGAAAAATCTGCTTATCGCTCTGGAACAATCACCAGACACTGCCCTCGATAGCCTGCCGATCCTGCCTGCCGACGAGCGTGAGCAGTTGCTGCTGGGGTTCAACGACACGGCGCTGGACTATCCGCAACAGCAGACCATCCATGGCCTGTTTGAAGCGCAAGCCGAGCACACACCGGAAGCGCTGGCAGTCGTCCACGGCGAACAGCGCCTGACGTACCACGAGCTGAACGAGCAGGCCAACCGTCTTGCCCATGCCTTGCGTAAGCAGGGTGTGCAGCCGGATTCCAGAGTCGGTATCTGTGTAGAACGCAGCGCAGAAATGGTCGTCGGTTTGCTGGCGATTCTCAAGACGGGTGGTGGCTACGTGCCGCTCGACCCGGCTTATCCAGCGGAACGTATTGCGTACATGTTGCAGGACAGCGCTCCGGCGGCAGTTTTGGTTCAAACAGCTACTCAGGGCTTGCTAGCCGACGTTTCGGTGCCTGTGATCAATCTTGATCTGAGCGATTGGCAGGACGAATCCGTCCAGAATCCGCAGGTACCGGGGCTGACTTCCGCACATCTGGCCTACCTGATCTACACCTCGGGTTCGACCGGCTTGCCGAAAGGCGTGATGATCGAACACCGCAACACCGTGAACTTCCTGAGCTGGGCGCATAGTGCTTTCGATGCGTC
This sequence comes from Pseudomonas syringae KCTC 12500, assembly GCF_000507185.2. NCBI lineage: Bacteria > Pseudomonadati > Pseudomonadota > Gammaproteobacteria > Pseudomonadales > Pseudomonadaceae > Pseudomonas > Pseudomonas syringae. The sequence goes on from NZ_AYTM02000002.1 coordinate 5,528,046, forward strand.
TGCTCTGGAAAAAACACTCTTCTCTACCTCGCTGAACTTCGATCTTGCGGTCTACGAGTGCTTTGCGCCGCTAACGTCGGGAGGCAGCATCGAAGTCGTTAAAAACGTCCTTGAACTGCAACACGGCGAGCACGATATCGGCCTGATCAACACGGTACCGTCGGCGCTGAAAGCACTACTGGACGTTGACGGTCTGCCGGCAACGGTTCACACGGTGAACGTGGCCGGTGAAGCGCTCAAGCGCAGCCTGGTGGAATCGCTGTTCGAGAAGACTGGCGTGCAGCGCCTGTGCAACCTGTATGGCCCGTCTGAAACCACCACCTATTCAAGCTGGGTGGCCATGGATCGCGAAGACGGCTTCGCTCCTCATATCGGCAAACCGGTTGGCAATACGCAGTTTTACCTGCTGGACCAACAGCAACAGCCCGTCCCCCTGGGTGTTGTGGGCGAGATCTACATCGGCGGTGCCGGTGTTGCCCGTGGCTACCTGAACCGTGACGACCTGACTGCCGAACGCTTCCTCAAGGACCCGTTCAGCCAAAACCCAGCGGCACGCATGTACCGCACTGGCGACTTGGGTCGCTATCTGCCAGACGGCAATATCGAATACCTGGGCCGTAACGATGATCAGGTGAAGATCCGTGGCTTCCGTATCGAACTGGGCGAGATCGATGCGCGTCTGGCTAAACACCCGGCCGTCCATGAAGCGGTGGTGACGGCTCGCGAAGACATTCCCGGCGAAAAGCGTCTGGTGGCCTATTACACCTTGGCGGCCGGGCACACCGTAGTGGACATCGACAGCCTGCGCAGTCATTTGCAGCAACGGTTGCCGGAGTACATGGTTCCAGCCATTTACGTGATGCTGGATAAGCTGCCGCTGACCCCCAACGGCAAGCTGGATCGCAAAGCACTGCCAGCACCCGACAGTGACTCGCTGATCAGCCGTGGCTACGAAGCGCCGCAGGGCGAAACCGAAACGCAGATCGCGGTTATCTGGCAAGAATTGCTGGGCGTCGAGCAGGTCGGTCGTCACGACAACTTCTTCGAACTGGGCGGTCACTCGCTGCTGGCAGTCAGTTTCATAGGTCATATGCGCCAGTTAGGCCTGAGCGTCGACGTGCGTGCGCTGTTCGGCCAGCCCACGCTGGCCGCGCTGGCCGCAGCAATCGGTGGTAGCACGGAGATAGTGGTGCCGGCCAATCTCATTAATGACGATTGCCAGCAAATTACGCCTGAGCTGCTGCCGTTGATCAACCTGACGCAGGTGCAGATCGATCAAGTCGTAGCCACCGTGCCGGGCGGCGTGGCCAATGTGCAGGACATCTACCCGCTGGCGCCGTTGCAGGAAGGTATTCTCTATCACCACCTGTCAGCCGAAACCGGCGACCCCTATGTATTGCAGACTCAGTTCGTCTTTGACGACCGCGAACGCATGGACGCCTTTGTTCACGCCCTGCAAACAGTTATCGACCGCCACGATATCCTGCGCACCAGCGTGGTGTGGCAAGGTCTCGACTCCCCGGTCCAGGTGGTCTGGCGTCAAGCCCGGTTGCACCTTGAAGTGCTTGAACTGGATCCGGCAAACGGTGGTATCGCGGAGCAATTGCACAGCCGTTTCGACCCGCGTCACTACCGTCTGGACATCGGTCAGGCTCCCCTGATGCGCGTAGCCTATGCCGCAGATCCGCTCAACCAGCGGATTTGCGCGATGTTGCTGTTCCATCACATGGCCTTGGACCACGCCGCGCTGGAAGTGGTGAAGCACGAAATACAGAGCTGTCTGCTTGACGAGGCCGAAGCCTTGGCAGCGTCGGTGCCCGTGCCATACCGCAACTATGTGGCCCAGGCACGCCTGAGTGTCAGCCAGGCAGATCACGAAACGTTCTTCCGCGACATGCTGGGCGATATCGACGAGCCGACGCTGCCGTTCGGCCTGGGGAATGTGCAGGGCGACGGTCGTGATATTGAAGAAGCCAGCCTGGTGCTGGACGCCCAACTGAATCTGCGCCTGCGAGCTCAGGCCCGGCAACAGGGTGTGAGTGCCGCCAGCCTGGTGCATCTGGCCTGGGCCCAGGTGCTGGGCAATTTGTCGGACAAGCGCGACGTAGTGTTCGGCACAGTGTTGATGGGCCGGATGCAGAGCAGTGAGGGTGCCGACCGTGCCTTGGGCATGTTCATCAATACGTTGCCCCTGCGCGTGGACGTCGGTGCGATAACAGTGGTCGAGGGTTTAAAAGCGACTCACGAGCGACTGACGGCCTTACTCGGTCACGAGCATGCGCCGCTGGTGCTCGCCCAGCGTTGCAGTGGCGTGGCCGCGCCGCTGCCATTGTTCAATGCGCTACTCAACTACCGCCACAGTGCGGTTGGCAACGTCCCCGAGCGGGACACCCAGGCCTGGCAGGGTATCCATGCCCTGAGCAGTGAAGAGCGAACCAACTATCCGTTGATTGTGAACGTCGATGACCTGGGTACGGGTTTCAGGCTGAATGTGCAGGCTGTGACCGGTATTGATGCGCGGCGCATCTGCGCCTACATGCAGACCACCTTGAGCCACTTGGTCAAAGCCCTTGAATTCGCGGCGGATTCGGTGGTGTGCGATCTGCCGGTAGTGCCGGAAGCCGAACGGCAGCAACTGCTGGTGGCGTTCAACGACACCACGCGGGATTACCCGCAGCAGCAGACCGTGCAGAGTCTGTTCGAAGCCCAGGTACGGGCGTGCCCCAAAGCTTGCGCTGCAATCCACGATGGCGTGGCCATGAGCTATGCCGAACTCAACACCCGGGCCAATCGCCTGGCGCGGCATCTGCTGGGGCTCGGTGTGCAGCCGGGTGACAGCGTAGCGATCCTGCTGGAACGCAGCCTCGACCTGCTCGCCAGCCAGCTGGCGGTGCTCAAGTGCTCGGCGGTGTACGTGCCGCTGGACATCAATGCACCGGTCGAACGTCAGACGTTCATGATCGAAGACAGTCAGGCGCGTGTTCTGCTGACCCATAGCCAGATGTCGCTGACGACCGCTGCGCAGCGTGTTGACCTCGACAATCTGACGCTGGACGGCCTGAAAGACACTGATCTGGCATTGCCGCAGCCCAGCGAAAGTGTCGCGTACATCATGTACACCTCAGGCTCCACCGGCACGCCGAAAGGTGTGCTGGTGCCGCATAGGGCCATCAGCCGGCTGGTGATCAACAACGGTTACGCCGATTTCAATGCACTGGATCGTGTAGCGTTTGCCTCCAACCCGGCGTTTGATGCCAGTACGCTGGATGTCTGGGCACCGTTGCTCAATGGCGGTTGCGTGGTGGTGATCGGGCAGAACGACTTGCTGTCCCCGCGCGATTTCCAGCGCCTGTTGCTGGAGCAATCGGTAACTGTGCTGTGGATGACCGCAGGGCTGTTCCATCAATACGCTTCAGGGCTGGGCGAGGCCTTTTCGCGCCTGCGCTACTTGATTGTCGGCGGCGATGTGCTGGACCCTGCCGTTATTGGCCGGGTCTTGGCCAACAGTCCTCCACAGCATCTGCTCAACGGCTATGGCCCGACCGAAGCCACAACCTTCTCCGCGACCTACGAGATCACGTCGGTCGGCGATGGCTCGATCCCTATCGGCAAACCGGTGGGTAACAGCCGCCTGTATGTGCTCGATGGCCAAGGCCAACCGGCGCCGTTGGGCGTGCCCGGCGAGCTGTATATCGGCGGGCAGGGCGTTGCCAAGGGCTATTTGAATCGGGATGAACTGACCGATGAGACATTCGTCGCCGACCCGTTCGACAGCGACCCGCAGGCGCGCTTGTACCGAACTGGCGACCTGGTTCGCTGGCGTGCTGACGGCAACCTGGAATACCTGGGTCGCAATGACGATCAGGTGAAAATCCGTGGTTTCCGTGTTGAACTGGGTGAAATCGAAGTACGCCTGGCCGAACACGCCGATGTACGCGAAGCCGTGGTGCTGTGCCGTCAGGATGTGCCTGGTGACAAGCGTCTGGTGGCCTATGTCACGGCGCGACAGCCTGAAACCGTGCTCGACATTGAGTCTCTGCGCAGCCACCTGCAAGGCACATTGCCGGAGTACATGGTGCCCGCGGCCTACGTGCAGCTCGATGCGCTGCCGCTGACCGCCAATGGCAAGCTCGACCGCAAGGCCCTGCCAGTGCCGGATGCGCAATCGCTGATCAGTCGTGGTTACGAAGCACCGCAAGGCGAAGTCGAAGTGGCGCTGGCCGAGATCTGGGCCGAGGTGCTGCAGGTCGAGCGGATTGGCCGTAACGACAACTTCTTTGATCTGGGCGGGCACTCCCTGCTGGCCATGCGCATGGTGTCTCAAGTGCGCCTGCAACTGGGCGTGGAATTGCCGCTGGGCGAGCTGTTCGCCCGCGCTGAACTGGCAGCGGTGGCCGCAGCGCTGGGTGGCGTGGCGCGCAGTGAGCTGACAGCGATCCTGCCGGTGAAGCGTGATCAGCCAATGCCATTGTCCTTCGCCCAGCAACGGTTGTGGTTCCTGGCACAGATGGACGGCGGTAACCAAGCCTATAACATCCCGATGGCGCTGAGCCTTGAGGGTACTCTCGACGTCACCGCCCTGACGCGAGCCTTGGCACGCATCGTCGAACGCCATGAAACCTTGCGTAGCCGATTCGTGAGCCGCGAAGGCGCTGCGCAGGTGCTGTTCGCGCCTACCTGCGCAGACGCCACACTGTCTGTCGAAGACATTCGCCATGTGCCCCATCGCCTGCAAGAGGCTATTCGGGTCGAGGCGGTCGCACCGTTCAATCTGGCTGACGGCCCACTGATTCGCGCTCATCTGCTGCATGTGGCCGACGACCGTCATGTGCTGCTGCTGACTGTGCACCATATCGTCGCCGATGGCTGGTCGATGGGTGTGCTGAGCCAGGAGCTGCTGGCGCTGTACCCGGCGTTCTGTCAGGGACAGCCCGACCCACTGCCGCCGCTGGCGATCCAGTACACCGATTACGCAGTATGGCAACGTCGCTGGCTATCGGGCGAGCGTCTGCAGTACCAGGCGGCCTACTGGCGTCAGGCACTGGAGGGCGCGCCGACGCTGCTCACGTTGCCAACTGACCGGCCGCGTCCGGCGCAGCAGGACTTCGCCGGAGCCAGCCTTGCGGTGCAACTGAACGCACGTCTGACGGCAGATCTGCGTCAACTGGCGCAACGCCAGGGCGTTACGTTGTACATGGCGCTGATGACCGCCTGGGCGACGACACTTACACGTCTTTCCGGTCAGGGCGAAGTGGTGATTGGCAGCCCGGTGGCAGGGCGAGGCCGTAGCGAACTGGAAGACCTGGTCGGCCTGTTCGTCAACACCCTGGCCGTACGCATCGACACCTCGGGCAATCCGAGCGGCGAAGCGCTGCTGGCTCAGGTCAAGACGCGCGTACTGGAAGCACAGGAGCATCAGGACCTGCCGTTCGAGCAGGTCGTTGAAGTGGTTCGTCCGACGCGCAGCCTGGCCCATCCCCCGTTGTTCCAGAACACGCTGAACTGGATGCCCGGCAAACACGCCGCTGCGTCGCTGGGCGACCTGCGAGTGGTGCCGATCGAGCAGGTCAATCAGGTGTCCAAGTTCGACCTTTCGCTGAACCTGAGCGAGCAGGGTGAAACGCTGGTCGGTACGCTGGACTACGCCACGGCGCTGTTCGACGAGGCGACCGCGCAACGGTATCTCGGCTATTTCGTGCAAGTCCTCGAAACCCTGGCGAATGATGAGCAGACGCACCTTGATCGCATCACGCTGGTCGGCAAAGAGGAACGCCGTTACCTGCTGGAAACGCTCAACACGACGGCGCCGGCGCAGGTTAATGACGAGCAGACCGTGCACGCCATGATCGAAGCCCGGGCGGTCAGCGCGCCCGAAGGTGTGGCGGCTCAGGTGGGCGAACAGTGCCTGCACTACGGCGAGTTGAACCATCGCGCCAACGCACTGGCCCATCACATGATCAGCCTCGGCGTCGGTGTTGATGATCGTGTGGCGGTCATGGCCCGTCGTGGTCTGGACACATTGGTGGCCATGCTCGCCGTGCTCAAGGCCGGCGCCGGCTACGTCCCGGTTGATCCGTCGCACCCTGACGAACGCATTGCCTATCTGCTGGCCGACAGCGCACCCAAAGTGCTGCTGACCCAGCAGGCCCTGATCAGCCGTGTGCCCGAAACGGCTGCACCGGTCATCGCCTTCGACCGGCCTCAATGGCCGCAACGCCTGGACAACCCGCAGGTGGCCGGGCTCAACGCCACGCATCTGGCGTACGTGATCTATACCTCCGGTTCCACAGGCCAGCCAAAAGGCGTGATGGTCGAGCACCGCACCCTCGGCAACCTGATCGACTGGCATTGCCGAACCTTCGATCTGCAGGCTGGCAGCCATACCGCCAGTGTCGCTGGCTTCGGCTTTGACGCCATGGCCTGGGAAGTCTGGCCGGCGCTGTGTGCCGGGGCGACCCTGCACCTGCCGCCTGCGGAGGTGAGCAATGAACACATCGATGCGCTGCTTGATTGGTGGATCGCTCAACCGCTGCAGGTCGCTTTCCTGCCGACACCGGTCGCCGAGTACGCCTTCAGCCGAAACCTGTCTCATCCGACCTTGCGTACGCTATTGATTGGTGGCGACCGTCTGCGCCAGTTTCAGCGTGATCCGGGTTTTGCCGTCATCAATAACTATGGCCCGACCGAGGCAACGGTGGTCGCCACGTCGGGGCGCTTGCTGCCCGACGGCAGCCTCGACATCGGCACACCGATTGCCAACACCCGCGTGTACCTGCTCGACGAGCATCAACAACTGGTGCCGCTGGGTGTGGCGGGCGAGCTGTACGTCGCCGGGGACGGCGTGGCGCGGGGTTACCTGAATCGGCCGGAAATGACCGCCGAGCGCTTCCTGCGTGACCCGTTCTACGCCAACTCACGGATGTACCGCACCGGCGACCTGGCACGCTGGAATGCCGATGGCACTCTCGACTACTTGGGGCGCAACGATGATCAGGTGAAAATTCGCGGTTTACGCGTTGAACTGGGCGAGATCGAAGCTCAGCTCAGCCAATTGCCGGGCATCGAAGAAGCGCTGGTGCTGGCCCGTGAGGACGAGCCGGGCCAGCCAAGGCTGGCGGCGTATTTCATCGAACGCGCCGGTTCGCTGTCGATAACGGTGTCCGAACTGCGCGCTGCCTTGCTGGCAGTGCTGCCGGGCTACATGGTGCCCAGCGCCTTCGTGCGCCTGGCCGCCTGGCCGCTGACCGCCAATGGCAAGGTCGACCGCAAGGCCTTGCCATTGCCGGATCGCGAAGCGCTTCCTGATCGCGAATACGAAGCACCTCAAGGGGTGGTGGAAACGGCTGTGGCCGAGATCTGGAGTTCACTGCTGCACGTCGAGCGGGTGGGGCGTCATGACCACTTCTTTGAGCTCGGCGGTCACTCGCTGCTGGCTGTCAATCTGATCGCACAGATGCGGCGCCAGGGGCTCGATGCCGATATTCGCACCCTGTTCACACAGCCGACGCTGGCTGCACTGGCTGCGGCGGTGGGTGGCGGAAATGAAATAACAGTCCCGGAAAATGCTATCCCGGACAATTGCACGCGCATTACGCCGGAGATGCTGCCGCTGGCCGATCTCGATCAGGCCGCCATCGACCTTATTGTCGCCAGCGTACCCGGCGGCGTGGCGAATGTGCAGGACATCTACCCGTTGGCGCCGTTGCAGGAGGGGATTCTCTATCACCATCTGGCGGCAGACGCAGGCGACCCGTACGTCCTGCAATCGGTGTTTGAGATTGCTGACCGTGCGCGCTTGAACGCCTTTGTCGGCGCCTTGCAAAGTGTGGTTGATCGCCACGACATCCTGCGCACTGCGGTGCAGTGGCAGGGCCTGGAAACACCGGTGCAGGTGGTCTGTCGTCAGGCCCGCCTGCCTGTGGAGCAGGTCGAACTCGACCCGCTTGAAGGGCCGATCATTGCGCAGCTGCAACAGCGCTTCGACCCTCGCCATTCTCGATTGGACATGAGCCAGGCACCGCTGCTACGGCTGGTTTTCGCCGAAGATCAGCCCAACCAGCGGTGGGCGGCGATTCTGCTGTTCCATCACATGGTCCTCGACCATACGGCGCTGGAGGTTGTGCTCCACGACATGCAGGCACACCTGCTGGGCCAGGCGGACCAACTCGAGGTCGCCATTCCGTATCGCAACTATGTGGCCCAGGCTCGCCTCGGTGTGAGCCGCGAAGACCATGAAGCGTTCTTCCGCGAACAGCTCGGTGATATCGACGAACCGACGCTGCCATTCGGCCTGCTGGATGTGCAGGGCGATGGCCGCGACATTGAAGAGAGCAGTCTGACACTGGACCGTCAATTGAACCTGCGCCTGCGCGCCCAGGCCCGACAGCTGGGGGTAAGCGCCGCGAGTCTGGTCCATCTGGCTTGGGCTCAGGTATTGAGCCAGGTATCGGGCAGACAATCTGTGGTATTCGGCACCGTGCTGATCGGCCGCATGCAGAGTGGTGAAGGCGCAGAAAGGGCGTTGGGCATGTTCATCAATACGTTGCCGCTGCGCGTCGATCTGGCCGGACAGGGTGCGCAGGCCGGGGTCCGGGCGACCCATGCTCAACTCACCGCGCTGCTCGGCCATGAACACGCGCCTTTGGTTCTGGCGCAGCGTTGCAGCGGCGTGGCGGCACCGCTGCCACTATTCAGCGCGCTGCTCAACTACCGCCACAGCAGCGTGGGCGAACCCTCTGCTGAGTCGATCGAGGCCTGGCGCGGCATCGACGTACAGAGTGGCGAGGAACGCACCAACTACCCGCTGACCTTGAACGTCGATGATCAAGGCGACGGTTTCAGGTTGTCAGTGCTGGTGACCGGCAAGGTTGGCGCCGGGCGAGTCTGCGGCTATATGCAGACCGCGTTGGACAATCTGCTGGTTGCGCTGGAGCAGTCGCCGGATACTGCCATCGAGAGCCTGCCGATTCTGCCGGCTGCCGAGCGCGAGCAGTTGCTGGTGGGGTTCAACGACACGGCGCTGGATTGCCCGCACGAACAGACCATTCATGGGCTGTTCGAAGCACAGGTCGAGCGCACACCTGAAGCGCCGGCAGTCGTCCATGGCGAACAACGCCTGACGTACCGCGAGCTTAACGAGCAGGCCAACCGCCTGGCGCATACCTTGCGCAAGCAGGGTGTGCAGCCGGATTCCAGAGTCGGGATCTGTGTAGAGCGCAGCGCGGAAATGGTCGTCGGTTTGCTGGCGATCCTCAAGGCGGGCGGTGGTTACGTGCCACTGGACCCGGCTTATCCAGCAGAGCGTATTGCTTACATGCTGCAGGACAGCACGCCTGCTGCCGTGTTGGCACAGTCGGCGACAGAAGCGTTACTGACCGACGTTTCGGTACCGGTGATCAATCTTGATCAGAACAACTGGCAAGAAGAATCCGTGCGGAATCCACAGGTGGCGGGGCTGACCTCGGCCCATTTGGCTTACCTGATCTATACCTCGGGCTCTACCGGCTTGCCGAAAGGCGTGATGATCGAACACCGCAACACTGTGAACTTCCTGAGCTGGGCTCACACGGCTTTCGACGGCGCTGCACTGGAAAAAACACTGTTCTCCACCTCGCTGAACTTCGACCTCGCGGTCTACGAGTGCTTCGCGCCGCTCACCTCAGGGGGGCGAATCGAGGTGGTCAGCAACGTTCTGCAACTGCAACACGGCGAACACGATATCGGCCTGATCAACACCGTGCCGTCGGCGCTGAAGGCGCTGCTGGAAATCAACGCGTTGCCAGAGTCGGTGCATACCGTCAACGTCGCCGGTGAAGCGCTCAAGCGCAGCCTGGTGGAAAACCTGTTCGAAAAGACCAGCGTCCAGCGCCTGTGCAACCTCTATGGCCCGTCGGAAACCACCACCTACTCAAGCTGGGTGGCGATGGATCGCGAACACGGCTTCGCTGCGCACATCGGCAAGCCTGTCGGCAATACACAGTTTTACTTGCTGGACCAACAGCAACAACCCGTGCCACTGGGTGTAGCGGGTGAGATCTACATTGGCGGCGCGGGCGTGGCCCGTGGCTACCTGAACCGTGACGATCTGACTGCCGAACGCTTCCTCGCGGATCCGTTCAGCCCACAGCCAGCGGCACGCATGTACCGCACCGGCGATCTCGGTCGCTACCTGCCAGACGGCAATATCGAATATCTGGGCCGCAACGACGATCAGGTGAAGATTCGTGGCTTCCGTATCGAACTGGGCGAGATCGACGCATGCCTGGCCAGGCATCCAGCAGTCCAGGATGCGGTGGTCACTGCACGCGAAGACGTCCCCGGCGACAAACGCCTGGTGGCGTATTACACGGTCCAATCCGCGCAAACTGCGCCGGACATCGACAGCTTGCGCGGCTGGCTGCTGGGGCAGTTGCCGGCCTACATGGTCCCGGTGGCTTACGTACGTCTCGACGCATTGCCTCTCACGCCCAACGGCAAACTCGACCGCAAGGCCCTACCCGCGCCGGGCGAGGGGGCATTGATCAGCCGTGGCTATGAAGCCCCGCAAGGTGAGCGAGAAATACTGATCGCCGGTATCTGGCAAGACTTGCTGGGTGTCACGCAGGTTGGACGGCATGACCACTTTTTCGAGCTGGGAGGCCACTCTCTGCTCGCTGTCAGCCTGATGGAACGCATGCGTCAAGAAGGCCTGGAGGCTGAAGTCAAGTCGCTGTTCAAGCACCCGACACTCTCGGAATACGCAGCTACAACGGAAAGAATGGAGATTGTTCTGTGAGCATGATTGAACTGTTGGCATTACTGGAAGAGAAAGACGTGCAGCTTGCCGTCAAGGGCGACCAACTGCTCGTCAGCGGCAAGCGACAGTCCCTCATGGAACCCTCTGTGGTGGCGATGTTGCGCGAGAACAAAGCGGCATTGATCGAACTGATCAATGCCGGCGAGTATTACAGCGGCAAGGCCGATGAAGTGGACGTTCCTGCCCAGGCGATTGTGCCGGGCTGCGAGCGCATTACCCCGGACATGTTGCCGTTGATCGAACTCGACCAGGCAGCCATCGAAACAATCGTTGCCCGCGTCCCTGGCGGCGTGCCCAATGTGCAGGATATCTACCCGCTGGCGTCGTTGCAGGAAGGCATTCTTTATCACCATATCGCCGCTGAACAGGGTGATCCTTACGTACTGCAGGCACAGTTTACGATTGCCAGCCGGGAACGTTTCGATGAGTTCACCGCGGCCTTGCAGCAGGTCATCAACCGCCACGACATCCTGCGCACCAGCGTGGTGTGGGAAGGCCTGGACGAGCCAGTGCAAGTGGTGTGGCGCAAGGCTGATCTGGTGCTCAGCGAAATCACCATTGACCCTGCCGCCGGCCCCGCCAGCGAGCAATTGCAACAACGCTTCGACCCACGGCATTACCGCCTCGATATCAGCCAGGCACCCTTGCTGCGGCTGGCCTTCACCCACGACGAGGTCAACCAGTGCTGGGTGGCGATGCTGCTGTTTCACCACATCGCCATCGACCATGCGGCGCTGGACCAGGTCCATCATGAAATCCATGCATATCTGTACGGTCAGGCCCACACACTGGGCGAACCGGTGCCGTATCGCAACTACGTAGCCCAGGCCCGGCTCGGCGTCACGAACAAGCAGCACGAAGGGTTTTTCCGCGAGATGCTCGGCGACGTCGATGAACCCACGTTGCCGTTCGGCCTGCAGGATGTGCGCGGCGACGGCCATGGCATCGAAGAGGCGCATCAGCCTCTGCCTGCCGAACTGAGCCAGCGCTTGCGTGCTCAGGCGCGACTGCAAGGGGTGAGCGCGGCGAGCCTGCATCACCTTGCCTGGGCACGGGTGCTCGGATGCCTGTGCGGGCGTAACGATGTCGTGTTCGGCACGGTGCTGCTGGGGCGCATGCGCGGTGGCGAGGGGGTTGGCCGGGCCTTGGGGATGTTTATCAATACCTTGCCGCTACGGGTGGACGTGGGTGAGCAGGATGTACGCGCCGGGGTCAAGGCGACCCATGCACGTTTGACAGCGTTGCTCGGCCACGAACACGCCTCGCTGGCGTTGGCCCAGCGTTGCAGCGGTGTATCGGCACCGACGCCACTGTTCAGCGCATTGCTCAACTACCGCCACAGTTCAGCCGGAGCGGCGAGCGATCAGGAAGTCACCGATCAGGCCGATCAACTCTGGGAAGGGATCGAGGTGAGGGGCGGTGCAGAACGCACCAACTACCCGTTGATTTTATCCCTCGACGATCTTGGCGAAGGATTCAGCCTTAATGTTCAGGCTGTTGCCGGTATCGGTGCCCAGCGGGTTTGCGGGTATATGCAGACGGCGCTGGAAAGCCTGGTGCATGCACTGGAGCAGACGCCGCAGGCGCCATTGAACAGCTTGCCGATCCTGCCGGCCGACGAGCGTGAGCAGTTGCTGGTGGATTTCAATGACACCTCGCTGGATTATCCGCAGCAGCAGACCATCCATGGCCTGTTTGAAGCGCAAGCCGAGCGCACACCGGAAGCGCTGGCAGTCGTCCATGGCGAACAACGCTTGACCTATCGCGAGCTTAACGAGCAGGCCAACCGCCTTGCACATGCTCTGCGCAAGCAGGGCGTTCAGCCTGACTCTCGTGTCGGAATCTGTGTAGAACGCGGCGCGGAAATGGTCGTCGGTTTGCTGGCGATTCTCAAGGCGGGCGGCGGCTATGTGCCGCTTGATCCGGCTTACCCGGCAGAACGTATTGCCTACATGCTGCAGGACAGCGCTCCGGCAGCCGTGCTGGCTCAAACCGCTACTCAGGGCCTGCTGGCCGGCGTTTCAGTGCCTGTGATCAATCTTGATCTGAGCGATTGGCAGGGCGAATCCGTCCAGAATCCGCAGGTGCCGGGGCTGACTTCGGCGCACCTGGCCTACCTGATCTACACCTCGGGTTCGACCGGCTTGCCGAAAGGCGTGATGATCGAACACCGTAACACCGTGAACTTCCTGAGCTGGGCGCATAAGGCGTTCGACGGCTCTGCACTGGAAAAAACGCTGTTTTCCACTTCGCTGAACTTCGACCTCGCCGTCTACGAGTGCTTCGCGCCGCTGACCTCGGGCGGCAGTATCGAAGTCGTCAAAAACGTGCTGGAACTGCAACACGGCGAGCACGATATCGGCCTGATCAACACCGTACCTTCGGCGCTGAAGGCCTTGCTGGAAGTCGACGGGCTGCCAACGTCGGTCCACACCGTAAACGTGGCCGGTGAAGCGCTGAAGCGCAGCCTGGTTGAGTCGCTGTTTGAGAAGACCAGCGTGCAGCGCCTGTGCAACCTCTATGGCCCCTCGGAAACCACCACCTACTCCAGTTGGGTGGCGATGGATCGTAACGACGGTTTCGCTCCTCATATAGGCAAGCCGGTCGGTAACACCCAGTTTTACTTGCTGGATGAGCAACTGCAGCCGGTTCCACTGGGTGTAGCGGGTGAAATCTACATCGGCGGTGCCGGTGTGGCTCGTGGCTACCTGAACCGTGACGACCTCACTGCCGAGCGCTTCCTCAAGGACCCGTTCAGTCAGCAACCCGCGGCACGCATGTACCGTACCGGTGACCTTGGCCGTTATCTGCCTGATGGCAATATCGAATACCTGGGTCGTAACGATGATCAGGTGAAGATCCGTGGCTTCCGTATCGAACTGGGCGAGATCGATGCGCGTCTGGCCAGACACCCGGCCGTCCATGAAGCGGTGGTCACCGCTCGCGAAGATGTTCCCGGCGACAAGCGTCTGGTGGCTTATTACAGCGTCCAGTCCGCGCAAACGGAACCGAGCATCGACAGCTTGCGCGGCTGGCTGCAGGAACAACTCCCGGCCTACATGATCCCTTCGGCCTACGTACGTCTTGACGCAATGCCGCTGACTCCGAACGGCAAGCTCGACCGCAAGGCGCTGCCAGCACCCGACAGTGACTCGCTGATCAGCCGTGGCTACGAGGCCCCTCAGGGCGAAATCGAAACGCAGATCGCGGTCATCTGGCAAGAATTACTGGGCGTCGAGCAGGTCGGTCGTCACGACAACTTCTTCGAACTCGGTGGTCATTCGCTGCTGGCAGTCAGCCTGATCGGGCGCATGCGTCACATCGGTCTGAGTACTGATGTAAAAGCGCTGTTCAGCCAACCGACCCTTGCCGCACTGGCCAGTGCCGTGGGCGGCGGCGATGAACCCGGCAGTGATGAAGTCACCGTAGCGACCAACCTGATTACCCCAGGTTGCCAACGCATCACCCCAGACCTCTTGCCGCTGATCAAACTGACCCAGGAGCAGATCGACCTGGTGGTGGCCTGTGTGCCCGGCGGCGCAGCGAACGTGCAGGATATTTACCCGCTGGCGCCGTTACAGGAAGGCATTCTCTATCATCATATCGCCGCAGAGCAGGGCGATCCTTACGTACTGCAGAGCCAGTTCGCGTTCCAGAGCCGCGCTCATCTGGATACCTTCGCCCAGGCCCTGCAAACGGTCATCAACCGCCATGACATCCTGCGCACGTCCATGCACTGGGAAAGTCTTGATGAGCCGTTGCAAGTGGTCTGGCGTCAGGTCGAACTCAGCGTCGAGGAAATTCAGCTCAACCCTCGCTTCGGTGATATATCCCGTCAGTTGCAAGAGCATCTGGACCCGCGCCAGATACGCATGGACATCCGTCGCGCACCCTTGATGCGAGTGGTGTGTGCCCTGGACACCGTCAACCAGCGTTGGGTGGCGACGCTGATGTTTCACCACATGATCCTTGACCACACTGCGCTGGATCAGGTGCGCTATGAAATGCAGGTCTGCCTGCTCGGTCAGGCCGATCGACTTGGTGACTCAATTCCTTACCGAAACTATGTCGCTCAGGCCCGACAGGGCGTGAACGAGCAGGATCATGAGCTGTTCTTCCAGGACATGCTCGGCGACATCGACGAGCCGACGCTGCCGTTCGGCCTGCACGACGTGCAAGGCGACGGCAACGCTATCGATCAGGCTCGTCTGACGCTGGATAACGCTTTGAGCCAACGCCTTAGAGTGCAGACGCGGCAGCTTGGGGTCAGTGCTGCAAGCCTGCTCCATCTGGCATTCGCACAGATGCTGGGCCGCCTCAGCGGACGTGATCAAGTGGTATTCGGCACCGTCCTGATGGGCCGCATGCAGAGCGGCGAGGGTGCCGAACGGGCCCTTGGCATGTTCATCAATACCTTGCCGCTGCGGGTGGACCTGGGCGGTGAGGGCGTACGTGACGGGGTCAAGGCCACGCATCGGCGCTTGACCGGGTTACTCGGCCATGAACATGCCTCGCTGGCACTGGCCCAGCGCTGCAGTGGCGTGGTCGCACCGACACCGCTGTTCAGCGCCTTGCTCAATTATCGTCACAGTAGCGTTGCCGTGACCGATGAGGCAATGGCGGCCTGGGATGGCATGCAGTCTTTGCGACTGGACGAAGAAGAACGCACCAACTACCCGCTGACCGTCAATGTCGACGATACGGGTGAAGGCTTCCAGTTCACTTCGCTGGTGGCGGCGAGCATTGGCGCGCAGCGCCTTTGTGACTATCTGCAGTTGGCCGTAGCGGGGCTGGTCGAGGCGCTGGAACAGGAGCCGCAGACACCGCTGCACAGCATATCGATATTGCCGCTCAGCGAACGTACCCAGTTGCTCGAACACTGGAACCCTTCCGGCAAAACCTATGCACATGAAACACCGATCCACCGGCAATTCGAAGCCCGCGCCGCAGAACGACCAGATGCCGTCGCGCTGATGTTCGAAGCACAGGCCCTGAGCTACGGCGAGCTCAATGCGCGTGCCAACCAGGTCGCGCACCGTTTGCTGGCCCTGGGTGTACGGCCTGACGATCGCGTGGCGATCTGCGTCGAACGTGGCCCGGCGATGATTATCGGCGTGTTGGGCATCCTCAAATCCGGCGCCGGTTACGTGCCACTGGATCCGGCTTACCCGCTTGAGCGCCTGGCCTACGTACTCGGCGACAGTACCCCAGTGGCATTGTTGAGCCAGCGATCAGTGCAACAGGCCTTGCCGGTCTGCGAAGTGCCGCTGATCTACCTTGACGACGCCGACCTGCAGGACGAATCCGTCTGCAATCTGCAAGTACCGGTCAATCCCGCCGACCTTGCCTACGTCATCTACACCTCCGGTTCCACTGGCCTGCCAAAGGGAGTGATGGTCGAGCATCGCAACGTCGCACGGCTGTTCTCGGCCACCCAGGACTGGTTCGGTTTCAATGAACAGGATGTTGGAGCACTGTTCCACTCATTCGCCTTCGACTTCTCGGTCTGGGAAATCTGGGGCGCGCTGCTGCACGGTGGGCGCCTGCTGGTCGTGCCGCAACTGATCAGCCGTTCACCTGAAGACTGCTATGACCTGCTGTGCAGTGCCGGAGTCACGGTACTCAACCAGACACCGAGTGCTTTCCGCCAGCTGATTGCGGCCCAGGGCAAGAGCGAGCGCGCACACTCATTGCGCCAGGTGATTTTCGGCGGCGAAGCACTGGAAACGGCCATGCTCAAGCCGTGGTACGCCCGCAACGTGAATACCGGCACGCAACTGGTGAATATGTACGGCATCACCGAAACCACCGTGCATGTGACCTACTATCCGTTGCAGGCCGAAGATGCACAGCGCATGGGCGCCAGCCCGATCGGCGAGCACATTCCCGATTTGCAGCTGTATGTCCTCGATGCTCATCGCGAACCGGTGCCAGTAGGGGTGATCGGCGAGCTGTATGTGGGCGGCGCCGGCGTTGCGCGTGGCTACCTGAATCGCGAAGCACTGACGGCCGAGCGTTTTCTCGATAACCCGTTCAGTAGTGCTCCGGGTGCGCGCCTGTACCGTACCGGCGACCTGGGGCGCTGGCTGGGCAATGGCAGCCTCGAGTATCTGGGCCGTAACGATGAACAGGTGAAAATTCGCGGTTTCCGTATCGAGCTGGGCGAGATCGAAGCTCGATTGAGCGCTTGCCAAGGCGTACGCGACGCTGTGGTTGTGGTGCGTGAAGACGAACCGGGCGACAAGCGTCTGGTGGCCTATCTCACGACGCAGCAGTCGGGCGACCTGCTGGACATCGAAAGCCTGCGCGAGCATCTGCAAGGCACGTTGCCAAAGTACATGGTGCCGGCGGCCTACGTGCAACTCGATACGCTGCCGTTGACTGCCAACGGCAAGCTCGACCGCAAGGCGCTGCCAGCACCCGACCGTTCGGCGTTGGCCAGTCGGGGCTATGAAGCGCCAGAAGGCGACACCGAAATGGCCATTGCGCGGATCTGGCAAGACCTGCTCCAGCTGGAGCAGGTCGGCCGGCATGACCACTTCTTCGAACTGGGCGGCCACTCGCTGCTGGCGGTGAAACTGATTGAGCGCATGCGCCAGATCGATCTGGTTGCCGATGTGCGCGTGCTGTTCAGCCAGCCGACCCTGTCTGCCCTGGCGGCAGCGGTGGGCGGCAAAGGGCAAGTCGAGGCACCCGCCAACCTTATTCCCGCCGACTGCTCGCGCATCACCCCGGATATGCTGCCGCTGGTGTCGCTGAGCCAGGAGGATATTGATCGCGTGGTGTCCAGCGTGCCCGGCGGTCTGTCCAACGTGCAGGATATCTATGCCTTGGCGCCGTTGCAGGAGGGGATTTTGTATCACCACCTTGCTGCGGCCGAAGGCGACCCGTACCTGCAACACGCACTGTTTGCCTTCGACAGCCGAGAACTTCTGCACAACTTCGCCCAGGCACTGCAAGGCGTGATCGCGCGGCACGATATCCTGCGCACTGCGGTGTTTTGGGAACGTCTCGACGCCCCGGTGCAGGTGGTCTGGCGTGAAGCGACTCTGGGCCTGGATGAGCACATACTGGAGCCGGCCGATGGCGACATCGCCGAACAACTGCTCAAGCGTCTCGACCCGCGCCACACGCGTCTGGACATCCGTCAGGCACCGATGCTGCGCATCGGTTATGCACACGATGAGGTGAACAATCGCTGGCTGGGCATGTTGCTGTTCCATCACCTGGTGGACGACGCCACGTCGCTGCGTATTCTCAGAAGCGAAATCGAAGCGCACATGCTCGGTCAGCAAGCCTCGCTGCCGCCGTCCGTGCCCTATCGCAATTACGTAGCTCAGGCCATGTTCGGTGTCAGCCGTGAAGAGCACGAGGTATTTTTCCGCGACATGCTCGGTGATATCGACGAGCCGACGCTACCCTTCGGCGTGCAGGACGTGCAGGGCGACGGGCGCGGTATCGAGGAAGCATGCCAGCGGGTCGACATCGGCCTGAGCCAGCGTTTGCGCGTGCAGGCCCGCCAACTCGGGGTCAGTTCTGCCAGCCTGTATCACCTGGCCTGGGCCCGTGTACTGGCTGCGGTTTCGGGCAAAGGCGATGTGGTGTTCGGCACCGTGTTGCTCGGTCGCCTGCAAGGCGGTGCCGGCTCTGACCGGGCGCTGGGGATGTTCATCAATACCTTGCCGCTGCGCGTCACGCTGGGCGAGCAGGGCGTGCGCAGCGGTCTGAAAGCCACTCATGCGCGACTCAGCATGCTGCTGGCCCATGAACACGCGTCGCTGGTACTGGCTCAACGTTGCAGTGGTGTGCCCGCGTCAACGCCACTGTTCAGCGCCTTGCTCAACTACCGGCATATCGACGCGCAGGTCAACCAAGAGTCTTTCGACACCTGGCAGGGCATCGAAAGCCTGCACAGTGAAGAGCGTACCAACTATCCGCTGGCCCTTTCAGTGAATGATGAAGGGGAGGGCTTCAGCCTTACCGTGCAAGCCATTGCCAGTATCGATGCACAACGGGTCTGCTCGTATATGCAGACGGCGCTGGAGCATATCCTTATGGCGCTGGAGCAGGACCCCGAGGCACCGCTGAGCAGTATTGCGATCCTGCCGGCTGTCGAACGCCAGCAGTTACTGGTCGAATTCAACAAGACCGCGCGGGATTACCCGCAACAGCAGACCGTGCACGGCCTGTTCGAAGACCAGGTACGGGCACTCCCCGAAACTTGCGCGGCGATTCACGACGGCGTCTCCGTGAGCTACGCCGAACTCAACACCCGTGCCAATCGTCTGGCGCGGTATCTACTGGGTCTCGGCGTACAGCCGGGTGACAGTGTGGCGATTTTGCTGGAGCGCAGCCTCGACCTGCTCGCCAGTCAGCTGGCGGTGCTCAAATGCGCAGCGGTGTACGTGCCTCTGGACACCCATGCACCGGTCGAACGTCAGGCATTCATGATTGAAGACAGTCGTGCACGTGTCCTGCTGACTCATAGCCACGTATCGCTGACGAGTGGTGCACAGCGTATCGATCTCGACGGTTTGACCCTGGACGACCTGAAAGACACTGATCTGGCATTGCCGCAGTCCAGCGAAAGCGTCGCCTACATCATGTACACCTCTGGCTCGACGGGTGTTCCTAAAGGTGTGCTGGTGCCGCATCGCGCCATCAGCCGCCTGGTGATCAACAACGGTTACGCCGACTTCAATGCTCAGGATCGCGTGGCGTTTGCCTCTAACCCTGCGTTTGATGCCAGTACGCTGGATGTCTGGGCACCGTTGCTCAACGGCGGCTGTGTGGTGGTGATCGAGCAGAACGACTTGCTGTCTCCACTGAATTTCCAGCGTCTGCTGCTGGAGCAATCGGTAACCGTGCTGTGGATGACCGCCGGGTTGTTCCATCAATACGCTTCGGGTCTGGGCGAAGCGTTTTCACGTCTGCGCTACCTGATCGTCGGCGGCGATGTGCTGGACCCTGCCGTTATCGGCCGGGTGTTGGCGAACAATCCTCCACAACATCTGCTCAACGGCTATGGCCCGACCGAGGCGACGACCTTTTCCGCGACCTACGAGATCACTTCAGTGGGCAGTGGTGGTATCCCCATCGGTCGACCTGTCGGCAACAGTCAGGCTTACGTGCTCGATGCGCTGCGCGAACCCGTGGCAGTAGGTGTGCCCGGCGAGCTGTATATCGGCGGGCAGGGTGTTGCCAAAGGCTATTTGAATCGAGATGAGTTGAGCGCCACGCAATTTGTCGTCGATCCGTTCAGTGCGTCGGAAAACGCACTGATGTACCGTACCGGCGACCTGGTTCGCTGGCGTGCCGACGGCAACCTGGAATACCTGGGTCGTAATGACGACCAGATAAAAATCCGTGGTTTCCGCGTTGAACTGGGCGAAATCGAAGCGCGCCTGGCCGAACATCCCGAGGTTCGTGAGGCTGTGGTGCTGTGTCGTCAGGATGTGCCGGGCGACAAGCGCCTGGTGGCTTATGTCATAGCGCAACGGCTTGAAACCGTGCTCGACATTGAACACCTGCGCAGTCATCTGCAAGGCACATTGCCGGACTACATGGTGCCTGCGGCCTACGTGCAGCTGGACGCACTGCCGCTGACCGCCAACGGCAAGCTCGACCGCAAGGCGCTACCAGCGCCGGATGCGCAATCGCTGATCAGCCGCGGTTATGAAGCCCCTCAAGGCGAGGTCGAGACCCTGCTGGCGTCGATCTGGGCAGACGTACTGACGGTCGAACAGGTCGGTCGTCATGATCACTTTTTCGAACTGGGCGGTCATTCGTTGCTGGCGGTGATGCTGATCGAACGCATGCGCCAGGTCGGTCTGAGTGCCGACGTGCGCGTGCTGTTCAGCCAGCCGACCCTGGCCGCGCTGGCAGCGGCGGTGGGCAGCGGCCGTGAAATTCACGTCCCGGCCAATGGCATTGCCGCGGACTGTCAGCGGATTACACCGGACATGTTGCCGCTGGCAAGTCTTGATCAGGTCGCCATCGACCGGATCGTTGCCACGGTGCCCGGCGGCGTTGCCAACGTGCAGGATATCTACCCGCTGGCGCCGCTGCAGGAAGGTATCCTCTATCACCACCTCAGCGCTGAACGCGGTGATCCCTACTTGCTGCAATCGCTGTTCAGCTTTGACAGCCAGGAGCATGTCGACGATTTCGCCCGCGCCTTGCAGTTCGTGATCCAGCGTCATGACGTGCTGCGCACCGCATTGGTCTGGGAGGGGCTGGACGAACCGATGCAAGTGGTCTGGCGTCAGGCGCCGCTGATGCGCGAAAGCTTTGATGCCGACCCACACGCGGGCGACATGGCGGCACAGTTACACCAGCGTTTCGACGCCAGGCACCATCGTCTGGACATTCGTCAAGCGCCGATGATGCGTCTGGTGTGTGCCTGGGATGGACCGAACCAGCGCTGGCTGGCGTTGCTGCAGTTCCATCATCTGGTCATGGACCATACCGCGATGGACGTGGTGCGCTACGAGATGCAGGCCAGCCTGCTGGGCCAGGAGGCGCAGCTGGGCGCGGCGGTTCCGTATCGCAACTATGTCGCTCAGGCCCGACTGGGCGTGAGCCAGGAAGAGCATGAGGTGTTCTTCCGCGACATGCTGGGCAATGTCGACGAACCGACGCTGCCGTTCGGTTTGCAACAGGTACACGGTGACGGGCGCGACATCGAAGAAGCCCGACTGACCGTAGACGCAGACCTCAGCCGTCGCGTGCGGAGCCAGGCCCTGCAACTGGGCGTGAGTGCCGCGAGCCTTGTCCACCTGGCCTGGGCGCGACTGCTGAGTCAGGTCTCGGGGCGTGACGACGTAGTGTTCGGCACCGTACTGATGGGCCGCATGCAGGGCGGCGAAGGCGCAGACCGAGCGCTGGGAATGTTTATCAACACCTTGCCGCTGCGGGTAGAGCTGGGCAATCTGGACGTACGTGACGGGGTCAAGGCCACGCATCGACGCCTGACCGGGCTACTCGGTCATGAACATGCCTCGCTGGCACTGGCCCAGCGCTGCAGTGGCGTGGCCGCACCGGCACCGCTGTTCAGCGCCTTGCTCAATTATCGTCACAGCAGCATTGCCGTGACCGATGAGGCACTGACGGCCTGGGATGGCATGCAGTCGCTGGGCGATGAAGAACGTACCAACTATCCGCTGACGCTGAACGTCGATGACCAGGGCGAAGGCTTCCAGCTGACTGTTCAGACCGTGCCACTGATTGAGGCGACACGGATCTGCGCCTACATGCAACAAACCCTGAACAGTCTGGTCGATGCGCTGGAACAGGCGCCGCAAACCCCGCTGCATGCTATTTCGATACTGCCGTTCGCCGAACGTGCGCAGTTGCTCGAGCAGTGCAACCGGCCTCAGAAGAGCTATGCACACGAGACACCGATCCACCGGCAATTCGAAGCACGCGCCGCAGAACGACCAGACGCCGTCGCGCTGATGTTCGAAGAACAGACCCTGAGCTACGGCGAGCTCAATGCGCGTGCCAACCAGGTCGCGCACCGTTTGCTGGCCTTGGGTGTGCGCAATGACGATCGCGTGGCGATCTGCGTCGAACGTGGCCCGGCGATGATTATCGGCTTGCTGGGGATCCTCAAATCCGGCGCCGGTTACGTGCCACTGGATCCAGCTTACCCGCTTGAGCGCCTGTCCTACGTACTCGGCGACAGTACCCCGGTGGCGCTGTTGAGTCAGCGATCGGTGCAGCAAGCCTGGTCGGACTCCGATGTGCCACTGATCTATCTTGACGACGCAGACCTGCTGGATGAGTCCGTCAGCAATCCAATGGTATCGGTGCAGCCCAGCGACCTTGCCTACGTCATCTACACCTCCGGTTCTACCGGCCTGCCCAAGGGTGTGATGGTCGAGCATCGCAACGTTGCACGACTGTTCTCGGCCACCCAGGACTGGTTCGGTTTCAATGAACAGGATGTCTGGGCGCTGTTCCACTCATTCGCTTTCGACTTCTCGGTCTGGGAAATCTGGGGCGCGCTGCTGCATGGCGGACGTCTGTTGATCGTGCCACAACTGGTCAGCCGCTCGCCTGAAGACTTCCACGAACTGCTGTGCAGTGCCGGTGTAACAGTACTCAGCCAGACACCGAGTGCGTTCCGCCAACTGATTGCGGCCCAGGGTGAGAAGGAGCAAGCACATTCGCTGCGCCAAGTGATTTTCGGCGGCGAAGCACTGGAAACGGCGATGCTCAAACCGTGGTACGCCCGCAACGTGAATACCGACACGCAACTGGTGAACATGTACGGGATTACCGAAACCACCGTGCACGTCACCTACTACCCGTTGAAGGCCGAAGACGCCCAGCGTGTCGGTGCCAGCCCGATCGGCAAGCGTATTCCAGACCTGCAACTGTACCTGCTTGACGCCCATGGCGAACCAGTGCCGGCAGGCGTGATCGGCGAGCTGTACGTGGGCGGTGCCGGTGTTGCCCGTGGCTACCTGAACCGTGAAGCACTGACGGCCGAGCGTTTTCTCGATAACCCGTTCAGTAACGCTCCGGGTGCTCGCCTGTACCGCACCGGCGACCTGGGACGCTGGCTGGCCGATGGCAGCCTGGAATACCTGGGCCGCAACGACGAACAGGTGAAGATTCGCGGCTTCCGTATCGAACTGGGTGAAATCGAAGCACGTCTGGCTGAGCATCCTGAAGTCTGCGATGCCGTGGTGCTGTGCCGTGAGGATGTGCCCGGTGACAAGCGTCTGGTGGCCTATGTCACGGCGCTGCAGGCGCAAAGGCTGCTGGACATCGAAAACCTGCGCGAGCATCTGCAAGGCACATTGCCGCAGTACATGGTGCCGGCTGCCTACGTGCAGCTCGATGCACTGCCGCTGACCGCCAACGGTAAACTTGACCGCAAGGCCTTGCCTGCGCCTGACCGGTCTTCAGTGGCCAATCGGGGCTACGAAGCGCCAGAAAGCGACGCCGAGATGGCCATTGCGCGGATCTGGCAAGACCTGTTGCAACTCGAGCAGGTCGGCCGGCATGACCACTTCTTCGAGCTAGGCGGCCACTCGCTGCTGGCCGTGAAACTGATCGAACGCATGCGCCAGATCGATCTGGTTGCCGACGTGCGCGTGCTGTTCAGCCAGCCGACCCTGTCGGCACTGGCGGCAGCCGTGGGCGGCAAGGGTGCAGTAGAAGTACCCGCCAACCTTATTCCCGCCGACTGCGCGCACATCACCCCGGACATGCTACCACTGGTGTCACTGCGCCAGGAGGATATCGACCATGTGGTGTCCTGCGTACCGGGTGGTGCGGCCAACGTGCAGGATATTTATGCCCTGGCGCCGCTGCAGGAGGGGATTCTGTATCACCACATTGCTGCGGTCGAAGGCGATCCCTACTTGCAGTACGCACTGTTCTCCTTTGACAGTATCGAGCGCCTGCACAGCTTCGCCCAGGCCCTGCAAGGCGTGATCGCGCGGCACGATATCCTGCGTACCGCCGTGCTTTGGGAGCGTCTCGAGGCACCGGTGCAGGTGGTCTGGCGTGAGGCGCCGCTGGGGCTTGATGAGCTGCTACTGGACCCGGCCTGCGGTGATATTTCCGAGCAACTGATCAAGCGCCTGGACCCGCGTCACACGCGTCTGGACATCCGTCAGGCGCCGATGTTACGCATCGGCTATGCCCAAGACGCGGTAAATAACCGCTGGATGGGCATGCTGCTGTTCCATCACCTGGTGGACGACGCCACGTCGCTGCGTATTCTCAGAAGCGAAATCGAAGCGCACATGCTCGGTCAGCAAGCGTCGCTGACGCCCTCCGTGCCTTATCGCAATTACGTGGCTCAGGCCAGGCTCGGCGTCAGCTGCGAGGAACACGAGGTGTTTTTCCGCGACATGCTCGGCGACATTGATGAGCCGACGCTACCGTTCGGACTGCAGGACGTGCAGGGCGACGGGCAAGGTATCGAGGAAGCATTCCAGCGGGTCGACATTGACCTGAGCCAGCGCTTGCGGGCGCAGGCTCGTCAACTCGGGGTCAGTTCCGCCAGCCTGTATCACCTGGCCTGGGCCCTTGTACTGGGCGCTGTCTCAGGCAAAGAGGATGTGGTGTTCGGCACCGTGTTGCTTGGTCGTCTGCAGGGCGGCGTTGGTTCTGACCGGGCGCTGGGGATGTTCATCAACACCTTGCCGCTGCGCGTCACGCTGGGCGAGCAGGGCGTGCGCAGCGGTCTGAAAGCTGCCCACGCACGACTCAGCGGACTGCTGGCCCATGAACACGCGTCGCTGGTGCTGGCTCAGCGTTGCAGTGGTGTACCGGCGTCAACGCCACTGTTCAACGCCTTGCTCAACTACCGGCATATCGACGTGGAGGTCAATCAGCAGGCTTTCGAGGCCTGGCAGGGCATCGAACATTTGCACGGAGAAGAACGCACCAACTATCCGCTGACCCTTTCAGTGAACGATGAAGGTGCGGGCTTCAGCCTCACCGTTCAAGCCATTTCCAGTATCGATGCGCAACAGGTCTGCGCGTATATGCAGACAGCGCTGGAGGGTGTGGTCAGCGCACTGGAGCAGTCCAGCGAGATGCCTTTGGCTGGTTTGTCGGTTGTGCCAGCAGCAGAGCGTGAGCAACTGGTCTTCGGCCTCAACGCTACCGCGCTGGATTATCCGCACGAGCAGACCATCCATGGCCTGTTCGAAGCACAGGTCGAGCGCACGCCGCAGGCTGTGGCCGTGGTGCATGGCCAACAGCGCCTGACCTATCGCGAGCTCAACGAACAGGCCAACCGCCTGGCCCATGCCTTGCGCAAACAGGGTGTGCAGCCCGATTCCCGCGTAGGGATCTGCATAGAACGCAGCGTGGAAATGGTCGTCGGTTTGCTGGCGATTCTCAAGGCGGGCGGCGGCTACGTTCCGCTGGATCCAGCTTACCCGGTAGAGCGGATTGCTTACATGCTGGAGGACAGCACGCCTGCCGCCGTTCTGGCTCAAACTGCTACTCAGGGCTTGCTGGCCGACGTTTCGGTACCTGTGATCAATCTTGATCTGAGCGATTGGCAGGGCGAATCCGTCCAGAATCCGCGGGTGCCGGGGCTGACCTCGGCACATCTGGCGTACCTGATCTACACGTCCGGTTCCACCGGTATGCCAAAAGGCGTGATGATCGAGCATCGCAACACCGTGAACTTCCTGACTTGGGCACACGTGGCGTTCGAAGGCTCTGCGCTGGAAAAAACGCTGTTCTCCACCTCGCTGAACTTCGACCTCGCGGTCTACGAGTGCTTCGCGCCGCTGACATCGGGTGGCAGCATCAACGTGGTCAAAAACGTCCTGGAACTGCAACACGGCAATCACGATATCGGCCTGATCAACACCGTTCCCTCGGCGCTGAAAGCGCTGCTGGAAATCAACGGTTTGCCAGGGTCGGTCCACACCGTCAATGTCGCCGGCGAAGCACTCAAACGCAATCTGGTGGAATCACTGTTCGAGAAAACCGGCGTGCAGCGCCTGTGCAACCTGTATGGGCCGTCCGAAACCACCACCTACTCAAGCTGGGTGGCCATGGACCGCGAAGACGGCTTCGCTCCGCACATCGGCAGGCCGGTGGGCAACACCCGGTTCTACCTGCTGGACGAGCAGCAACAGCTCGTTCCGCGGGGTATGCCGGGTGAAATCTACATCGGCGGTGCCGGCGTGGCCCGCGGCTATCTGAACCGTGATGATCTGACCGCTGAACGCTTCCTCAAGGATCCGTTCAGCCTCTCACCCGGCGCGCGTATGTACCGCACCGGCGACCTGGGTCGCTACTTGCCGGATGGCAATATCGAATACCTGGGCCGTAACGATGATCAGGTGAAGATCCGTGGTTTCCGTATCGAACTGGGCGAGATCGAGACGTCCCTGAACAAACATCCGCAGGTGCAGGAAGCGGTGGTTGTCGCCCGTGAGGACGTACCCGGCGAAACCCGTCTGGTCGCGTATTTCACACCGTCTGCCCCGACAGCGTTACCGGAAAGCAGCGATCTGCGCACGCACCTGCAAGGGCTGCTGCCGGACTACATGCTGCCGGCCGCCTACATGCCGCTTGATGCGTGGCCGCTGACGCCGAATGGCAAGCTCGACCGCAAGGCCCTGCCGGCACCGGACAGCAGTGCATTTACCTCGCGTGCCTACGAAGCCCCGGTGGGTGACGTGGAGATCAGGCTGGCAGCGCTCTGGGCGGAGCTGCTCAATGTCGAAAAAGTCGGGCGTCATGACCATTTCTTCGAACTGGGCGGGCATTCATTGTTGGCGGTCAGCCTGATCGAGCGCATGCGTCAGGCGGACCTGGAAGCTGACGTCCAGGTGCTGTTCGGTCATCCGACGCTTATTCAGGTGGCTGCCTCAGTGGGTAAGGTCAAGCGGCTGGAGGTGCCGCAGACGAAAATTCCCACACTCAACCGCAAACGTCGTATCTGAAGCGACGGTAACTGCCCGCCCGATCGGCAACCGGTCGGGCGGTTGCCTTTCACCCTGAAGTCCTGCGTAACAACTTCGCCCCCCCTCGCAACATTCCACTCTGTCTGTTCAGACAGCCGCTCGCACATCGCTGCGCCGACCGTCACCCTCAAGTCTTGTCCCAGCTTCCCACGACAGACAGTCGCCCATGGATGCTCTAATTTTTGCGGCGTGTGGGAAGCACGGCGAATGGGAAGTTTCGTGTGTGTCAGAGGACCGCAGCCCTTTATTGCTGCGGCGCCCATCATACCTGCACCCGGATCCCGTTCTGTCTTCGAGTTTAGAAGCCCCTCCGTTTTTATCGTGCGAAACACTGGTTGCGACACCGATCTCAGGGATCGTCGACCCCCTCTGAAATGATAAACAGCAGGTTATTCGATGCACTTCAGCGAATTGATGGCAGTTCTTTCCACGCATGCGATCCGTCTTCAACAGGAAGAAGACGATCTCGTGATTCTCGGAGACGACGAGGGGCTGGACAGTGCCACCCTTGAAAGCCTGAGCGTGCACAAGGCAGAACTGCTGACGCTGGTGGCTCGAATGGGCGGTGACTGGCTCAGCCCGGCCTTTCGCATTACCGCGGACATGCTGCCGCTGGCCAATCTAAGCCAGGAAGCGATCGACAGAATCGTCGACGCCGTCCCGGGCGGCGCTGGCAATGTGCAGGACATCTACCCGCTGGCGCCCCTGCAGGAAGGGATTCTCTATCATCACCTGACGGCCGGGCAGGGCGATCCCTATGTATTGCAGGATCTGTTCGGGGCCGAGAGTCGCGAACGTCTCGATGACTTCGCCCAGGCACTGCAGGCGGTGATCGATCGCCATGACATCCTGCGCACGGCAATGGTCTGGGAAGGTCTCGACGAACCGGTGCAAGTGGTGTTGCGCGAGGCGACGCTGACAGTGGATGAGCTGACACTGGACGCGGCTGACGGCCCCATCGAGACCCAGTTGCGCGAGCGGTTTGATACCCGGCATCACCGCCTGGACCTGCGCGATGCGCCGCTGATGCGCATGGTGTGCGTTGAAGATCCGGCCAATGCCCGCTGGGTCGCTATCCTGCTGTACCACCACATTGCCATTGACCACGCCGCGCTGGAACTGGTGAAACACGAGATGCAGGCCTTTCTGCTCGGCGAAGGCCACGCCTTGCCCGAAGCCGTGCCGTATCGCAACTACGTGGCACAGGTGCGGCTGGGTGTCGGGGCAGATGCTCATGAAGGTTTCTTTCGCGAAATGCTGGCCGATATCGATGAGCCAACGCTGCCGTTCGGCGTGCTCGAAACGCCGGGCAGCGACTCGCTGATCGAAGATGTGCGCCTACCCGTCGATGACGCATTGAGCGCGCGCCTGCGAACCCTGGCAAAGCAGCTAGGGGTCAGTGCCGCGAGCCTGCATCACCTCGCATGGGCGCGGGTGGTGGGTGCGCTGTCAGGCAAGTCGGACGTGGTTTTCGGCACGGTACTGATGGGCCGGATGCAGGGCGGTAATGGCGCCGACCGGGCATTGGGTATGTTCATCAACACCTTGCCGTTGCGAGTCAAGCTTGAAGGGCATGCGGTGCGCGAAGGGGTCAGAACCACCCACGCACGGCTAACCGCATTGCTCGGTCACGAACACGCATCCCTGGCCCAGGCCCAGCGTTGCAGTGGTGTGGCCGCACCGGCACCGTTGTTCAATTCGCTGCTCAATTATCGCCATAGTGCCAGCGAACCAGTCGTTTCATCAGAGGCGCTCCAAGCCTGGAAAGGCTTGCAGAGCCTGGGCAGCGAGGAGCGCAGTACTTACCCGATCACGCTGTCGGTGAACGACCTGGGCCAAGGCTTCAGCCTGACGGTTCAAGCCATGGCACAGGTCGGTGCAGAGCGCATCGGCAACTATATGCTGACGGCACTCGGCGCGCTGGTCGAGGCGCTGGAGCAGCAGCCGCAAACCCCGTTGCAGCGTTTGCAAATCCTCTCGTCAACCGAACGCCAGCAAGTGCTGCACGCCTTCAATGACACGGCACGCGACTACTCACGTAACAGCAGCCTGCAGGAACTGTTCGAACAACGAGTGGCAACGCAGCCCGATGCGCTGGCCGCTGTACAAGATGACCAGCAACTGACCTACCATGAACTCAACAGTCGCGCCAACGCGTTGGCCCGTCACCTGACCGACCTTGGCGTGCAACCGGGCGAGCGGGTGGCGTTGCTGCTGGAGCGTTCCCTTGATCTGCTGGCCGGGCAGTTGGCGATCGTCAAATGCGGGGCGGCCTATGTACCGCTAGATATAAATGCCCCCGCCGAGCGTCAGGCATTCATGCTGCAAGACTGCACAGCGCGTTACGTATTGACGCTGGCTCGCCATCATCTGCCTGAAGGCATCCAGCGGATTGACCTTGACCTGCTGGAACTGCAAAACGATGTGCCTGACCCGCTACCGTCAACGTCCGCCGAGTCGGTGGCCTACATCATGTACACCTCCGGTTCCACCGGTATGCCCAAAGGCGTATTGGTGCCGCATCGTGCTGTCAGCCGTCTGGTGCTCAACAACAATTATGCCGATTTCAATGCCAGGGATCGTGTAGCGTTCGCCTCCAACCCGGCTTTCGACGCCAGCACCCTGGATGTATGGGCGCCACTGCTCAATGGCGGCTGTGTGGTCGTGGTGGAGCAGTCGGTATTGCTGTCTCTCGACGAGTTCCGTGCGCTGTTGCTGTCCCAGTCAGTCAGCGTGCTGTGGATGACCGCGGGCCTGTTCCATCAATATGCCGACGGCCTGATGGAGGCTTTCGCCAGATTGCGCTACCTGATCGTTGGTGGTGATGTGCTGGACCCGGCAGTGATCGCCAGGGTATTGAAAGACGGCGCACCGAGATACTTGCTCAATGGCTACGGCCCGACCGAAGCGACGACCTTCTCTACAATCCATGAGATCACCTCGGTCGGCAACGGCGGTATTCCTATCGGCCGCCCGATTGGCAACAGCCAGGTCTATGTGCTCGACGCCCTACGCCAAGCGGTGGCGATCGGTGTGGTCGGAGAGCTGTATATCGGCGGGCAGGGCGTGGCCAAGGGTTACTTGAACCGCCCGGAGCTGAACGCTACGCAGTTTATCGCCAATCCTTTCAGTGAGGACGCTGGAGCCCTGTTGTACCGCACCGGCGACCTTGGTCGCTGGAACGCAGACGGGGTGATCGAGTATCTGGGCCGTAACGACGACCAGGTGAAAATCCGAGGTTTCCGTATCGAACTGGGTGAAATCGAAGCGCGTCTGGTCGACTGCCCTGGCGTCAGAGAGGCGGTGGTGCTGGCCCGCCAGGACGAGCCTGGACACAAACGCCTGGTGGCGTACGTCATCGGTGAAGAAAACAGCGCCTTGTCAGCGGTCGAACTGCGCCGCGAACTGGCGGCGTCTCTGGCCGAATACATGGTCCCAAGCGCCTTTATGGTGCTGGATTCGTTCCCGCTGACCGCCAACGGCAAGCTTGATCGCCGAGCCTTGCCGGTACCGGACGCAGACGCCTATGCCAGCCGTGAATTCCAGGCACCCGAGGGTGAAGTGGAAATTACCCTGGCGCGCTTATGGTCCGAATTGCTCAACGTTGAACGCGTCGGCCGTCAGGATCACTTCTTTGA
Source organism: Pseudomonas syringae KCTC 12500 (assembly GCF_000507185.2). Lineage (NCBI taxonomy): Bacteria > Pseudomonadati > Pseudomonadota > Gammaproteobacteria > Pseudomonadales > Pseudomonadaceae > Pseudomonas > Pseudomonas syringae. The sequence continues at coordinate 5,558,936 of NZ_AYTM02000002.1, forward strand.
GCTCGGCGGGCACTCGCTACTGGCGGTCAGTCTGATCGAACGCATGCGCCAGGCGGGCCTGAGCGCAGATGTTCGCGTGCTGTTCAGCCAGCCCACGCTGGCCGCACTGGCCGCAGCCGTCGGCGCAAGCCATGACATCAAGGTACCGGCCAATCTGATAGACAAAGGCTGCGAACGCATCACCCCGGAGCTGTTGCCATTGGCGAATCTGACCCAGGTGCAGATCGACCAGGTGGTCGCCACTGTGCCTGGCGGCGTGGCAAATGTTCAGGATATCTACGCGCTGGCGCCGTTGCAGGAAGGCATTCTCTATCACCACATGGCAGCCGAGGCCGGCGACCCCTATGTGCTGCAGGCCCAGTTCGCCTTTGACAATCGCGAGCGCCTGGACGCCTTCGTTCAGGCTTTGCAGATGGTCATCGATCGTCACGACATTCTGCGTACCGGGGTGGTATGGGATGGTCTGGACTCACCGGTGCAAGTGGTCTGGCGCCAGGCGCAGTTGCACCTTGAAGGGCTTGAACTTGACCCTGCGGACGGCGAGATCGGCGCGCAACTGCATAGCCGCTTCGATCCGCGGCACTACTGCCTCGATATGACTCAAGCGCCACTGATGCGTCTGGTCTATGCCGAGGACCCGCTCAATCAGCGAATCACCGCGATGCTGCTGTTCCATCATATGGCCCTGGATCACACGGCGATGGACGTTGTGCAGCATGAAATGCAGGCCTGGCTGCTCGGCGAGAGTGAAACCTTGTCGGCGCCCGTGCCATACCGCAACTACGTGGCTCAGGCGCGTCTGGGTGTCAGCCAGGCTGATCATGAAGTGTTTTTCCGCGACATGCTGGGCGACATCGACGAACCGACGCTGCCTTTCGGCCTGCAGGATGTGCAGGGCGATGGCCATGATATCGAAGAAGCTGTCCTGGTGGTGGACAGCCAGTTAAGCCTGCGACTGCGTGCTCAGGCCCGACAACAGGGTGTGAGTGCCGCCAGTCTGGTGCATCTGGCCTGGGCTCAGGTGCTGGGCAAGGTTTCCGATCGTCGCGACGTGGTGTTCGGCACCGTACTGCTGGGCCGTATGCAGGCCGGCGAGGGCGCTGATCGGGCGCTGGGAATGTTCATCAACACCTTGCCGCTGCGGGTTGCCGTGGGCGGGCAAGGGGTACGCGCCGGGGTCAAGGCGACACACGCGCAACTCACCGCGTTGCTCGCTCACGAACATGCATCCCTCGCATTGGCTCAGCGTTGCAGCGGAGTGTCCGCGCTGACGCCGCTGTTCAGCGCACTGCTCAACTACCGCCACAGTGCGGTTGGCAGCGCTTCAGAACGGACCGCCCAGGCCTGGCAGGGTATTCGTGCCCTGAACAGTGAAGAACGCACCAACTATCCATTGACGTTGAACGTCGATGACTTTGGTGAGGACTTCAAACTGACTGCGCTGGCGACGATCACTGTCGGTGCGCAGCGCGTGTGTGGCTATATGCACACGGCGCTGGAACATCTGGTGGACGCACTTGAGTTGATGCCACAAGCGTCGCTACAAAGTTTGTCGATTTTGCCAGCTGTCGAGCGCGAGCAGTTGCTGGTGACGTTCAACGACACCGCACAGGATTACCCGCAGCAGCAGACCATTCATGGGATGTTCGAAGCACAGGTGGAGCGCACGCCGCAAACCCTGGCAGTGGTTCACGGCGAACAGCGCCTGACGTATCGCGAGCTTAACGAGCAGGCCAACCGTCTGGCCCATGCGTTGCGCAAGCAAGGCGTTCAGCCTGATTCGCGGGTTGGTATCTGCGTTGAGCGCGGCGCCGACATGGTCGTCGGCTTGCTGGCAATCCTTAAAGCGGGCGGCGGTTATGTGCCGCTGGACCCAGCTTATCCAGCAGAACGTATTGCCTACATGCTGCAGGACAGTGCGCCTGCCGCGGTACTGACCCAGTCGGCCACTGAAGCGTTACTGGCCGACGTTTCGGTACCTGTGATCAATCTTGATCTAAGCAACTGGCAGGACGAATCCGTCCAGAACCCGCAGCTGGCGGAGCTGACCTCGGCGCATCTGGCGTACCTGATCTACACCTCGGGTTCGACCGGTCTGCCGAAAGGCGTAATGATCGAACACCGGAACACCGTGAACTTTCTGACGTGGGCGCACGCGGCTTTCGATGCTGGCACAAACCACTCGGCACTGGAAAAAACGCTGTTCTCCACTTCGCTGAACTTCGACCTCGCCGTCTACGAGTGCTTTGCGCCACTGACCTCGGGCGGCAGTATCGAAGTCGTCAAAAACGTCCTTGAACTGCAACACGGCGAACACGATATCGGCCTGATCAACACCGTACCCTCAGCGCTCAAGGCGCTGCTGGACGTTGACGGTCTGCCGGAATCGGTTCACACCGTGAACGTGGCCGGTGAAGCCCTCAAACACAGTCTGGTTGAATCGCTGTTCGAGAAAACCAGCGTGCAGCGTCTGTGCAACCTCTATGGCCCATCGGAAACCACCACCTACTCCAGTTGGGTGGCCATGGACCGCGAAGACGGCTTCGCTGCGCACATCGGCAAACCGGTCGGCAATACGCAGTTTTACCTGCTGGATGAGCAACTGCAGCCTGTTCCACTGGGTGTTGCGGGTGAAATCTACATCGGCGGAGCCGGTGTGGCGCGAGGCTACTTGAACCGTGACGACCTCACTGCGGAGCGCTTCCTTAAAGACCCGTTCAGCCCGCAGCCCGCGGCACGCATGTATCGTACCGGTGACCTTGGCCGTTACTTGCCACACGGCAATATCGAATACCTGGGCCGTAACGACGATCAGGTGAAGATCCGCGGTTTCCGTATCGAACTGGGCGAGATCGACGCACGTCTGGCCAAATACCCGGCTATCCACGAAGCGGTGGTGACTGCTCGCGAAGACGTACCGGGCGACAAGCGCCTGGTAGCTTATTACACCCTGAGCACAGGGCATGCTTCGGTAGACATCGACAGCCTGCGCAGCCATTTGCAGGAAAAGCTGCCTGAGTACATGGTTCCAGCCATTTACGTGATGCTGGAGAAGCTGCCGCTGACCCCCAACGGCAAGCTGGATCGCAAAGCACTGCCAGCACCGCACAGTGAGGCGCTGATCAGCCGTGGCTACGAAGCACCGCAAGGCGAAATCGAGGAGCAGATCGCGGTAATCTGGCAAGACCTGCTGGGTGTCGCCCAGGTTGGGCGTCACGACCACTTCTTCGAACTCGGCGGCCATTCGCTGCTGGCAGTGAGCCTGACCGGGCGTATGCGCCAGTTGGGCCTGCGCGCCGACGTGCGCGTGCTGTTCAGCCAGCCCACCCTGGTTGCACTGGCCGCGGCGGTCGGCGGTGGCACCGAGATCGTGGTACCCGCCAACCTGATCAGCGTGGACTGCCAACGCATTACGCCTGAGCTGCTGCCACTGGCCGACCTGACTCAGGCGCAGATCGATCAAGTCGTAGCCACTGTGCCGGGCGGTGTTGCCAATGTGCAGGACATCTACCCCCTGGCGCCTCTGCAGTCAGGCATTCTTTATCACCACCTGGCCGCCGAAATCGGCGACCCCTATGTGCTCCAGACCCAGTTCGCGTTCGCTGACAGCGAGCGTCTGAACGCCTTCGTTCAGGCCTTGCAGATGGTCATCGATCGCCACGACATTCTGCGCACCAGCGTGGTATGGGACGGTCTGGACTCGCCGGTGCAAGTGGTCTGGCGTCAGGCACAGTTGCACCTTGACGCACTTGAGCTCGATCCGGAAGACGGCGATATCGGTGCACAACTGCACCGCCGCTTTGATCCGCGTCACTACCGGCTGGACATCGGCCAGGCACCTTTGATGCGCGTGGCCTACGCCGAAGACCCGCTCAACCAGCGCATCTGCGCGATGCTGCTGTTCCATCACATGGCCCTGGACCACGTAGCGCTGGAAGTGGTGAAGCAAGAAATGCAGGCATGGCTGGCGGGCGAGGCCGACACGTTGGCAGCGTCGGTACCCGTGCCGTATCGCAACTATGTGGCCCAGGCACGCCTGGGTGTCAGCCAAGCCGATCACGAAGCATTTTTCCGCGACATGCTCGGCGATATCGACGAGCCGACGCTGCCGTTCGGTTTGCAGGATGTGCAGGGTGAAGGTCGTGACATCGAGGAAGCCAGCCTGGCGCTGGCCCCTCAGATGAACATGCGTCTGCGGGCTCAGGCCCGGCAACAGGGGGTGAGTGCCGCGAGCCTGGTGCACCTGGCCTGGGCTCAGGTGTTGGGCAAGGTGTCAAACAGGCAGGATGTGGTGTTCGGCACCGTCCTGATGGGCCGGATGCAAGGTGGCGAAGGAACCGAGCGGGCCCTGGGGATGTTCATCAACACCTTGCCGCTGCGGGTATCGGTGGGCGAGCAGGGCGTACGTGACGGGGTCAAGGCCACTCATAAGCGCCTGACGGCCTTGCTCGGTCACGAACATGCCTCGCTGGCATTGGCCCAGCGTTGCAGTGGTGTTGTCGCACCGACGCCGCTGTTCAGCGCGCTGCTCAACTATCGTCATAGTGGAGGCGGCAGCGCGTCCGAACAGGCCATGCAGGCCTGGCAGGGTATTCATGCCCTGAGCAGCGAGGAACGCACCAACTACCCATTGACGTTGAACGTTGATGACCTGGGTGAAGGCTTCAAACTGACTGCGCTGACGACGACTGTTGTCGGCGCGCAGCGCATATGCGGATACATGCACACTGCGCTCGATCAGTTGATTCAGGCACTGGAGCAAGCATCAACCGCGCCCCTCGATAGCCTGTCGATCCTGCCTGCCGACGAGCGCGAGCGGTTACTGGTGGGTTTCAACGACACTGCGCTGGATTATCCGCAGCAGCAGACCATCCATGGCCTGTTTGAAGCGCAAGCCGAGCGCACACCGGAAGCGCTGGCCGTCGTCCACGGCGAACAGCGCCTGACGTATCGTGAGCTTAACGAGCAGGCTAACCGCCTGGCCCATGCCTTGCGCAAGCAGGGCGTGCAGCCGGATTCCCGCGTTGGTATCTGCGTTGAACGCAGTGCCGAGATGGTCGTTGGATTGCTGGCGATCCTCAAGGCGGGCGGCGGGTATGTGCCGCTCGATCCGGCGTATCCGGTAGAACGTATTGCTTACATGTTGCAGGACAGCGCTCCGGCAGCGGTGCTTGCTCAGACCGCTACTCAGGGCTTGCTAGCCGATGTTTCGGTGCCTGTGATCAATCTTGATCTGAGCGATTGGCAGGACGAATCCGTCCAGAATCCGCAGGTGCCGAGGCTGACTTCGGCGCATCTGGCGTACCTGATCTACACCTCGGGCTCCACCGGTCTGCCAAAAGGCGTGATGATCGAACACCGCAACACCGTTAACTTCCTGAGCTGGGCACATAGTGCATTCGACGCTTCGGCACTGGAAAAAACGCTGTTCTCCACTTCGCTGAACTTCGACCTCGCCGTCTACGAGTGCTTCGCGCCACTGACCTCGGGCGGCAGTATCGAAGTCGTCAAAAACGTTCTGGAACTGCAACACGGCGAGCACGATATCGGCCTGATCAACACCGTACCGTCGGCGCTTAAAGCACTGCTGGACGTTGACGGGCTGCCGGCAACGGTTCACACGGTGAACGTGGCCGGTGAAGCGCTCAAGCGCAGTCTGGTAGAAAACCTGTTCGAAAAAACAGGCGTGCAGCGCCTGTGCAACCTCTACGGCCCATCGGAAACCACCACCTACTCCAGTTGGGTGGCCATGGACCGGGAAGACGGCTTCGCTCCACACATTGGCAAACCGGTTGGTAATACGCAGTTTTACCTGCTGGACGGACAGCAACAGCCTGTGCCACTGGGCGTTGTGGGCGAGATCTACATCGGCGGTGCCGGTGTGGCGCGGGGTTATCTGAACCGTGACGACCTCACTGCCGAGCGCTTCCTCAACGACCCGTTCAGCCAAAACCCAGCGGCACGCATGTACCGTACCGGTGACCTTGGCCGTTATCTGCCAGACGGCAATATCGAATACCTGGGCCGTAACGATGATCAGGTGAAGATCCGTGGTTTCCGTATCGAACTGGGCGAGATCGATGCACTGCTGGCCAAACACCCGGCGGTCCATGAAGCAGTAGTCACCGCCCGCGAGGACATCCCGGGCGACAAACGCCTGGTGGCTTATTACACCGTCCAGGCCGCCCACAATGAGCCAGACATCGATAGCCTGCGCGACTGGCTGCAGGAGCAACTGCCGGCCTATATGATCCCTGTGGCCTATGTGCGTCTTGATGCGCTGCCGCTGACCCCGAACGGCAAACTGGACCGCAAGGCCCTGCCAGCACCGGACGGTGATGCACTGATCCGTGGCGGCTACGAGGAGCCGCAAGGCGCAGCCGAAATCATTCTGGCGAAGATCTGGAGCGACTTGCTCAACATCGAACGTGTCGGTCGCCACGATCATTTCTTTGAACTGGGCGGGCATTCGCTGCTGGCAGTGAGCCTGATCGAACGTATGCGCCAGGCCGGCCTGAGTGCCAATGTGCGTACGCTGTTCAGCCAGCCGACCTTGGCGGCACTGGCCGCAGCGTCAGGCGCGGTCGACGATCTGGTGATCCCGGCCAACGGTATTCCAGTGGATTGCCAGAGAATTACCCCAGACATGCTGCCGTTGGTCGACCTGACTCAAGAGCTGATCGACCAGGTGGTGGCCTGCGTGGCCGGCGGCGCGGCGAACGTGCAGGACATCTACCCGCTGGCCCCCTTGCAGGAAGGCATTCTCTATCACCACATCAGCGCCGAACAGGGCGACCCCTATGTATTGCAGGCACAGTTCGCCTTTGACAGCCGCGCTCACCTGGACTCCTTTGCTCAGGCCCTGCAAACGGTTATCAACCGCCATGACATCCTGCGCACTTCCATGCACTGGGAAAGCCTTGATGAGCCTTTGCAGGTGGTCTGGCGCCATGTCGAACTCAGCGTAGAAGAGATTGAGTTCAACCCTTGCCTTGGTGATATAGCCCGTCAGTTGCAAGAGCACCTGGACCCGCGCCAGATACGCCTGGACATCCGCCAGGCACCCTTGATGCGCCTGGTGTGTGCCCTGGACAGCGGCAACGAGCGCTGGGTGGCGACCCTGATGTTTCACCACATGATCCTTGACCACACTGCGCTGGATCAGGTGCGCTATGAAATGCAGGTCTGCCTGCGCGGTCAGGCCGAGCAACTTGCCGACTCCATTCCTTACCGCAACTATGTCGCTCAGGCACGACTGGGCTTGAAAGAGCAGGACCACGAACTGTTCTTCCAGGACATGCTCGGCGACATCGACGAGCCGACGCTGCCCTTCGGCCTGCACGATGTGCAAGGCGACGGCAGCGCTATCGCTCAGGCCAGCCTGGCGCTGGACGGCGCTTTGAGTCAACGCCTGAGAGTACAGGCACGGCAGCTTGGGGTCAGCGCGGCAAGCCTTATCCACTTGGCGTTCGCGCAAATGCTCGGTCGCCTGAGCGGACGTGAACAGGTGGTGTTCGGCACCATTCTGATGGGCCGCATGCAAAGCGGCGAGGGTGCCGAACGGGCCCTTGGCATGTTCATCAATACCTTGCCGCTGCGGGTAGACCTCGGCGATCTGGGCGTACGTGACGGAGTCAAGGCCACGCACCGACGCCTGACCGGGTTACTCGGCCATGAACATGCCTCGCTGGCACTGGCCCAGCGCTGCAGTGGCGTGGTTGCACCGGCGCCACTGTTCAGCGCCTTGCTCAACTATCGTCACAGCAGAGTGGCCGTGACCGATGAAGCAATGGCGGCTTGGGATGGCATGCAATCGCTGCGGCTGGCCGATGAAGAACGCACCAACTACCCGTTGACCATCAACGTCGACGATATGGGTGAAGGATTTCTGTTCACAGCACTGGTAACGGCGAGCATCGGCGCGCAGCGTGTTTGTGACTATTTGCAGTTGGCTACAGAAGGGCTGGTCGATGCGCTGGAACAGGCGCCGCAAACGCCGTTACACCGTATTTCGATACTGCCGCTCAGCGAGCGTGCGCAGTTGCTCGAACAGTGGAACCTGCCCAACAAGACCGATACACACGAAACACCGATCCATCAGCAATTCGAAGCCCGCGCCGCAGAACAGCCAGACGCCGTCGCTCTGGTGTTCGAAGAACAGATCCTGAGCTACGGCGAACTCAACGCGCGTGCCAACCAGGTTGCGCATCGCTTGCTGGCCTTGGGTGTACGCCCCGATGATCGCGTGGCGATCTGTGTCGAGCGTGGCCCGGCGATGATTATCGGCTTGCTGGGTATCCTCAAATCCGGGGCCGGTTATGTACCACTGGATCCGGCTTACCCGCTTGAGCGCCTAGCCTATACCCTCGGTGACAGCACGCCGGTGGCATTATTGAGCCAGCAGTCAGTGCAGCAAGCCTTGCCGGTGACGGAAGTGCCTATCATCAGTCTCGATGATCCCGACTTGCAGGACGAATCCGTCTGCAATCCAGAGGTAGCGGGGCTGACGGCTGCGAGCCTGGCCTATGTCATCTACACCTCCGGCTCAACCGGTCTGCCCAAAGGCGTGATGGTCGAGCATCGTAATGTTGCACGGCTGTTTTCGGCCACCGCAGACTGGTTCGCGTTTGGCGAACAGGATATCTGGGCGCTGTTCCACTCGTTCGCCTTTGACTTCTCGGTCTGGGAAATCTGGGGCGCCTTGCTGCACGGCGGACGTCTGCTGATCGTGCCGCAACTGATCAGCCGTTCACCAGAAGACTGCTACAACCTGCTGTGCAGCGCCGGGGTAACGGTGCTCAACCAGACGCCAAGTGCGTTCCGCCAACTGATTGCGGCACAGGGCGAGCACGGGCAGGCGCATTCGTTGCGCCAGGTGATCTTCGGCGGCGAAGCACTGGAAACGGCCATGCTCAAGCCGTGGTACGCCCGCAAGGTGAATGCCGGTACGCAACTGGTCAACATGTACGGCATTACCGAAACCACCGTGCACGTTACCTATTACCCGTTGCAGGCCGAAGATGCACAGCGTATCGGTGCCAGCCCGATCGGCAGGCGCATTCCCGATTTGCAACTGTATGTCCTCGATCCCCATGGCGAACCGGTGCCGGTAGGCGTGATCGGCGAGCTGTACGTGGGCGGTGCCGGTGTTGCCCGGGGTTACCTGAACCGTGAAGCATTGACGGCCGAGCGTTTTCTCGATGACCCGTTCAATACTGCGCCAGGTGCGCGCCTGTACCGCACCGGCGACCTGGGTCGCTGGCTGGCCGATGGCAGCCTGGAATACCTGGGACGTAACGACGAACAGGTGAAGATTCGCGGCTTCCGTATAGAGCTGGGCGAGATCGAAGCGCAACTCGCCGCGTGTGACGGTATACAGGATGCGCTGGTGCTGGTGCGTGAGGACGAGCCTGGTGACAAGCGTCTGGTGGCCTATGTTATCGGCACCGCGGGACTGGAACCGGACGCTAGCCGATTGCGCGAGCAACTGCGCCTGTCGCTGGCCGAGTACATGCTGCCGAGTGCCTTCGTCAGCCTGGAAAGCTTCCCGCTGACGGCCAACGGCAAGCTTGACCGCAAGGCGCTGCCCGCGCCCGACCGTTCGGCGGTGGCCAGTCGAGGCTACGAAGCGCCTGAAGGCGATACCGAGATGGCCATTGCGCGGATCTGGCAAGACCTGTTGCAACTCGAGCAGGTCGGCCGGCATGACCACTTCTTCGAGCTGGGCGGCCACTCGCTGTTGGCGGTGAAACTGATCGAGCGCATGCGCCAGATCGATCTGGTTGCCGATGTGCGCGTGCTGTTCAGCCAGCCGACCCTGTCTGCCCTGGCGGCAGCGGTGGGCGGCAAGGAGCAAGTCGAGGCACCCGCCAACCTTATTCCCGCCGACTGCTCGCGCATCACCCCGGATATGCTGCCGCTGGTGTCGCTCACCCAGGACGATATCGATCGTGTGGTCTCCAGCGTGCCCGGCGGTCTGTCCAACGTGCAGGATATCTATGCCCTAGCGCCGCTGCAGGAGGGGATCTTGTATCACCACCTTGCCGCTACCGAGGGTGACCCGTATTTGCAATACGCGCTGTTTTCCTTTGACAGTCTTAAGCGTCTGCACAGTTTCGCCCACGCGCTGCAAGGCGTGATCGCACGGCACGATATCCTGCGCACCGCCGTGCTTTGGGAACGTCTCGACGCCCCGGTGCAGGTGGTCTGGCGTGAAGCGACCCTGGGCCTGTATGAGCAGGCGCTTGACCCGGCCGATGGCGACATCGCCGAGCAGTTGCTCAAGCGTCTCGACCCTCGTCACACGCGTCTGGACATCCGTCAGGCACCGATGCTGCGCATCGGTTATGCACACGATGAGGTGAACAACCGCTGGCTGGGCATGTTGCTGTTCCATCACCTGGTGGACGACGCTACATCGCTGCGCATCCTCAGAAGCGAAATCGAGGCACACATGCTCGGTCAGCAAGCCTCGCTGCCGCCGTCCGTGCCTTATCGCAATTACGTAGCTCAGGCCATGCTCGGTGTCAGCCGTGAAGAGCACGAGGTATTTTTCCGCGATATGCTGGGCGACATCGATGAGCCGACGCTGCCATTCGGTCTGCAGGACGTGCAAGGCGACGGCAGCGGTATCGAGGAGGCGCGCCTGCTGGTCGACGTCGACCTGAGCCGACGCCTGCGCGTACAGGCTCGTCAACTCGGGGTGAGTTCTGCCAGCCTGTATCACCTGGCCTGGGCTCGTTTACTGGGCGCTGTGTCAGGCAAAGAGGATGTGGTGTTCGGCACCGTGTTGCTCGGTCGCCTGCAAGGCGGCGCAGGGTCCGACCGGGCGTTGGGAATGTTCATCAACACCTTGCCGCTGCGTGTCACGCTGGGCGAACAGGGCGTGCGCAGCGGTCTGAAAGCGACCCATGCGCGACTCAGCGGGCTGCTGGCCCATGAACACGCCTCGCTGGTACTGGCCCAACGTTGCAGTGGTGTACCCGCTTCGACGCCATTGTTCAGCTCGCTGCTCAATTTCCGTCATACCGGTGATGTCGCCGCGAGCGACAATGCGCAGGTCGCCTGGGAAGGCATTCAGGCGTTGCATGGTGAAGAACGCACCAACTATCCGCTGACCTTGTGCGTGGATGACATGGGCGAAGGTTTCGCTCTGACCGTCATGGCCGAAGGACAGATCGGTGCCAAGCGTGTATGTGCGTACATGCTCTGTGTGCTGGAAAACCTGGTGCAAGCACTGGAGCAGACCCCGGACGCTGCGCTGGGAGCGCTGCGTATCCTGCCCGGGATCGAGCGCCAGCAACTGCTGGAAAGCTGGAACACCCCGCATGCGCTGCAGGCCGATGACGCCCTGATTCACCGTACCTTCGAAGCCTGGGTGGTGGCACAGCCGAATGCCGTGGCCCTGCACTATGAAGACCGTACCCTGACCTATGCCGAGCTGAACACCCGCGCCAATCAGGTAGCCCATTACCTGCTGGGCCTCGGCGTGCAGCCGGATGACCGGGTGGCGATCTGTGTCGAGCGCAGCCTGGAAATGATTGTCGGTTTGCTCGGGGTGCTCAAGGCCGGTGCGGGTTACGTGCCGATTGACCCGGCCTATCCGGCGGAGCGTATTGCTTACCAGTTGCAGGACAGCGCCCCAATGGCGGTGCTGGCCGATGCTGCCGGGCTGGCGCTGCTGGGTGCGTTCGACGGCCCACGCGTGGATTTGCACAGTCCGGCGTTGCAGGCCCAACCGGGTCACAATCCACAGCTGACCGGGCTCAGCCCGCGCCACCTGGCTTACGTCATCTACACCTCCGGTTCGACCGGCCTGCCCAAGGGCGTAATGGTCGAGCACCGCAACGTGGCCCGGCTGTTCTCGGCCACCCAGAGCTGGTTTGGTTTCAACGAGCAGGATGTCTGGGCGTTGTTCCATTCATTCGCGTTCGACTTCTCGGTCTGGGAAATCTGGGGTGCGCTGTTGCACGGCGGGCGTTTGCTGATCGTGCCGCAACTGATCAGCCGCTCCCCGCAAGACTGCTACGCGCTGTTGTGCAGCGCCGAAGTGACGGTGCTCAACCAGACCCCGAGCGCGTTCCGCCAGTTGCTCAACGCCCAGGGCGAGAGCGATCAGCGACACTCCTTGCGCCTGGTGATTTTTGGTGGCGAAGCGCTGGATACCGGGATGCTCAAGCCGTGGTACGCCAGGGTGATCAACGCCGGTACGCAGTTGGTGAACATGTATGGCATCACCGAAACCACGGTGCATGTGACCTATCACCCCCTGGTGGCGGCAGATGCGCAACGTGCGGGCGTGAGCCCTATCGGTGTACGCATTCCCGATTTGCAGTTGTATGTACTGGACGCGCGCCGCGAGCCGGTGCCGGTGGGTGTGGTCGGCGAGCTGTATGTCGGCGGCGCCGGTGTCGCGCGGGGCTACCTGAATCGTGAAGCGCTGACGGCCGAGCGATTCCTGGCGAACCCGTTCAGTAAAGATCCTCAGGCGCGTCTGTACCGAACCGGCGACCTGGGTCGCTGGATGGATGATGGCAGTCTCGATTACCTGGGCCGCAACGACGACCAGGTCAAGATCCGTGGTTTCCGTATCGAACTGGGAGAAATCCAGACTGCGCTGGCCGCCTGTGACACGGTCCGCGAAGCGCTGGTGCTGGTCCGCGAAGATCAACCGGGTGACAAGCGCCTGGTGGCCTATGTGATCGCTGCGCCCGGCCACGAGATCGTGGCGACTGACTTGCGTGAGCGCTTGCTGCTGTCCCTGGCCGATTACATGGTGCCCAGTGCTTTTGTGGCGCTGGACCGTTTCCCGCTGACCACCAACGGCAAGCTCGACCAAAAGGCATTGCCCGCTCCGGATGCGCAGGCACTGGCAATGCGTGAATACGCGCCGCCCGAGGGCGATGTCGAGATCGCCATCGCGCAGATCTGGCAGTCTCTGCTGCAAGTGCCACAGGTTGGCCGCCACGATCATTTCTTCGAGCTGGGCGGGCATTCGCTGCTGGCCGTCAAACTGATCGAGCGCATGCGCCAGATCGACCTGTCGGCTGATGTGCGGGTGCTGTTCAGCCAGCCGACCCTTGCCGCACTTGCTGCTGCGGTGGGCGGGCACACCGACGTACAGGTGCCGGATAACCTGATCGTGCCGGGCTGCGAGCGTATTACCCCGGACATGCTGCCGCTGGCTGATCTGGATCAGGCAGCGATCGATCGGGTCGTCGCCAGCGTCCCGGGCGGCCTGGCCAACATTCAGGACATCTACGCCCTGGCCCCCCTCCAGGAAGGCATTCTCTATCACCATCTGGCTGCGGATGAAGGTGATCCCTATGTCTTGCAGATGCTCTTCGCGTTCGATGATCGCGAGTGCCTGGCCAGTTTCGCCGCGGCCCTGCAGAACGTGGTCGAACGCCACGACATCCTGCGCACCGCCGTGGTCTGGGAAGGGCTTGAGCAGCCGGTACAGGTGGTCTGGCGCAACGCTAAACTGAGCCTGGAAGAGGTGGCCATCGATCCGCTCGACGGTGACGTGCTGACACGACTGCGCGAGCGTTTTGACCCACGTCACTATCGCCTGGACATTGGCCAGGCGCCGCTGATGCGCATTGCCTATGCCGAGGACAACACCCTCCAGCGCCTGGTCGGCATGTTGCTGTTCCACCATCTGGCGCTGGATCACACCTCACTGGAAGTGGTGGTGGAGGAAATGCAGGCCAGCCTGCAGGGGCAGATCGAGCAATTGCCCGCCCCGGTGCCTTATCGCAACCATGTGGCACAGGCGCGTCTGGGTATCAGCCAGGCCGAGCACGAAGCGTTTTTCCGCGACATGCTCGGCGACATCGACGAACCGACTCTGGCTTACGGCATACAGGACGTGCAGGGCGATGGCAGTGGTATCGAGGAAGTGCATCAGGTACTCGACAGCCAGCTGAGCAGCCGTATACGCAGCATTGCGCGGCAATTAGGGGTTAGCGCTGCCAGTCTGGCGCACCTGGCATGGGCTCAGGTGGCCGGTCGGGTGTCGGGCCGTGAAGAAGTGGTGTTCGGTACCGTACTGATGGGCCGCATGCAGGGCGGCAACGGCGCCGACAGGGCGCTGGGAATGTTCATCAACACCTTGCCGCTTCGCATCAGCGTCGGCAGCCAGAGCGCTCTGGCGGCGGTCAAGCTCACCCACCAGCGCCTGTCGACCCTGCTGGGGCATGAGCATGCCTCGCTGTCGCTGGCCCAGCGCTGCAGCGGCGTGCCGAGTTCGCTGCCGCTGTTCAGCACCTTGCTCAACTACCGCCACAGCAACGGTGGTGCGGCCTCGAGCGAAACATTGTCAGCCTGGCAGGGTATTCAGACCCTGAGCATGGAGGAACGCACCAACTATCCGTTGTGCCTGAACGTCGATGACCTGGGCGATGACTTCATGCTCACCATTCAGGCCGTCAAGCAAATCAGTGCCACGCGCATCGGCGAATACATGCAGGTTGCACTGCGCAGCCTGGTACAAGCGCTGGAACATACGCCGCAAGCAGCGCTGAACAGCCTGTCGATACTGCCGGACGACGAGCGCGAGCTGTTACTGTCGGGCTTTAATGACACCGCTCACCCTTATCCGCGCGATGTATTGATCCACCAACTGATCGAACAACAGGCTGCTCAGCGTCCGGATGCCTGCGCCGTAAGCGGCGACAGTGGGCCGTTGCTCACTTACGCCAAGCTCAACCAACAGGCCAATCAGCTCGCCCATCGTCTGATTGAGCTGGGTGTGGAGCCGGATGCGCGGGTTGCGGTCAGCCTGCGTCGCGGACCGGAAATGGTCGTGGCGCTATTGGGTATCCTCAAGGCCGGTGGCGCCTATGTGCCGATCGACCCGGATCTGCCCAGCGCTCGCCAGGCCTATATGCTCAGCGACAGCGCCCCCCGTGCGCTGCTGACCAGCCAGGATCTGCTCGCAAGTCTGCCAGCCCTTAGCGTTCCAGCGCTGGTGCTTGATGGCCGCGATGACAGCGCCCAGCTTGCCTCACAGCCGATCAATAACCCGGATGCCAAGGCGCTGGGCCTGCAGCCGAATCACCTGGCCTACGTGCTGTACACCTCGGGTTCCACTGGTCAGCCCAAAGGCGTGATGAACGAACACCTGGGCGTGGTCAACCGCCTGCTATGGGCCCGTGATGCCTATCACGTAGACAGCAATGATCGTGTGCTGCAAAAGACCCCGTTCGGTTTCGACGTGTCGGTCTGGGAGTTTTTCCTGCCGCTGCTCGCCGGTGCCGAACTGGTCATGGCACGTCCCGGTGGCCATCAGGAGCCAGACTACCTGGCGCAGGTAATGACTGACGCGGGCATTACCCTGCTGCACTTTGTGCCCTCGATGCTCGATGTGTTTCTGGAACACCGCTCGACCCGCGACTTCCCGCAACTGCGCCGCGTGCTGTGCAGCGGCGAGGCCTTGCCGCGTGCGTTGCAGCGCCGCTTCGAGCAACACCTGAAGGGCGTTGAACTGCACAACCTCTATGGCCCGACTGAAGCGGCCATCGACGTTACCGCCTGGGAATGCCGCCCGACGGATCCGGGCGACAGCGTGCCCATCGGTCGCCCGATTGCGAACATTCAGATGCACGTGCTGGATGCCCAAGGCCAGCTGCAACCAATGGGCGTGGCCGGTGAACTGCACATTGGCGGTATCGGCGTGGCGCGGGGTTACCTGAACCTGCCGGAGCTGAGTGCCGAGCGTTTCATCGCCGACCCGTTTTCCGACGACCCGCAGGCACGCCTGTACAAAACCGGCGACGTCGGTCGCTGGCTGGCCAATGGCGCGCTGGAATACCTGGGCCGTAATGACTTTCAGGTGAAGATCCGCGGCTTGCGCATCGAAATCGGTGAAGTCGAGGCCGCTTTGGCCAAACACCCGGCGGTCCACGAAGCGGTGGTCACCGCTCGCGAAGACATACCCGGTGACAAACGTCTGGTGGCTTACTACACGCAGTCTGCCGAGCACACTGCTGTCGATATCGACACCCTGCGCGGTCACCTGCAGCAACAGTTGCCGGAATACATGGTTCCGGCCATTTATGTACTGCTTGAGTCCATGCCACTGACGTCCAACGGCAAGCTCGATCGCAAAGCGCTGCCAGCACCGGACGGTGATGCGCTGATCAGCCGTGGCTACGAAGCACCGCAAGGCGAAATCGAGGAGCAGATCGCGGTAATCTGGCAAGACCTGCTGGGCGTCGAGCAGGTCGGTCGTCACGACCACTTCTTCGAACTCGGCGGCCATTCGCTGCTGGCGGTGAGCCTGACCGGGCGTATGCGCCAGTTGGGCCTGAGCGCCGACGTGCGCGTGCTGTTCAGCCAGCCCACCCTGGCTGCACTGGCCGCAGCCGTGGGCGGTGGCACCGAGATCGTAGTGCCAGCCAACCTGATCACCAAGGACTGCCAACGCATTACGCCGGAGCTGCTGCCACTGGCCGATCTGACTCAGGCGCAGATCGATCAAGTCGTAGCCACCGTGCCGGGCGGCGTGGCCAATGTGCAGGACATCTACCCGCTGGCGCCTTTGCAATCAGGCATTCTTTATCACCACCTGGCCGCCGAAATCGGCGACCCCTATGTGCTCCAGACCCAGTTCGCGTTCGCTGACAGCGAGCGTCTGAACGCCTTCGTTCAGGCCTTGCAGATGGTCATTGATCGCCACGACATTCTGCGCACCAGCGTGGTATGGGACGGTCTCGATTCACCGGTGCAAGTGGTCTGGCGTCAGGCACAGTTGCACCTTGACGCACTTGAGCTTGATCCGGCAGACGGCGATATCGGTGCGCAACTGCACAGCCGCTTTGATCCGCGTCACTACCGGCTGGACATCGGCCAGGCACCTTTGATGCGCGTGGCCTACGCCGAAGACCCGCTCAACCAGCGCATCTGTGCGATGCTGCTGTTCCATCACATGGCCCTGGACCACGTGGCGCTGGAAGTGGTGAAGCACGAAATGCAGGCTTGGCTGGCGGGCGATGCGGATAGTCTGTTGGCATCGGTGCCCGTGCCGTATCGCAACTATGTGGCCCAGGCACGCCTGGGTGTCAGCCAGGCCGATCACGAAGCATTTTTCCGCGACATGCTCGGCGATATCGACGAGCCGACCCTGCCGTTCGGCCTGCTGGATGTAAAGGGTGAAGGTCGTGACATCGAGGAGGCCAGCCTGGCGCTGGACCCTCAGCTGAACATGCGTCTGCGGGCTCAGGCCCGGCAACAGGGGGTGAGTGCCGCAAGCCTGGTGCACCTGGCCTGGGCTCAGGTGTTGGGCAAGGTGTCAAACAGGCAGGATGTGGTGTTCGGCACCGTCCTGATGGGCCGGATGCAAGGTGGCGAAGGTACCGAGCGGGCCCTGGGGATGTTCATTAACACCTTGCCGCTGCGGGTTTCGGTGGGCGAGCAGGGCGTGCGTGATGGGGTCAAGGCCACTCATAAACGCCTGACTGCCTTGCTCGGTCACGAACATGCCTCACTGGCGTTGGCCCAGCGTTGCAGCGGGGTTGCCGCGCCGGCGCCCTTGTTCAGCGCATTGCTCAACTACCGCCATAGCGGGGTCGGCAGTGTGTCCGACCAAGCCATGCAGGCCTGGCAGGGCATTGCGGTCCTCAGCGGCGAAGAACGCACCAACTACCCACTGACCTTGAACGTCGATGATCTGGGCGAAGGGTTCAGCCTGACGGCGCTGGTGGTTTCGTCAATCGGCGCGCAACGTGTGTGCGGCTACATGCACACGGCGCTGGAAAACCTGTTGACTGCGCTGGAGCAGACGCCAGAAACGTCGTTGCAAGGTTTGTCGATCCTGCCAACTGTCGAGCGTGAGCAGTTGCTGGTGGCGTTCAACGACACCGTGCTGGATTACGAGAACGAACAGACCATTCACGGGATGTTTGAAGCGCAAGCCGAGCGCACACCGGAAGCGCTGGCAGTGGTTCATGGCGAAGAACGCTTGACCTATCGCGAGCTTAACGAGCAGGCCAATCGCCTGGCCCATGCCTTGCGCAAGCTGGGCGTTCAGCCTGATTCGCGGGTTGGGATCTGTGTAGAACGCAGCGCAGAAATGGTCGTCGGTTTGCTGGCGATTCTCAAAGCGGGCGGCGGCTATGTGCCGCTCGATCCGGCTTACCCGGCAGAACGTATTGCGTACATGTTGCAGGACAGCGCTCCGGCGGCAGTTTTGGTTCAAACAGCTACTCAGGGCCTGCTGGCCGACGTTTCGGTGCCTGTCATCAATCTTGATCTGAGCGATTGGCAGGACGAATCCGTCCAGAATCCGCAGGTGCCGGGGCTGACTTCGGCGCACTTGGCCTACCTGATCTACACCTCGGGTTCGACCGGTTTGCCGAAAGGCGTAATGATCGAACACCGCAACACCGTGAACTTCCTGAGCTGGGCTCACACGGCTTTCGACGGCGCTGCACTGGAAAAAACACTGTTCTCCACCTCGCTGAACTTCGACCTCGCCGTCTACGAGTGCTTCGCGCCGCTGACGTCGGGAGGCAGTATCGAAGTTGTCAAAAACGTGCTGGAACTGCAACACAGCGAGCACGATATCGGCCTGATCAACACCGTACCGTCGGCGCTTAAAGCGCTGCTGGACGTCGATGGCCTGCCGGAATCGGTCCACACCGTAAACGTGGCCGGTGAAGCGCTGAAGCGCAGCCTGGTTGAGTCGCTGTTCGAGAAGACTGGCGTGCAGCGCCTGTGCAACCTCTATGGCCCTTCTGAAACCACCACCTATTCAAGCTGGGTGGCCATGGATCGCGAAGACGGCTTCGCTCCACACATCGGCAAACCGGTTGGCAATACGCAGTTTTACCTGCTGGACCAACAGCAACAGCCCGTGCCACTGGGTGTAGCGGGTGAAATCTATATCGGCGGTGCCGGTGTGGCTCGTGGCTACCTGAACCGTGACGACCTCACTGCCGAACGCTTCCTCAAGGACCCGTTCAGCCAGCAACCAGCAGCACGCATGTACCGCACGGGCGACCTGGGGCGCTACTTGCCAGACGGCAATATCGAATACCTGGGCCGTAACGATGATCAGGTGAAGATCCGTGGTTTCCGTATCGAACTGGGCGAGATCGATGCACTGCTGGCCAAACACCCGGCGGTCCATGAAGGAGTAGTCACCGCCCGTGAGGACATCCCGGGCGACAAACGCCTGGTGGCTTATTACACCGTCCAGGCCGCCCACAATGAGCCAGACATCGACAGCCTGCGCGGCTGGCTGCAGGAACAATTGCCGGCCTACATGATTCCGGTGGCCTATGTGCTGCTCGATGCACTGCCACTGACCCCGAATGGCAAGCTGGACCGCAAGGCCCTGCCAGCACCGGAAGCCGGTGCGCTGATCAGCCGTGGTTATGAAGCCCCACAAGGCGAAACCGAAACGCAGATCGCGGCTATCTGGCAAGACCTGCTGGGCGTTGCCCAGGTCGGTCGACACGACAACTTCTTCGAGTTGGGCGGTCATTCGCTGCTGGCCGTCAGCCTGATCGGACGTATGCGTCAGTCGGGCTTGAGCTCGGACGTGCGCGTGCTGTTCGGTCAGCCGACGCTGGCTGCACTGGCAGCGGCAGTCGGTGCTGGCACGGAAGTGGTGGTGCCCGCCAACCTGATTGATGAACACTGTGAATACATCACTCCGGACCTGCTGCCGCTGGCCGACCTGACCCAGGCGCAGATCGATCAGGTGGTCGCAGGCGTGCCGGGCGGCGTGGCCAATGTGCAGGATATCTACCCGTTGGCGCCGCTGCAGGAAGGCATTCTCTATCACCATATCGCTGCGGAGCAGGGCGACCCCTATGTCTTGCAGACCCGGTTCGCATTTGATAACCGCCAGCGCCTGGATGCATTTGCCGAAGCGTTGCAGCTGGTCATCGATCGTCACGACATCCTGCGCACCAGCGTGGTGTGGCAAGGTCTCGACTCGCCGGTGCAGGTGGTCTGGCGTCAGGCGCAGTTGCACCTTGAAGCGCTTGAACTGGATCCGGCAAACGGTGATATCGCAGAGCAACTGCACAGCCGTTTCGACCCGCGCCACTACCGTCTGGACATCGGCCAGGCACCCTTGATGCGCGTGGCTTACGCCGAAGACCCGCTCAATCAGCGGATCTGCGCGATGCTGTTGTTCCACCACATGGCCCTGGATCATGTGGCGCTGGAGGTGGTGAAACACGAAATCCAGACCGGTTTGATGGGGCAGGCGGCACAACTGGGCAGCCCGGTGCCGTACCGCAACTACGTGGCTCAGGCGCGTCTGGGGGTGAGCGAAGCGGATCACGAAGCATTCTTCCGCGACATGCTCGGCGACATCGAAGAACCGACCTTGCCGTTCGGTCTGATGAATGTGCAGGGTGACGGTCGCGATATTGAAGAGAACACCCTGGTCCTCGAGCCTCAACTGGACCTGCGCCTGCGGGCCCAGGCCCGGCAGCTTGGAGTAAGCGTTGCCAGCCTGGCACACCTGGCCTGGGCGCAGGTCCTGAGCAAGGTTTCAGGCAGACAGGACGTAGTATTCGGCACCGTCCTGATGGGCCGGATGCAAGGCGGCGAGGGTGCAGAGCGCTCGCTGGGGATGTTTATCAACACCTTGCCGCTGCGCGTCGATATCAACACCTGCGCGGTACGCCAGGCGGTGCGTCAGACCCACACCCGGTTAACCGGTTTGCTCGGTCATGAGCATGCGCCTTTGGTATTGGCCCAGCGTTGCAGCGCGGTGGCCGCGCCGCTGCCATTGTTCAGTGCGCTGCTCAACTACCGCCACAGTGCGGTTGGCAGTGTATCCGATCAGGCCGTGCAGTCCTGGCAGGGTATCCATGCCCTGAGCAGTGAAGAACGCACCAACTACCCGTTGATTCTGAACGTCGATGATATGGGTGCGGGTTTCTGCCTGAATGTACAGGCGGTGGCCGGTATCGATGCGCGGCGCATCTGCGACTATATGCAGACCGTCTTGAGCCATCTGGCCGAAGCCCTTGAATCCGCGCCGGACTCAGCGGTGTGCGACCTGCCGGTGGTGCCGGAAACCGAACGGCAGCAACTGCTGGTGGCGTTCAACGACACCGCGCTGGACTACCCACAGCAGCAGACCGTGCACGGCCTGTTCGAAGCCCAGGTGCGTGCGTGCCCTGAAGCTTGCGCGGCGATCCACGATGGCGTTGCCGTGAGCTATGCCGAGCTCAACACCCGCGCCAATCGTCTTGCGCGGCATCTGTTGGGCCTTGGCGTGCAGCCAGGTGACTGTGTGGCGATCCTGCTGGAGCGCAGCCATGACCTGCTCGCCAGTCAGCTGGCGGTGCTCAAGTGCGCGGCGGTGTACGTACCGCTGGACATCAATGCACCGGTCGAACGTCAGACGTTCATGATCGAAGACAGTCAGGCGCGTGTTCTGCTGACCCACAGCCAGGTATCGCTGACAACCGCTGCGCAGCGTGTTGACCTCGATGGCCTGAAAGTAGAGAACTTTAAAGGCACCGACCTGGCATTGCCGCAGTCCAGCGAAAGCGTCGCGTACATCATGTACACCTCAGGCTCCACCGGCACGCCGAAAGGTGTGCTGGTGCCGCATAGGGCCATCAGCCGGCTGGTGATCAACAACGGTTACGCCGATTTCAATGCACAGGATCGTGTAGCGTTTGCCTCCAACCCTGCGTTTGATGCCAGTACGCTGGATGTCTGGGTGCCGCTGCTCAATGGTGGCTGCGTGGTGGTGATCGGGCAGAACGACTTGCTGTCCCCGCGCGATTTCCAGCGCCTGTTGCTGGAGCAATCGGTAACCGTGCTGTGGATGACCGCCGGGCTGTTCCATCAATACGCTTCAGGGCTGGGCGAGGCCTTTTCGCGCCTGCGCTACCTGATTGTCGGCGGCGATGTGCTGGACCCTGCCGTTATTGGCCGGGTGCTGGCCAACAGTCCTCCACAGTATCTGCTCAACGGATATGGTCCGACCGAAGCCACAACCTTCTCCGCGACCTACGAAATCACGTCGGTCGGCAATGGCTCGATTCCTATCGGAAAACCGGTGGGTAACAGCCGCCTGTATGTGCTCGATGGCCAAGGCCAACCGGTACCGCTGGGCGTGCCGGGAGAGCTGTATATCGGCGGGCAGGGCGTTGCCAAGGGCTATTTGAATCGTGCTGAATTGAGCGCCACGCAGTTTGTCGTCGATCCGTTCAGTGCGTCGGAAAACGCACTGATGTACCGCACCGGCGACCTGGTTCGCTGGCGTGCCGACGGCAACCTGGAATACCTGGGTCGCAATGACGATCAGGTGAAAATCCGCGGTTTCCGTGTTGAACTGGGTGAAATCGAAGCGCGCCTGGCCGAACATCCGGATGTTCTCGAGGCCGTGGTGCTTTGCCGTCAGGACACACCTGGCGACAAGCGTCTGGTGGCGTATGTCACAGCGCAGCAGCCTGTCGACATCGAACACCTGCGTAGCCATCTGCAAGGCCTGTTACCGGAGTACATGGTGCCCGCGGCCTACGTGCAGCTCGATGCGCTGCCGCTGACCGCCAACGGCAAGCTCGACCGCAAGGCCCTGCCAATGCCGGATGCGCAATCGCTCATCAGTCGTGGTTATGAAGCACCTCAGGGCGAGGTTGAGACCCTGCTGGCGTCGATCTGGGCTGACGTGCTCAAGGTCGGGCAGGTCGGTCGCCATGATCACTTCTTCGAACTGGGTGGCCACTCGCTGCTTGCAGTCAAATTGATCGAACGCATGCGTCAAGTCGGCCTGAGTGCCGATGTACGCGTGCTGTTCAGCCAGCCTACGCTAGCCGCACTGGCGGCAGCGGTCGGTGGTGGCACGGAAGTCGTGGTGCCGGCCAATCTGATCCCGGAACGCTGCGAACACATCACACCGGACCTGCTGCCACTGATCAGCCTGACTCAGGCGCAGATCGACCGCGTCGTGAAGCATGTGCCCGCCGGTGCCGCTAACGTGCAGGACATTTACCCGCTGGCACCTTTGCAGGCAGGCATTCTCTATCACCACATCAGTGCCGAGCAGGGCGACCCGTATACCCTGAAAGCGCTGTTCAGTCTGCGCGACCGCGCACGACTGGACGATTTCAGCCACGCCTTGCAAGGGGTAATCAATCGTCACGATATCCTGCGCACCGCTGTGCTGTGGGAGGGTCTCGAAGAACCGCTGCAAGTGGTGCTGCGTCAGGCTGAAATGCACGTCACCGAGGTGGACCTAGACCCGGCTGACGGCCCGCTGGACGAGCAGTTGCACGAGCGCTTCGATCCTCGGCATTACCGCCTCGACGTACGCCAAGCGCCCTTGATGCAGATTGTCTTTAGCCATGATCCGCTCAACGATCGCTGGCTGGCGATGCTGCTGTTCCATCACCTGGTCAACGACGCCACCTCGCTGTACGTGGTGTTGCGTGAACTTCAGGCGCACCTGCTCGGTCAGCACGCTGCTCTGGGTCAGAGCGTGCCGTATCGCAACTACGTAGCCCAGGCTCGCCTGGGTGTCAGCGAGGCACAGCACGAAGCCTTCTTCCGCGATATGCTCAGCGATATCGACGAGCCAACGCTGCCATTCGGTTTGCAGGATGTGCAGGACGGTGGTCGTGACCTCGAAGAGGCGAGCGTGATCCTGCCCGCTGAACTGGACCTGCGTTTGCGGGCTCAGGCCCGGCAAGCAGGCGTCAGCGCCGCGAGCCTTATGCACCTTGCGTGGGCGCGGGTGCTCGGCAGTGTCTCGGCCCGTGACCAGGTCGTGTTCGGCACCGTACTGCTAGGCCGTATGCAGGCCGGCGAGGGTGCCGACCGTGCGTTGGGCATGTTTATCAACACCTTGCCGCTGCGCGTCGATGTCGGCGCGACCACGGTGGTCGAGGGACTGAAAGCTACGCACAGGCAACTGACGGCGTTGCTGGGCCATGAACACGCACCGCTGGTACTCGCCCAGCGTTGCAGCGGCGTGGCGGCACCGACACCACTGTTCAGCGCGCTGCTCAACTACCGGCACAGCGGCGTGAACGATGTTTCGGCGGAAACCGCCACTGCCTGGGAAGGGATCGAGTCCTTTGGCGCCAAGGACCACACCAACTACCCGTTGACCCTGAACGTGGACGACATGGGTAACGGGTTCAGTCTGACCGCACAGGTCAGCAGCCCCGTGGGTGCCAAACGGGTCTGCGGTTACATGCAGACCGTGCTGGAGCATCTAGCGGATGCACTTGAGCAGTCACCGTCCCTGGCCCTCGACAGCCTGCCGACCCTGCCGGTCGACGAGCGTGAGCAGTTGCTGGTGCAGTTCAACGACACCGCTCTGGATTACCCGCACGAACAGACCATTCATGGCTTATTCGAAGCGCAAGCCAAGCGCACACCGGAAGCACTGGCAGTGGTGCACGGCGAACAGCGCCTGACGTACCGCGAGCTTAACGAGCAGGCCAACCGCCTGGCACATGCTTTGCGCGAGCGGGGTGTTCAGCCAGATTCTCGCGTCGGAATCTGTGTAGAACGCGGCGCGGAAATGGTCGTCGGTTTGCTGGCGATTCTCAAGACGGGTGGTGGCTACGTGCCGCTCGACCCGGCTTATCCAGCGGAACGTATTGCGTACATGTTGCAGGACAGCGCTCCGGCGGCAGTTTTGGTTCAAACAGCTACTCAGGGCTTGCTAGCCGACGTTTCGGTGCCTGTGATCAATCTTGATCTGAGCGATTGGCAGGACGAATCCGTCCAGAATCCGCAGGTACCGGGGCTGACTTCCGCACATCTGGCCTACCTGATCTACACCTCGGGTTCGACCGGCTTGCCGAAAGGCGTGATGATCGAACACCGCAACACCGTGAACTTCCTGAGCTGGGCGCATAGTGCTTTCGATGCGTCTGCTCTGGAAAAAACACTCTTCTCTACCTCGCTGAACTTCGATCTTGCGGTCTACGAGTGCTTTGCGCCGCTAACGTCGGGAGGCAGCATCGAAGTCGTTAAAAACGTCCTTGAACTGCAACACGGCGAGCACGATATCGGCCTGATCAACACGGTACCGTCGGCGCTGAAAGCACTACTGGACGTTGACGGTCTGCCGGCAACGGTTCACACGGTGAACGTGGCCGGTGAAGCGCTCAAGCGCAGCCTGGTGGAATCGCTGTTCGAGAAGACTGGCGTGCAGCGCCTGTGCAACCTGTATGGCCCGTCTGAAACCACCACCTATTCAAGCTGGGTGGCCATGGATCGCGAAGACGGCTTCGCTCCTCATATCGGCAAACCGGTTGGCAATACGCAGTTTTACCTGCTGGACCAACAGCAACAGCCCGTCCCCCTGGGTGTTGTGGGCGAGATCTACATCGGCGGCGCCGGTGTGGCTCGTGGCTACCTGAACCGTGACGACCTCACTGCCGAACGCTTCCTCAAGGACCCGTTCAGCCAAAACCCAGCGGCGCGCATGTACCGCACGGGCGACCTGGGGCGCTACTTGCCAGACGGCAATATTGAATACCTCGGTCGTAACGACGATCAGGTGAAGATCCGTGGCTTCCGTATCGAACTCGGCGAGATCGATGCGCGTCTGGCCAAACACCCGGCCGTCCACGAAGCGGTGGTCAACGCCCGCGAAGATGTGCCGGGTGACAAGCGTCTGGTGGCTTATTACACCCTGAGCGCAGGGCAGGCTTCTGTAGACATCGACAGCCTGCGCGGCTGGCTGCAGGAACAATTGCCGGCCTACATGATTCCGGTGGCCTATGTGTTGCTCGACGCACTGCCGCTGACGCCGAACGGCAAGCTGGACCGCAAGGCATTGCCCGCGCCGGACGTCGATGCACTGATCCGCCGTGGTTATGAAGCCCCGCAAGGCGAAACCGAAACCCTGCTGGCGGGAATCTGGAGCGACTTGCTTAAGGTTGAACGCATCAGCCGTCACGACCAGTTCTTCGAGCTGGGCGGCCATTCGTTGCTGGCCATGCGTTTGATTTCGCAGATTCGCCAGCAACTGAGTGTCGAACTGAGCCTGGCCGCGCTGTTTGCCCACCCCGAACTGAGTGCCCTGGCACTGGCCATCGCCCAAGCCGGGCGCAGCATCCTGCCGGATATCGTGCCAGTGGCACGCGACCAGGTCTGGCCGTTGTCGTTCGGCCAGCAACGTCTGTGGTTCCTCGCGCAGATGGAAGGGGCCAGCGCGGCCTACCACATGCCTGTCGGCCTGAGCCTGCGTGGCGAGCTGGACCGTACGGCGATGCAACGGGCGCTGGAGCGCATCGTCGCGCGCCATGAGGGCTTGCGCACCACCTTCATTCAGGGCGATGACGAACAACCATTGCAACGGATCAGCCCGGCGGATGCCGGCTTCAACCTGCAACTGCATGATCTGCAAGGGCTAGTGGATGCCAAAGAGAAGCTTCAGGCACTGGCCAGCGAAGAGTCGCTGCAAAGCTTCGATCTGGAACAGGGCCCGTTGATCCGTGGCCGCCTGATCCGTATGGCCGAGGACCATCACGTCCTGTTGCTGACCATGCACCACATCGTTTCCGATGGCTGGTCGATTGGCGTGCTGACCCGTGAACTGGCCGCGCTCTATGCGGCATTCAGTCAGGGCCAGGACGACCCGCTGACGCCTCTGACGCTGCACTACCTGGACTACGCGGTGTGGCAGCGTCGCTGGTTGAGCGGCGATCTGTTGCAGCAACAAAGCGATTACTGGCAGCAAACCCTGGCAGACGCTCCGGCGCTGCTGATGTTGCCCACCGACCGGGTGCGTCCGGCGCAGCAGGACTATGCCGGCGCGGTGCTGCCCATCGTTTTCGACCAGGACCTCACTCGCGGCCTCAAGACCTTGAGCCAACGTCACGGCAGCACCCTGTTCATGACCGTAATGGCCGCCTGGGCTGCGCTGTTGGGACGTCTGTCCGGTCAGGACGACGTGGTCATCGGCACGCCGGTGGCCAACCGTACACGCAGTGAAGTCGAAGGACTGGTGGGCCTGTTCGTCAATACCCTGGCGATCCGCGTCGACCTTAGCGACAAGCCCACGGCAGAGACGCTGCTGGCGCAGGTCAAGACCAACACCTTAGGCGCCCAGGACCATCAGGACCTGCCGTTCGAGCAGGTGGTGGAAGTGATCAAGCCGGTGCGCAGCCTGTCGCACAGCCCGGTGTTCCAGGCCATGCTCAGCTGGCAGGACATGGGCGACGGGGATTTCGCCCTCGGCGATCTGCAACTGGAAAGCCTGAGCGCGGGCCATACGCTGTCCAAGTTCGATCTCTCGCTGGACATCGGCGAAGCCCAGGGCCAACTGTTCGGTTCGCTGGAATACGCCACTGCGTTGTTCGACGAAAGCACCATCGCGCGTTATCTGGGGTACTTGCAGCGCTTGCTGCACGCCATGGTCGCCGATGACCGCCAGGTACTGGAACAGGTGCCACTGCTCGATAAGGTGGAACGCAAGCATCTGGTGGTCGACCTTAACGCTACCGACGTGCCTTACCCGCAAGACGCCACGATTCATCAGCTATTCGAAGAAAAGGTCCAGGCCCAGCCCGACGCCATTGCCGTGGCCTTCCAGGCACAACGCTTGAGCTATGCCGAACTGAACCGTCAGGCCAACCGCCTGGCTCATCACCTGATCGGCATGGGCATCGGCCCGGATGATCGGGTGGCGATCTGCGTCGAACGTGGGGTGAAAATGATAGTCGGGCTGCTCGGTGTGCTCAAAGCCGGCGCCGCCTATGTGCCGTTGGACCCGGCGTATCCGGCCGAGCGTCTGGCGTACATGATCAACGATAGCCAGCCATCGGCGTTGCTCACCCAGCGCGGCCTGCAGGAGCGTTTGCCAGCACTGTCCATGCCGCTGGTATTGCTCGACGACGAGCATTGCCAAGGCTTCACCGAGTGTGATGACAACCCTGTCGTACCGACTCTCGGCGTGCGCAACTTGGCGTATGTGATCTACACCTCGGGTTCCACTGGTAATCCGAAGGGGGTGATGATCGAGCATCGCGGTCTGGTCAACTACAGCGTCGATGCGGCGCGGCTGTTTGGCCTGTCCCAGAGCGACACCGTGCTGCAACAGAACACTCTTAACTTCGACCTTTCGGTGGAGGAGATCTTCCCGGCACTACTGGCCGGTGCAACCCTGGCGCCAAGCCGCGAGATCTTCGGCAGTGAAGGCACTGAAAATCACGGCATTTACCCGACCGTCCTGCACTTGACCGCTGCCCATTGGCACACGCTGGTCGCCGAATGGCACAACCAGCCGCAGGCTGCTGAACAACGCCTGGCCGAGGTGCGCCTGATCAACGTCACCGGTGACGCATTGTCGGCACAGAAACTGAAGCTCTGGGACGAGGTGCGCCCGGTAAATACGCGCCTGATCAACACCTACGGGCCAACCGAGGCGACGGTGTCTTGCACTGCGGCTTACGTCAGCCATGACGCCGTGGCCGGCAGCGAAGGCAGCGGCAACGCGACCATCGGCAAACCGATGGCCAACACGCGCATCTACCTGCTTGATGCCCACCAGCAGCCAGTACCGTATGGCGTGGCCGGTGAGATTTTCATCGGTGGCGACGGGGTAGCGCGGGGTTACCTGAACCTTGCCGAGGTTAATGCCGAGCGTTTCCTCGCGGATCCGTTCAGCAAAAACCCTGAGGCAAGGATGTACAAAACCGGTGACCTGGCGCGCTACATGGCCGACGGCCGTATCGAATACCTGGGCCGTAACGACTTCCAGGTCAAGGTGCGGGGTTTCCGTATCGAACTGGGCGAAATCGAAGCCCGTCTCGGCAATTGCAAAGGAGTCAAGGAAGCGGTGGTGATCGCTCGGGAGGACAATCCCGGTGAAAAACGTCTCGTGGCCTACGTGATCGCCCAGCCACAAGCGAGTCTGGATGTCGCCAGACTGCGCGCCGAACTGGCACCGCAACTGGCCGAATACATGCTGCCGAGCGCGTTCGTGCTGCTCGATGCACTGCCGCTGACACCTAACCGTAAACTCGATCGCAAGGCCTTGCCGGCCCCGGCGGACGATGCTTTTGCCAGTCGTCAACATGTCGCCCCGCAAGGCACCAGCGAAAAAGCCCTGGCGCAGATCTGGCAGAACCTGCTCAACCTGGAAGCAGTAGGGCGTCATGACCACTTCTTCGAACTGGGTGGGCACTCGCTGCTGGCGATGCGTCTGATTTCCCAGGTGCGTCAGCGCATGGGCGTCGAGCTGAGCCTGGCGGACATCTTCGCCCAGCCGGAGCTAGCGGCACTGGCTGAGGTAGTGGCGCACGCTGCCGGCAGCAGCCAGCAGCCCATCGTGCCGGTATCTCGCGATCAGGCTTTGCCGCTGTCGTTTGCCCAACAACGCCTGTGGTTCCTTGCACAGCTGGACGGTGGCAGTGCGGCTTATCACATTCCAGCCGGTCTGCGTCTGCGCGGCAGCCTCGATCAGGACGCATTGAAACGAGCGCTGGACCGCATCGTTGCGCGCCACGAGGCGTTGCGTACGACCTTTGTACAGGAGCAGGACCAGGATCCGCTGCAGCGCATCGCCCCGGCCGATATCGGTTTCAGCCTGCAACTTCAGGTGCTGACGGGGCAGGCCGATGCAGAACAACAATTGCTCGCCATCGCCACAGAAGAAGCCGAAGAGGGCTTTGATCTGCTCAATGGCCCGCTGGTGCGCGGACGCTTAGTATGCCTGGCCGATGACGACCATGTGTTGCTGGTGACCATGCACCACATCGTCTCTGACGGCTGGTCCGCAGATGTATTGACCCGTGAACTGGGCCTGCTCTATGCCGCGTTCAGTGCCGGTGCCGAAGATCCGTTGCCCGCGTTGCCGGTGCAATACGCCGACTATGCCGTGTGGCAGCGCAACTGGCTGAGCGGCGATGTGCTGCAGCAACAGCGCCAGTACTGGCAGCAGACTCTGGCCGGCGCGCCGTCCTTGCTGACCTTGCCGAGCGACCGGCCACGGCCGGCGCAACAGGACTACAGTGGCAAGTTGCTCGGGCTGGTACTCGACGCCGACCTGACCCGCGGCCTCAAGGCGCTGAGCCAGCGGCATGGCAGCAGCCTGTTTATGACGGTCATGGCCGCATGGGCGGCGCTGCTGGGACGTCTGGCCGGTCAGGAAGACGTGGTCATCGGTACGCCGGTGGCCAACCGCATGCGCGCCGAAGTTGAGGACCTGATCGGGTTCTTCGTCAATACCCTTGCCGTGCGCGTCGACCTCTCGGGGACACCGAGCGTGCAAAACCTGTTGCAGCAGGTCAAACAGCAGACCCTGGCCGCCCAGGCGAATCAGGACCTGCCGTTCGAACAGGTAGTCGAGGTGGTTCGCCCACAACGCAGCCTGTCCCACAGCCCGATTTTCCAGGCCATGTTGTCGTGGCAGAACAACGAAGCGTCCGACCTGGCGCTTGGCGACATGGCCCTGCAGGGCGTCGCGGTGGCAGGCCATACGGCCAAGTTCGACCTGACACTGGACATGACCGAGGTTGGCGATCAATTGATCGGCACGCTGGAATACGCCACGGCACTGTTCGACGAACGCACCATGCAGCGCTACCTGGGCTACTTCCAACGCTTGCTGGAAGCCATGGTCGCCGACGACCGCCAGGTGCTGGAACAGGTACCGTTGCTCGATGCGGTGGAACGCCAGCATCTGCTGGTCGAGCTTAACGCTAACGACGTGCCTTACCCGCAAGACTGCATGATTCATCAACTGTTCGAAGAAAAGGTCCAGGCACAGCCCGACGCCATCGCCGTGGCCTTCCAGGCGCAGCGCTTGAGCTATGCCGAACTGAACCGTCAGGCTAACCGTCTGGCCCATCACCTGATCGGCCTGGGCATTGGCCCGGATGATCGAGTGGCGATCTGCGTCGAGCGTGGCGTGGAAATGATGATCGGCCTGCTCGGTGTGCTCAAGGCAGGGGC
This sequence comes from Pseudomonas syringae KCTC 12500, assembly GCF_000507185.2. Lineage (NCBI taxonomy): Bacteria > Pseudomonadati > Pseudomonadota > Gammaproteobacteria > Pseudomonadales > Pseudomonadaceae > Pseudomonas > Pseudomonas syringae. The sequence goes on from NZ_AYTM02000002.1 coordinate 5,589,836, forward strand.
GGCTTATGTGCCGCTGGACCCGGCGTATCCGGCCGAGCGCCTGGCCTACATGATCAACGACAGCCAGCCGACGGCATTGCTGACCCAGCGTGATCTGCAGAAACGCCTGCCGACGCTTGCTTTGCCACTGGTGTTGCTCGACGACGATCAGCGCAACACCTTTACCGAGCGTGACGACAACCCGGTGGTGGAAGCCCTCGGCGTACGCAATCTGGCGTATGTGATCTACACATCAGGTTCCACCGGCAATCCGAAGGGGGTGATGATCGAACATCGTGGTCTGGTCAACTACAGCGTCGATGCTGCACGCCTGTTTGGCCTGTCCCAGAGCGACACCGTGCTGCAACAGAACACCCTGAACTTCGACCTCTCGGTGGAGGAGATCTTCCCGGCGCTGCTGGCTGGCGCCACTCTGGCGCCAAGTCGCGAGATCTTCGGCAGCGAAGGGACTGAAACTTACGGCATTCAACCGACCGTACTGCACTTGACCGCTGCGCACTGGCACACGCTGGTAGCCGAATGGCACAAGCAACCGCAGGTGGCGGCTCAGCGCCTGCAAAATGTGCGTCTGATCAACGTCACTGGCGATGCACTGTCAGCACAGAAGCTCAAGCTCTGGGACGAGGTGCGCCCGGCGCATACCCGCCTGATCAACACTTATGGGCCAACCGAAGCGACGGTGTCGTGTACCGCCGCCTACGTCAGCCACGACTCCGTGGCTGGCAGCGAAGGCAGCGGCAACGCGACCATCGGCAAGCCGATGGCCAACACCCGCATCTACCTGCTCGACGCTCACCAGCAGCCAGTGCCATACGGCGTGGCCGGTGAGATTTTCATCGGTGGCGATGGCGTGGCGCGAGGCTACCTGAACCTTGCCGAGGTCAACGCAGAGCGCTTCCTCGCGGATCCGTTCAGCAACAGTCCTGATGCCAGAATGTACAAAACTGGCGACCTGGCGCGCTACATGGCCGACGGTCGCATCGAGTACCTGGGCCGTAACGACTTCCAGGTCAAGGTGCGCGGTTTCCGTATCGAACTGGGCGAAATCGAAGCACGCCTGGGCAATTGCGCCGGGGTCAAGGAAGCGGTGGTGATCGCTCGGGAAGATAATCCGGGAGACAAACGTCTGGTGGCCTACGTAGTCGCGCAGCCGGATATGCACCTGACGGCCGCCAGCCTGCGTACCGAACTGGCGCCGCAACTGGCTGAATACATGCTGCCGAGCGCGTTCGTGATCCTCGATGCCTTGCCGTTGACGCCGAACCGCAAGCTTGACCGCAACGCCTTGCCGGCTCCGCAAGCCGAGGCCTTTGCCAGCCGCGAACATGTCGAACCGCAAGGTGACACCGAGCTGGCGCTGGCGCAGATCTGGCAGAGCCTGCTCAATCTGGAACAGGTGGGCCGCCATGACCAGTTCTTCGAACTGGGCGGGCACTCGTTGCTGGCGATGCGTCTTATTTCCCAGGTGCGCCAGCACCTGGGTGTCGAGTTGGGCCTGGCGGATATCTTTGCCCAGCCGGAGCTCGCCGCCATGGCACGGATACTCGCCGAAGCCAAAGGCAGCGTTCAGCCACCTATCGTACCGGTGTCCCGTGATCAGGACTTGCCGCTGTCGTTTTCCCAGCAGCGGCTGTGGTTCCTCGCCCAACTGGAAGGCGGCAGCACGGCGTACCATATCCCGGCAGGGCTGCGTCTACGTGGCGCTCTGGACAACCCTGCGCTGGAGAGGGCGCTGGACCGTATCGTGGCGCGCCACGAAGTGCTGCGTACGACCTTTGTGCAGGATCAGGACCAGGATCCGGTACAGCGCATCGCCCCGGCCGATATCGGTTTCAGCCTGCAACTGCAGGTGCTGACCGGGCAGGCGGATGCTGAAGAGCAACTGCTCGCCATCACCGCTGAAGAGGCCAACGAGGGTTTTGATCTGCTCAACGGCCCGCTGGTACGCGGACGCCTGGTGCGCATGGCCGACGACGATCATGTGTTGCTGGTGACGATGCACCATATCGTCTCCGACGGCTGGTCTGCGGATGTGCTGACACGAGAACTGGGTGCGCTCTATGCCGCGTTCAGTGCCGGTGCCGAAGATCCGCTGCCCGCGTTGCCGGTGCAATACGCCGACTATGCGGTGTGGCAGCGCAACTGGCTGAGCGGCGACGTGCTGCAGCAACAGCGCCAGTACTGGCAGCAGACCCTGGGCGGTGCGCCAGCGTTGCTGACCTTGCCGACCGACCGGCCACGCCCGGCACAACAGGACTACAGCGGCAACATACGCGGTCTGGTGCTCGATGCAGAGCTGACCCGTGGCCTCAAGGCCCTGAGCCAGCGGCATGGCAGCACCTTGTTCATGACCGTGATGGTTGCATGGGCCTCGCTGCTGGGCCGTCTGGCCGGTCAGGATGATGTGGTGATCGGTACACCAGTAGCCAACCGCCTGCGTGCCGAGGTGGAGGACCTGATCGGGTTCTTCGTCAACACCCTGGCGATACGCGTCGATCTCTCCGGCGCACCCAGCGTCGAAGCGTTGATGCAGCAGGTCAAGCGCCAGACGCTGGCAGCGCAGACCCATCAGGACCTGCCGTTCGAACAGGTGGTCGAGGTGGTTCGCCCGCAACGCAGCCTGTCCCACAGCCCGATCTTCCAGGCCATGTTGTCCTGGCAGAACAACGAAACGTCCGATCTGGCGCTGGGCAATATGAACCTGCAAGGCGTGGCGGTGAACGACCACACGGCCAAGTTCGACCTGGTGCTGGACATGACCGAGGTCGGCAATCAATTGGTCGGCACGCTGGAATACGCTACGGCGCTGTTCGACGAAAGCACCATGGTCCGTTACCTGGGCTATTTCCAGCGATTGCTGGAAGCCATGGTCGCCAATGAACACCGCATCCTGGAGCACGTGCCATTGGTGGATGCGGTCGAGCGCGAGCACCTGTTGAGCGGTCTTAATGCAACCGAACGTGCTTACCCTCAGGGTCAGCTGATGCATCGCCTTTTCGAGGCGCATGCAGCGTCTCGACCTCAGGCGCTTGCGGCCCGTCAGGGTGAGCAGACGCTGACCTACGCCGAACTCGACAGCCGCGCCAACACCCTGGCTCAGCACTTGCGCCAGCACGGCGTGAAAGCGGGAACCCGAGTGGCGATTCTGCTGGATCGTTCGGTGGAGCTGCTGACCGGTATGCTGGCCACGCTCAAGTGTGGCGCGGCTTACCTGGCGCTGGATCGCCTGGCCCCCGAGGAGCGTGTGCGCTTCATGCTCGAGGACAGCGAAGCACTCATGTTGCTGACCCGCAGCGAGCTGACGGCACCTGAAACGACGCCGCGACTCGATCTGGACACCCTGGACCTATCAGTGGCTCACCAGGGGCCAGTCACGCTTGCAGATGAGGTCGCAGGCGAGACTCCGGCGTGCATCATCTACACCTCCGGTTCCACCGGCATGCCCAAAGGCGTGATTGTGACCCACAACGGCATTGTGCGGCTGGTGCGGGACAACTATGACTTCCGTGCCGATGACCGCGTGGCGTTTTCTTCCAACCCGGCGTTCGACGCCAGCAGCCCGGAAATCTGGGGTGCCTTGCTCAATGGCGGTCAGTCGGTAATCGTCGAGCCTTCAGTGTTGCTTGAGCCTACAGCCTTTGCCGCCTTGCTCAAACGCCATGCAGTGACGGTGATGTTCAGTTCGACCGCCTTGTTCAACCTGTATGCCGGGTTGATTCCCGAAGCGCTGGCGGGCTTGCGCATGCTGGAGTGCGGTGGCGAACGGGCGGATCCGGCGTCGTTCCGCCGGGTACGTGAGCATTCGTCTCAAGTGCGCCTGTTCAACGGCTACGGCCCGACCGAGGGCACGACGTGCGCTACTCGTTACGAAGTGTTCGATGTGCAGCCGGGCACCCTGAGCCTGCCAATCGGCAAACCCAACGCCAACGTGCGCATCTATCTGCTCGACGCGTGCGGCGAGCCGGTGCCGATGGGCAGCGTTGGCGAGATCTATATCGGCGGTGTCGGCGTCGCGCTTGGCTACCTGAATCGCGCGGAACTCACTGCTGAACGCTTCAGCGACGACCCGTTCAGTCAGCAGGCGGGGGCGCGGCTCTATCGCACCGGCGACCTGGCGCGCTGGTTGCCGGACGGCAACCTCGAATACCTGGCGCGTAATGATGGCCAGGTGAAGGTCCGCGGCTTCCGGGTCGAGCTTGGGGAAGTCGAAAGCAGCCTGCATGGGTGCGATGGCGTACGCAACTCCGTGGTCGTGGCGCGCGAAGACAGCCCGGGCGACACGCGGCTGGTGGCGTATTACACCGTGCATGCGGGCGTTGAAGCACCCGAGCCGGAGGCCTTGCGTGCGCAACTGAGCGCCGGTTTGCCGGAATACATGGTCCCGAGCGTCTTCATCTGCCTGCCAGATTTGCCGCTCACGCTCAATGGCAAGGTGGATGTCCAGGCACTGCCAGCACCAACGGCGGATCAGTTCGCGAGCCATGCGTTTGAAGCCCCGGTTGGGGAGTTGGAGATTCGTCTGGCGAAAGCCTGGGCGCAAGTACTTGAATTACAACAGGTGGGCCGTTATGACAGCTTCTTCAATCTCGGAGGTCACTCGCTGATGGCAGTGCGACTGGTCAACCAACTGGTGCAGAGTGGTTTGTCGGTGTCTCTGGCCGACGTTTTCCAGCACGCCAGCGTCGCGGACCTGGCGGGCCTGCTGGACAGCCGCAGCAAAGAGGCTGCACCGCAGCTTCATGAACAACTGGTGCCGGTGCGTACCACCGGTAGTCAGCGTCCGCTGTTCCTGGTTCATGAGTTCACTGGCCAGGACGTGCATTTCCCTGCGCTGGCGGTGCACATCGATAGCGATATTCCGGTCTACGGGTTGAGCGGCATCCCCCTCGGTCAGGAGCAGCTGCAGACCATGGAATGCCTGGCAACACGCTTGTTGAGTGCGATGCGCAGCGTTCAGCTGCACGGACCTTATCGCCTGGCGGGCTGGTCGTTCGGTGGGCTTCTGGCCTACGAAATCGCCATCCAGCTGGAGGGTATGGACGAGGAGGTGGAGTTTATCGGCCTGCTCGACACCTACATGCCGCGCCTGGTGGATCAGGGTCGCGAACGCTGGGACCTGCAGACCGCCCACCGTCAGCACCTGCTGGAACACTGCGAGCAGTTCTGGAGAGCACGAGGCGAATGCACGCAGGCCCTTGAGGCCCTTGAGGCCCTTGAGCGAGTGCGTACAAACCGGCAGGCCTTTGATTTCGCAGGGCTCCTGCAACACTGCCGTGAACAGGGTGCGCTGCCTCCGGAGCTGGAAACCTACACGACCGAGGATCTCTGGCAGTACCTCGACCGAGAGGTGGCTCACGGTCATGCGCAGGCCAATTACACGGTTTATCCCAACAGCGTGCCGCTGCACTTGTTTACCGCCATCGAGTGGGAACCCGACTCGCAGAAACACAGCGGTTACCTGGGTTGGGATAGCGTCCTGCCAGTCAGTCAGTTGCGCAGTATCAAGGTCGCGGGCGATCACTTGAGCATGATGAAGCCGCCGCATATCGAGGGCCTGGGTCAGGCGATCAGCCAGGCGTTGGCTGATCTGCCCGATAGGCCGCGGGGGGCTGAAAGCGCCCACCGGCCGTTGCTGACGATTCAGGGCGGACGTCGCGATCACGCGCCAATTTTCTGTGTACCGGGGGCAGGGGACAGTGTGACCGGCTTCATCAGCCTGGCCGATGCCCTTGGGCCGCACTGGCCAATCCATGGGCTGCAACCACGCGGGCTGGATGGCCGCACGGTGCCTTACAGCCTGGTGGAAACCGCCGCCGAGGCGTATCTGCAAGCACTCGACAGCACTCATCCCAAAGGGCCGGTGCATCTGCTCGGTCATTCGTTCGGTGGCTGGGTAGCCTTTGAAATGGCCCAGCGCCTGACGGCACGCGGCAGGGAAGTGGCTTCTCTGACACTGATCGACAGCGAGTCGCCGGGCGGCAACGGGGTGGTGGGCAAACCTTACACCGCGATAGGCGTGCTGGAACGTTTGATCGAGACCATGCAGCTGGCTGCGGGCAAGTCGCTGGGCATCGATGGTGCGGCCTTCCGGGCCCAGGACGATATCGGCCAGATGCGCCTGTTGCATGCCGGGATGGTACGGGCAGGGATGTTGCCGCAGCGTTCGTCGCCGGACGCGATGCGCGGGCCTGCGCGGGCCTTCGGTACGGCGTTGCGCACGCGTTATCAACCGTCGCAGATCTACACCGGACCGGTGCGTCTGGTGCTGGCTGACGATCCGGTGCTGGATGCGGCGGGCAATCAGCGCGAACAACAGGCGATGGTCAGCGGCTGGCGCCGGTGTGCCCCGGACCTCACTGTCTGGCGTGGGCCGGGCAACCATTTCACCATCCTCAAGGCGCAGCATGTACAGCATCTGGCGAACTGGTGGCTACCCCGTCAATAACGTTGTTTCTTCAAGCCCGGCGGTTGATCGCCGGGTCAATCCTCAACACATTCGTGGCTTTCTATGAAAAAGTTGAAGTTTCGCAAAGTGCTCATTGTTGTAGTGCTGTTGGTTCTGGCAGCGGGTATTGCCTACAGCATCCAGTCCCCGGAAAAGCCACCGGAGTACCTGACTGCCAAGGTCGAACGCACCGAAATTGAAAACTCGGTGCTGGCCAGCGGGGTGCTGCAAGGCATCAAACAGGTTGACGTCGGCGCGCAGGTCTCGGGCCAGCTCAAGTCACTGAAGGTCAATCTGGGTGACAAGGTCAAACAAGGTCAGTGGCTGGCGGAAATCGATCCCGTGGTGCTGCAGAACACCCTGCGTCAGTCGCAGGTCAATGAACAAAACCTGATCGCCCAGAAGGACGCGGCTGTCGCACAGCTCAAGGACGCCAGAGCCATTTACCAACGTTACAAACAACTGCGTGCAGATGACGCGATCTCGCAAAAGGACTTCGATACGGCGCAATCGGACTTCGAGGTCCGCAGTGCCAACCTGCGCTCGCTGGAGGCACAAGTGCGCGACGCAAGAATCCAGATCGAGACCGCCAGGATCAACCTGGGATACACCCGTATCGTCGCGCCAATCAGCGGTGATGTGGTGGGTATCGTGACGCAGGAAGGGCAGACCGTGATCGCCAGCCAACTGACACCAGTGATTCTCAAACTGGCGGATCTGGACACCATGACCGTCAAGGCACAGGTCTCCGAGGCCGACGTGATTCATATCACACCGGGACAAGAGGTGTATTTCACCATCCTCGGTGATGCCGAAAAACGCTATTACGCCAAACTGAAAGGCACGGAACCGGCGCCGCAGAACTTTCTTGACTCGCAGTCCAGCAACGCCAGCAAGCCGAACAGTGCAGTGTTCTACAACGCGTTGTTCGACGTCCCCAACCCGGATCATCGTCTGCGTATTTCGATGACCGCTCAGGTGCATATCGTCCGCGAAAAGGCCAAGGACGTACTGACGGTACCTGTTGCGGCCTTGGGCGACAAGAACGGCGACGGAACCTTCCCGGTGCGCGTGATGGACGCTCAAGGCCAGGCCCAGAGCCGCAATGTGCAGACCGGTATCAATAACAATGTGCGGGTCGAGATCAAGAGCGGCCTTGCCGAGGGTGACCAGGTGGTGATCGGTGAACCATCGGCCACACCAGCGGCAGCGGGGGCCTGACCATGAGTCGAGCTCTTCTGGAACTCAAGGGTGTAACCCGTCGTTTCGTCGCCGGCGAGAAAGACTTCATCGCGCTGAATGACATCAACCTCACGATCAATGCCGGCGACCTGATTGCCATTACCGGGGCCTCGGGTTCCGGCAAGTCAACACTGATGAACGTCCTGGGTTGTCTGGACCACGCTAACAGCGGCAGTTACAAGGTCGATGGGCGTGAAACCGGTACGCTGACCGATGATGAGCTGGCAGAGTTGCGTCGCGATCACTTCGGTTTCATTTTTCAGCGTTACCACCTGTTACCGCACCTGGCGGCGATCCAGAACGTCGAAATGCCGGCCATCTACGCAGGCACCGGCAAGAGCATGCGCGTGGAGCGCGCGCAGAAACTGCTCGAGCGTCTGGGCCTGTCCGGGCATCTGGAGCATCGGCCAAGTCAGTTGTCAGGCGGCCAGCAACAGCGCGTGAGTATCGCCCGGGCGCTGATGAACGGCGGCGAGATCATTCTGGCCGACGAACCCACCGGAGCCCTCGACAGCGTGAGCGGCAAGGAGGTAATGAACATCCTCCTCGAGCTCAACAGCGCAGGGCATACTGTGATCCTGGTGACCCACGACGAGAAGGTTGCAGCGCACGCCGAGCGCATCATCGAAATGCGTGACGGCGAGATCATCGCCGACCGGGTCAACACCGATCGCCCGATCATCAACGAAAAAGCTACCGAGCGCCTGCCGTCCAAACCCAGGCAGGGCAACCGCCTGATGGCCAACATCGGCCTGTTCCAAGAGGCCTTCGTCATGGCGTGGGTGGCGCTGATCTCGCACCGTATGCGCACGCTGCTGACCATGCTCGGGATCATCATCGGCATCACCTCGGTGGTGTCTATCGTTGCGATCGGCGAAGGAGCCAAGCGTTATGTGCTCAAGGACATCGAGGCCATCGGCAGCAACACCATTGAGGTGTTCCCGGGCAGTGACTTTGGCGACACCAAGTCAATGGATATCCAGACCCTGGCGCTGTCCGATGTAGCGGCGCTGAGCAGTCAGTACTACATCGACAGCGCCACGCCGAACATCGGCCGCAACATGCTGCTGCGCTACCGTAACATCGACGTATCGGCGACGGTGAGCGGGGTCAGCCCTAGCTACTTCCAGGTGCGTGGCACAAAGATGGGCTCGGGGGTGGGGTTCAACAAGGATGACGCCCGTCGGCAGGCGCAGGTGGTGGTGATCGATTACAACACCCGGATCCGACTGTTCGGTCCCAAGGTCGACCCGCTGGGCCAGGTGATCCTGGTGGGTAACCTGCCGTGTACAGTGATCGGCGTGACCGAGAACAAGAAGAACATCTTCGACACCAGCAAGAACCTGAATGTCTGGATGCCCTACGAAACCGCCTCTGGCCGTCTGCTGGGTCAGAGCTACCTGGACAGCATCACCGTGCGGGTCAAGGACGGGCAACCGAGCAAAGTGGTCGAGGATAACGTCAACAAGCTGATGCAAAAGCGGCACGGAACCAAGGACTTTTTCACCTACAACCTCGACAGCGTGATGCAAACGGTGCAGAAGACCAGCCAGTCGCTGGCCCTGTTGCTGTCGTTGATCGCGGTAATTTCGCTGGCAGTAGGCGGCATCGGAGTGATGAACATCATGCTGGTATCCGTCACCGAGCGGACGCGCGAGATCGGCATTCGCATGGCAGTCGGGGCACGCCAGTCGGATATCCGTCAGCAGTTTCTGGTAGAGGCGGTGATGGTCTGTCTGATTGGCGGGGTCATCGGCATCGGTCTGTCGTTCGTGATTGGCTATGTGTTTTCACTGCTGGTCAAGGAATGGCAGATGGTGTTCTCCGTGGGCTCGATTGTGACGGCGTTCATCTGCTCGACATTGATCGGCATCGTGTTCGGCTTCGTACCCGCACGTAACGCGGCACAGCTTGATCCGATCGAGGCGCTGGCTCGGGATTGACAAGCGGATTACAGGACAAGGATGTCCTGCCCAACGGAGAGTAACGCCTGTGCGCGACCGCGCACTGAAAGACGCCTGCGCGCGGGGTGAAAAAGATCGGTGTATGAAACGTCGATGCAGGAGGCTTCTGAATAGGATAGCGTTCGTGAGGGGCTCATACAGCCGACGTCTATCTGTCGGCTGCATCAACCTCTCAAGCAAGCTTTTGCGAGTGATCAGCCAACCGCGCTGACGCTGGAAACCCGTGCGGCGCTGCTGCTCTTGAGGGACTGTTCGAAGCGGTCGAGGACCATGCCCACTTCTGACTCTGTGATATTCAACGGAGGCAGGAAGCGCAGGACTGCACTGTTGCGTCCACCGGTCTCGATGATCACGCCATTCTTGAAGCACTCCAGCTTGATCGCCCGCGCACGTGCGCCATCGCCAGCCCCCGGACGCGATCCGCTGGCCGGTTTGACAATTTCCACCCCGAGCATCAACCCGCGGCCACGAACGTCGCCGATAAACGGGAATTGCCGGGCGATATCCTCCAGCCCGCTGTGCAACTGTTCCCCTCGGCGCGTGGCATTGCCGACCAGGTCGTGTTCCTTGATATGACGCATGGTCGCAGCGCCTGCCACCATCGCCACCTGGTTGCCACGGAACGTACCTGCGTGCATGCCCGGGCCCCATGTATCCAGGTGCTCGGCATAGACGATCACCGATATCGGGTAACCGCCACCGATCGCCTTGGACAGCACCAGAATATCCGGCGTTATCCCGGAATGTTCGATGGCAAACAGGTTGCCGGTACGTCCGAGGCCGGTTTGCACTTCATCGATAATCAGCAATATCCCCAACTCGCGGGTGATCTCGCGCACGGCGCGCAACCACTCGGCCGATGCCGCAATACAGCCGCCTTCGCCCTGGATCACTTCGACCACCATCGCCGCCGGTTTGGGCACGCCACTTTCCGGGTCACTGAGTACCGTGCGGATGTACTCGATGGAGAGACGGTCGGTGTGTTCGCCATCGGTGCCGAACGGGCAGCGGAAGCGATAGGGGAACGGCAGGAAGTGGGTACCCTGCGCCAGTAGGCCGGCCTTGGGGTTGAGGTTGCCCATGGCCGACAATGCACCAGCGGTCATGCCGTGGTAACCACCGTGGAAGGACATCAGCGGCGAGCGCTGGGTGTAATGGCGGGCCAGTTTGATGGCGGCTTCCACTGCGTCTGAACCGCTGGGGCCGCAGAACAGGATTTTGCTGTTGTCGCGCATGCTGGCGGGCAACGTCGCGAACAGTTCTTCGACGAAGGCGTGCTTGGCCGGTGTGGCCAGGTCAAGGGCCTGCTGCAGATGATCACTGTTGAGGAATTCGATCACCGCGTCACGGACAATCGGTGGATTATGACCCAGTGCGAGCGTGCCAGCGTTCGACAGGCAGTCGAGGTATTCCTGGCCGTTGGCGTCCTTGACTCGCATGCCCTTGCCGCTGACAAACAGCTGCTGGAAGGTCGCTGCGTAGGTGCGCGCATTCGACTCCAGTTTCTTGAGATTGCTTAACTCTTCCATAGTCGATCCCTTGTTGGCACAGGTACGGATTCATTGCTACTCGCTTCGAGCAGAGTCCGATTCTGTAAGAACCTCAGGGGGATCGCCAACTTATCGCCGCCGGACTGTCCCCGTATTCCACGACAGACATCTCGCGGCCTCAGGCGTTAAATGCATGCTACGAAAGGGATTTGTGGCGCTGTAAGAAACCTCGCGACAATGCTCCTGATCGTCCGGACTCTTGCCCCGTTACCCCTTTCTCAAGACACCACTGTTCCGGAATCTTCGAGAGCTTTATGTCGATTGGCAAACCTGCTGGCTACTTCCTGGTGTCAACGCTTTGGGTATCGCTGCTGAGCGGCTGCACGCTAGGACCGGACTACCAATTGCCTGCGGTGGCGGTTGCCAGCCAGTGGCATGCGCCGCTGCCTCATGGCGCGTCGATGGTCGGGCTGCAGGATTGGTGGCAACAGTTCAATGACCCGGCACTGGCAACGCTGCTGCGTCTGGCACAGGCAGACAGCCCGTCCCTCGATCAGGCTCTGGCGCGCATTGCCCAGGCTCGCGCCACGCTGGACGGCAGCGTTGCCGACAGGCTGCCGCAAGTAAGCGGCGGCGTGAGCAAGTCGCGCGCCGGCATCAATCAGAGCGGATTGCACAAGAGCGGTACGACCTCCGGCGCAACCCTCGATGCGTCCTGGGAACTGGACCTGTTCGGCAAACTGCGACGCACCGACGAGGCTTCGCGCAATCTGCTCGAAGCACGTGTCAATGACTGGCATGACGCTCGTGTGTCACTGGCCGCCGAGGTCGGTGATGACTTCGTGCAGTACCGCGGCTGCCAGATGCTGGTCAACGCTTACCGTGATCAGGCGCAATCTCAGGAGCAGACCGCACGTCTGACTCGCGTGTCGTTTCAGGCCGGGTTCACCGCAGCCGCCGATTCATCGTTGAGCGACGCCAGTGCGGCGGCGAGCAATGCGACTCTTATCAAACAGCAAAGCGAGTGCGACGTGCTGCTCAAAAGCCTGGTGGCCCTGACCGGCAGCGACGAGGAACAGGTGCGAGAAGTGCTCGGCCATAACCCCGCGCGACTGCCGCAGCCCGCGTTGCTGGATGTACGGGAAATACCCGCCGACCTGGTGCGCCAGCGCCCGGACCTAGCGTCCAGCGAGCGCGAGCTGGCAGCCGCGAATGCGAAGATCGGCGCTGCCCAGGCTGATCGTCTGCCCAAACTGAGTCTGGTTGGCTCGTTCCAGGTGGGGACTACCACCGGAGTATTCAGCCGTGTCTGGAGCCTCGGCCCGCAACTGACCGTCCCGTTGTTCGACGCAGGCAAGCGCCGGGCGGCGGTGGACTCGGCGCAAGCGGATTATGACGCAGCGCTGGCGACCTATCGGCAGACCTTGCGCACGTCGGTGATGGAAGTCGAGCAGTCACTGGTGCGTCTGGACGCGGCACGGCGTGGGCAAGCCAGTACGCAGCAGGCAGCCGACGGCTATGAAGCGTCGTTCGAGGCCACAGACCGCAACTGGCAGGCCGGCAATGCCAGCTTGCTGGACCGCGAAGTGGCTCGACGCTCGGCGCTGTCGGCGCAAATCGAATTGATCACCGTGCAACAAAATCAGGTGCGTTACTGGATTGCCCTGTACAAGGCCCTGGGCGGTGGATGGCAGGACAGTCGCGAAGGTTTGGCCAGAGAGACACCGAAGCGGGGCGGCGCATGAAGAAGATACGCGTTTATGGGCTGCTGGCGTTGGCGGCGTTGGGTGTCTCGGGCTGGATATTGTTTGGCCGTGCAGAACCGACCCCGGCTGCCGTTACAGCGCCAGCTACCAGCCTGACGGTCGAGGCGGTTCAACCGCACCGCGAAGACTGGCCGCAGGAACTAGTGGCCAGCGGTGCGCTCGCGCCGTGGCAGGAAGCCGTGATCAGTGCCGAGACCGGGAGCTTGCGTATCGCCAACCTGAAGGCTGATATAGGCGATCAGGTGAAGAAGGGCCAGGTCTTGGCGACTCTGGCCGATGACAGCGTGCTGGCCGAGGAAAACAAGCAGAAGTCGGCGGTCGCCCAAGCCACTGCACAATTGCAGGAAGCCCGTTCCAATGCGCGACGTGCGGCGGTGGTCGGACAGAGCGGGGCCTTGTCCGAGCAGCAACTGGAAGAGTACCGGGTCAAGGTACAGACCGCCGAAGCCAACCTGGCCTCGGCGAATGCCGATCTGCGCAGCATCCGGATCAAACTCACGCAGACGCGCATCGTCGCGGTGGATGACGGGATCATTTCCGGGCGCAAGGCCTTGCTTGGCGACGTGGTGTCGGCGGGCAGCGAGATGTTCAGGATGATCCGGGATGGCCGGATCGAGTGGCAGGCAGAACTGGACGCCCAGCAACTGCCGGGCGTTAAGCCTGGCCAGCTGGCCCGGGTGATGTTGCCGGGCGGTATCGAGGTCCAGGGACGCGTGCGCCTGGTCTCGCCAGTGCTCGATGGCAAGACCAGCAGGGCGCTGGTCTACGTTTCCCTGCCGGTGGGGGCTGTGGCCCGCGCCGGCATGTACGCCAGCGGTCGCATCGAACTGCCTTCAAGCCCGGCGCTGACGGTTCCGGACACCAGCGTGATCCTGCGCGACGGGCACTCTTATGTGTTTGTGCTGGGCCAAGACATGCGCGTCAGCCAACGCGTGGTCGAGATCGGCCGACGTCGTGGATCGGCGCTGGAAATCGTCGGAGGCCTGGCAGAGCAGGCGCAGATCGTCCGCAGCGGTGGGGCCTTCCTCAATGACGGGGCCAGCGTGACGCTGGTCAACGCCGAGGCCCGTGCGCAATGAATATCTCCGCGTTGTCGATTCGTTACCCGGTCCCGGCGGTCATGCTGTTTTTACTGCTGACCCTGTTTGGTTTCCTCGGATTCGAACGTCTCGGTATCCAGGACTTTCCCGACACCGATCTGCCTGCAGTGGTTATCAGTGCCTCACTGGAAGGCGCCGCCCCCGAGCAACTGGAAACCGAAGTCGCGCGCAAGCTCGAAGACAAGCTGACATCGCTGCGCCTGCTCAAGCACGTCACTACGAAAATTTCCGAAGGCAGTGTCCTCATCAATGTCATCTTCGAGATTGACAAGGATGGCAACGAAGCCCTCAACGAAGTGCGCAATGCGGTGGACAGCGCTGCGGCTGAGTTGCAAGCCAACCTCGATACGCCGTCGGTAACGCGTCTGACCACCAATACCACAGCGTTGCTGACCTATGTGGTCGATGCGCCACGTATGGACGAAGAAGCGTTGTCATGGTTTGTCGACAATGAGTTGAGCAAACAGCTTCTGACCGTGCGTGGTGTCGCGAAGATCAGCCGCGTGGGCGGCGTGGACCGCGAAGTCCAGGTTGACCTTGACCCCACGCTGATGGCCGGTCTGGGTCTGAGCGTGACAGACATTGCGAATCGTCTGCGGGCGATGCAGAAAGATAACTCCGGTGGTCAAGGCGATCTGGGCAGCGGTCAACAGGCGCTGCGTGTCCTCGGCGGCATTGACGACCCGGCGGCGCTGGGTGCTATCCGCATTCCTGTCAGCGATGGACGGATGCTCGCTGTGCAGCAGTTGGCCACCGTGCGTGATACCCATGCCGAGCGCAACACCTTGGCGTATCGCGACGGCAAACCGGTAATTGGCTTTCAGGTCATCCGCTCACTGGGCTTTTCCGACGTAGGTGTGACCAGGGACTTGCGCCAGGCAGTCAGTGAGTTCGCCAGGCAACACCCTGACGTGCACATTGAAGAGGCGAGTAATGCCGTCGAGCCGGTAATGGAAAACTATCGTGGCTCCATGGCGCTGCTCTACGAAGGCATGTTACTGGCGGTGCTGGTGGTCTGGTGGTTCCTGCGTGACTGGCGAGCGACCATTATCGTGGCCACGGCATTGCCTTTGTCGATCATCCCGACCTTCGGCGTCATGTATTTTGCCGGCTTTAGCCTCAATACCGTTTCGCTGCTGGCGCTGGCGCTGGTAATCGGCATTCTGGTCGACGATGCAATTGTTGAGGTCGAAAACATTGCTCGACACCTGCGCATGGGCAAAACCCCGCGACAGGCGGCAATCGAGGCGTCCGACGAGATCGGCCTTGCCGTATTAGCAACGACCGTGACCCTGGTCGCGGTGTTTCTGCCGACTGCTTTCATGGGCGGGATTTCCGGCAAACTGTTTCGCCAATTCGGCGTGACGGCCAGCGCTGCGTTGATGTTTTCGTTGCTGGTCGCCCGCCTTCTGACGCCGATGATGGCGGCGTATTTGCTCAAGGCACGGCCGCATGGCGAGCATGACAGCGGTTTGATGAGACGTTACCTGGGCTGGATTCACACCAGCCTTAGTCGCCGCAAGACCACCATGGCCATTGTTGGTGCTTTGTTTATCGGCTCGCTGGCGCTGATCCCGTTGCTGCCAACCAGCTTTCTGCCTGCTCAGGATATTGCCAGCAGCACCGTCAGCCTGGAATTGCCGCCCGGCACCAGTCTGGCTCAGACCGGTGAGATTGCCTTGCAGGCTGAAAAGCGTTTACGCGCGATTCCTGAAGTGGCTCACGTCTTCATCGCGGCGGGCAGCGGCGATGCGGGCGGTGCAGGTGATCGGGACGCGAAACTGACCGTCGATCTGCTGCCGCGTGACCAGCGCGCACTGAAACAGTCGCAAGTGGAAGCGAGCATGCGTGAAAGTCTGCGCAGCTTGCCCGGTGTGCGGGTAACGGTCGGTGGTGACGGCAGCGGAGAACGTCTGGACATTGTCCTTGCCAGCGATGACGGCGATTTGCTGGAGCGCACTGCCGCCGCTCTTGAACCGCAGTTGCGCCAGATAAAGGGCATCGGCAACGTCACCTCGAGTGCTGCAGTGCAACGGCCGGAAATCCAGATGCGCCCGGATGTTTTCCGGGCGGCGGAGCAGGGCATCAGTAGCCAGGACATCGCCGACACCCTGCGCATGGCCACCTACGGCGAATACAGTTCGTCCTTGGGCAAGATCAATCTGTCCCAGCGCCAGGTCAATGTGCGGGTGCGCATGCAGCCGCAAGTACGCACCGACCTGCAGAGCCTCGCTCAGCTACGGATCAAGGGGCGTGATGGCCAGATTGCGCTGGCGTCGCTGGGAGAGCTCAGCATGGGCAGCGGTCCCGCGGAGATTGATCGTATCGACCGCTTGCGCAATATCACACTGTCCATCGAACTCAATGGCAGCAATCTGGGCGAAGTGATGGAGCAGGCCAGGCAGTTGCCGGCCATGCAGAACCTGCCAGCGCAAGTGAAACTGGTGGAGCAGGGCGAGTTGCAGTTGATGAGCGAGCTGTTTGGCAACTTCAGCCTGGCGATGGCCGTCGGCGTATTCTGTATCTACGCGGTGCTGGTGCTGCTGTTCCATGACTTCATGCAGCCGCTGACAATCCTTTCGGCGCTCCCCCTATCGCTTGGCGGCGCACTGTTGGCACTGTTGATCGGCGGAATGAGTTTTTCCATGGCGTCGGTCATTGGTTTGCTGATGCTGATGGGGATCGTGACCAAGAACTCGATCCTGCTGGTGGAATACGCAATCATGGCTCGCCGCGCACCCACCGTGAGCCGCTATGAAGCGTTGATCGACGCCTGTCACAAACGCGCCCGGCCGATCCTGATGACCACCATCGCAATGGGCGCGGGCATGTTGCCGACCGCACTGGGATGGGGCGGCGAATCAGGTTTCCGTCAACCGATGGCGGTGGTCGTTATCGGCGGACTGTTGGCCTCGACCGTACTAAGCCTGTTGGTAGTGCCCGTTATCTTTACTTATGTCGATGATGGTCATGAGACATTCAAAAGATGGTTTAGCAGGCCTCGCCAGACTCACGATTAGAAGGGGGCGGGTCAAGGTGACACGCGCACGAGTCCTGATCGAGCGCGCGTACCTTGCGCGCGCCTCGGGTGCATGGCCATATCACTCGCCGGGGATTTTTTTCTCTGTACACGCGGGGGCCGCTGCGACTTCTTCCATGGCTTCGCGCAGCATCCTTTGTACCTCTCCCGCTTCGCGCGCGGCATATACACGGCCACCGGTATTTTCAGCGATACAGTTTGAAAGTTTGCTATCGCTGATATTGACAACATTGATCCGCAATCTTGGCTGCTGACGGGCGATACGGGCGGACACCTCGCAAGCGTTTTGCCCACAACCGTCCTCGCCATCGACAAACATGACCACCAAGGCATCTTTAAAACGCCCGTCCACCAGACTTGCCGCCTTGATAAGGCTGGCGACTAATGGCGTGCCCCCGTCTGCGCTGAGTTTTCCAACCCCGGCCAGCAATTGCTGACGCGCATCACGCTGGAACACGCCTTGATCGACCGTGCCCTCACAGCCTTGAAAAGTGATCAAGCGTGTATCAACGTCTGGGTGCAGTTGCCCGAGCATCGCGCCAAAGGCTTGCTTGGCGACAGTCAGGCGAGTCGGTTCAGCCAGCACGCGAGCTTTTCTCGGGTTGTCGGCGGGGAGCGCGCCACCGACCTGATACATCCAGGCCTCGTCTTCAGAAGACGTATCGATGTTCAGATTCATCGAGCCGGAAGTATCCAGCACCACGGCAAAGTCAGGGGCGGGCACACCCTGTGTGCATGAGTAATTACCCATAGGGGCCGTGTTGAACACGTTCCATACGCTCCCGCGCCATGCCCATAGCAGCCACAGTAGTATCAACAGTAACGGCAGCAATAGCAGCAAAACCGGAATACGCAGCCACCATCGCCTTGATGCCGGGCTGGCGAGTGATGACACTGGTAATGTCGACGGGATTGCAGGGGCCACTGGCTGCGCCATACCCCAGCGGATGACTACAGGCTCGTCATTGAGACTATAAAGGTTGTTCAGCGCAGGGGCGCCGACAAGCGTACGAAGGCTATTGGCCTCATCAGCTCTATCGCGCGCCTGCAGCTCATCCGCCAACTGCACAATGGCTTGCTGGCGCTGCAGGTAGCGTGCGAGCAACGCCTGTTGCGCGCCAGCGTCGAGGCTGTGATACGGCAGGGGCTGACCGCCTAGTTCAGACCACCATTGCAGCGTGCCGTCGGTACCCGCACGCGGAATGGCAAACAGGCTGGACACGCTGGGCGGAAATTGGCGACGCAGCAACGCAACCTTGCTCTCCAGTGTGTTCAGCAGCTCGGCAGGGTGGGACGTGGCGTCGATAGTGATGCGTTGCATGGGACCGGTCCCGGATCAGATAAGGCCCCATGGGGCCTCTGAAGATATTTACGCTTTATTCGTAACCCAGACTTAGCTGCAGTCTGGAAACCTTCTGCTGCAGAGCTTTGAGTTCTTGCTGGCGTGCCTCGACCACTGCCGGGTCGGCACTGGCGACAACCTTTTTCTTGTCGGCCATCTGTTTTTCAAGATCTGCGATCTGTTGTTGCACCTGCGCCTTGTCGGCATGCCGGGCCTTGAGCTGGCTCAAGAGCTTGCTCATTGAACTGTCCAGCGTCGCCTGTTGCCTTTGTTGCTCGGCAAGGCTCTTGCTGGTCGAGTGTCGCTGCTCTTGCAGGGCGTTGTACACGTCGCGAAAGGAGGCGTTTTCAGCGCGTGCATCGGTCAGCGCCTGCTCGCGTTTGCGGACCTGATCGCTGTAACCACCGGAATGGTCGCAGTTCATCTTGGTGATCAGGCTCGCCTCGGCGTTGTTTGAATCACAGCTGCCGGGTTGAGTGGCACAACCGGCCATAAGCAACAGGGCCGAGCTGGCAATCAGTGCTCTAATATTCATGTTCAGTTCAACCCAATGTGATGGCTTGGCGCTGGCTGTAAAGGCCGTCCACTTCTTTTTGCAAAGACGCGACCTTGCTGTTCATTTTGCTGATATCACCGTCGATTGCAGCGACCTGTGTGCCGCCACTATTGGCGCGCTCAAGGTCAGCGGTCTTCTTGTATTCCGCTACTTTGGAACGCATGCCGGTCAGGTCTTTATTCATCTGAGCCAGGTTGCTGTCGACACTGGCGATCTCTTGCTGAGCCTTGGCTTTGTCCAGAGTCTTGGTTTTGATCGATTTCTGAATACCTGCGATGCGCTCTTTGTCGTCGTTGATAACCTGCTGCAGCGTGTACGTACGCTGGGCAACTTTTTCGGTGTCGGCTTTTACATCGTCACTCATCAACTGCAGGCGTTGGGTGGTGTCGGAATACTTGCTGCGGCGGTAGTCATAGTAATAGTTCGCCCCCATAGCGACGCCGCAAGCAGCAATACCCGCCACAACCATGCATTTTACCTTGTCGCTGGGACTCGCAACGGCACAGGCCAGAATACCTACGCCTGCAGCAGCCGCGCAGGCGGTGAGGCCAGAAGTAGAGAAAAATGACGAATCGGTACTTTTGGTCAGACGTGGATCGGGGGCGGTGCCTGAGCCAAGCAGGCTGCTGCCAGTGCCATTGTTGGCGCAGCCGGACAGCACCATACTGACGGAGATGATCAGGCCCAACATGGCCCTCGGCAGATGACGACGTACATGTTCCATACTGTTGCTCCTTGATTAATCCTGACGACGAATTACTGGACTGCCTTACAGCGGTTCAGCCATGCATCGGTGTCTATTTTCTGGGTTTTCAGAAAAGCCTGTTGATTGACCCAGTGGGTCTGCAAATAAGGCTTGAGCTCCTTGAGCTGTTCGTTGGGACTGATGATTTCGCCCATGACCGGTATTTGCCGCGCCAGCAAAGGCTCTCCGTAGAGGGTCGCGGAATCTACCAGGCTACTTGCGTAGTAGCGGCTTAGCTTGTGCAGTCGGTCTTTTTGCTCGTCGAGCTTGCCTTTACGCATCGGGCAACTGGCATCCTGCTCGGCGGCAGAGCAGTTGAGTGCGTAGTTTTTCTGCAGGAAGTCGAGGTATTTGCCATCGTCGAGCATTTTCGTGCACAGAAAGGCACCAAGATTCAGGCTGGCGCGAATCGCCTGATCGCGAGTTTCCTCCTGTTGCTGGTTACTCGCGCGCAACTGGTTTTCCAACGCTTTGAGCTTTTCTTTCAATGCTTCGTCGGATACGCCCGAGGCCAACGTTCCAAGCGTCTGCACGGCATTCTTGTCCTCAGTTTGGCCAGCCTCTCCACTGCCGGTGCCAAGCTTTTTCCAACTGCTCTCGATGCTGCTGACACGCTCGCGGGAGGTCAACGTGCTGGACGCCAATGCCAGGCGTACGCCAGTGGTTTTGCTGGTGGCTGCGGCTTTTGCATCATAGTAGTTGCGCTCTTTGCGCAGCGAACTGCGCAGCTCGCCTTGCGCTGTGCGGTAGTCACCGCCGCGCACTACATAGCCGCCAGCCTGGCCATGTTGGCGGTCAAGCTTGTTCAGTCGGAACGGCTCGAACATCATCTCGTCGACATTGCCAAGCATGTCGTGCAGACCAAGCGGGTTCGGCTTGAGCAAACCGGCCAGTTGCAACTGACCATTGGAAGATTGCGTCCCGGCGAACCATTCGTAGGCGTTTAAGCCTTCCGGCATCGGGTACCTCAGGTCACGAAACTCCGCAGTACTGACGCTCAAGCCTCCGCGCGCCGCAAACTCCCACTCGACCTCAGTCGGCAAGCGTAAAAACCCAGCTATACCATCTTCTTTCGGCAGTTTGTCTGCGGCATTTTCGCGTAGCCAGACATTGTATTTATCGGCGGCGTCCATAGCCTGTATCCAGCTCAACGAGACTATGGGCAAGCGCTGCTTGTTCGACGGTGTCGGACATTCTGCCTGTGTTAGTGCGCTGTATTGCAGCGCAGTCATCTCGTACTTCGCCAACAGGTAGTAACGTGATTTAGCGTCTTTTTCGTTAGTGAAGCTGCCTGCAATAAAGGCCGGACGAGTCTGTTCTACGTAGCCATATTCGGCGTTATCGCCACCGATATTGATTGGATAATCATCAAGCGGACCGGCCAGCGGGATAAATACCTTGCGAAAGACCATGGCGCCATCACACGGCATAGGCAGCACTACGTCTTCAGCGTCAGGCATCGGGTTGTAGAGTTTCTCATCCCAAGTCGCGGCAAACGTCTGAAAACAGATCAGGGTGAAGGGTAGAAAGAGCACCTGGCCCCAGTATTTAGAGTTCACGCAGACTCTCCGCAGGTTGAATTCGGATGGCTCGGGTGGCACCTGCCAGCGCGACCAGCGCTGAAACCACCAACGCAAGCGCCAGTGCGGCAAGGCCGTGAAAGGGGGTGATCTGGCAAATGAAACCGCCGGTGATGCGCTGGCCGCCCAGCAGGTGATTGAACGCCTCACTACCCGCAAAGTAGAAACCCAGTCCTCCCAGGTAGCCAACCGCGGCCAGCAGCAATGCCTGCAGAACCAGATAACCCGCCACTGCGGGGGCTGTGAACCCCATCAGCCGCAGCAATGCGAGGCTGCGGCGTTTGCGATCAATGTTGGCGAGGAAGGCACCTATAAGCGAAGCGATACAGCCCAACAAAGCGGCCCCGGCGATAACCCCGAAGATCACGCCGAGCACATGATTGATGGCTTTTACATTGTCGATATCAGCCAGCCGGCTTCCTGTTTCGATATGTTGAGCATTCAACCAGCGCTCCAGTGGCGCGACGCTGTCGATATCACGGGCGTACAGACGGGCGCGGGCGTAGCGGGGCGTCAGATGCTCGTCTGCCTGGCCGCTGGTGGCGCCCAACGCAGAAATTGCAAAACCGTCCCGAAAACGCTCCAGCTGCAGCAAGAGATCGGGATGAGCAAATGCGGCAGGTCGCGAAAAGCTGGCTGCCGGCAGAATATCGATCAGGGTCAGGGTAGCCTCGCCACGCTCGGATACCCCGTCGAGACGCCGCTGAACGACCAGGCGCAGAGTGTCGCCAACGGCCAATATCAGACGTCTGGCAGCTGCTTCGCTGAGAATGACCTGGTCGGGCAGAAGCGCACTGGCATGCTTACCCAGCAACGGATCGCCGAGCCCTGTTGGCAGGATTTCCGCATTGTCTACAAAGCGACCACCGCTGCCGATGAGGTCGGCCTGGGTGTTAAGCGAGCGAGTCATCCCAAGGGCAAAGCCGGTTTCGGGTCGCTGCTGAAGACTACTGAGCCACCGTTCGTCGTAGTTGCCGCTGCTGAGCAACTTGATCTCCAGGTTGCGCGGGTCACGCAACAGTTCTGCCTGCAACTGGCCGACCACGCCGTGTTTGAGCCCGAACAGCAGTAACAGCGGGGCGATGACGGCGACCAGCGAAGCCGCAATGCACAGCGACACTTTGCGGTCATGCCACAAGTCTGCAATGGCCAGGGTTGCCAGAAGGCCGAGGCGCTCAAAGGGACGTTTCAAAACGCGTCACTCCAGGCAGGCTGACGGCATTCAAACGGGTGATGCCAAAGCTGTTCACCAGTTGCCAATCGTGCGAAACAATAAGAGCACTCAAACCCAGCTCACCGACCAGGCCCAATAACAGCTCGAACAGCTGACGGGCGTTATGTGGATCCAGGGCAGCTGTAGGTTCGTCGGCGAGTATCAGGCGCGGCTGATGGGCAATGGCGCGCACGCAGGCCACGCGTTGACGTTCGCCGATAGACAGAGCCTGCGGAAATTGGTCCAGCAACGTCTCCAGGTGCAGCGCAGCAATGGCTCGTTCAACGTGATCACTTTTGCTGGCCAGACCCAGTAGCCGACGGGGCAGATTGATGTTGTCCCGGGCGTTGAGAAACGGCAGCAGTCCGCCGCTTTGCAGAACAAAGCCTAATGATCGCGCTCTTACATCAGCCAGTGCAGGTTGATCATCAGCCTTAAGCAAAGCCGCGATGTCCATACCATCAAGGCAATAGTGCGCGACGCTTTCAGGCGCCAGCAGCAAGCCAAGAGCCTCGAGCAGGGTGCTCTTGCCGCAACCACTTTCGCCGGTAATCGCCATGACCTGCCCACGAGCCAGACTCAGCTCGGGCAGCTGTACCCGATGTGCCTGTACGCCGCTCCCTCGCTGCACATTCAGTCCTTTGATCCGGAGCATGTCAGGGCATCATTTCCAGTGGTACCGGATAGACGTTGTCACGGGCATCACTGCCCTCGGCCAACGGCACCCAGCGGTCCACATCTGCGTTGTATACCTGGTAATGGCGCAGCTTGGTCGACAGGGTGCGGATGAATTTCTCCTGAGCGAGACCATCCCAGCTTTTCCAGGTTTCTTCATCGAGGTTGAGGACTTCACTGTGGTAAGGCAGATCGTCCAGGTATTCTCCCAGCACACCCAGTTCCGAGAGCTTGGCAGTACCGTCCTGCTTAAGCTGATTGGGATCGGTCCCCATGGTGGCGGCAACCGAGCGTAACCGTTCGAACATTTCGCTTGGCGAAATAAGGCCTTCATTGGCGGCATCAAGAATTTTCTTGAGCACGTCACTGAGGTCGCTGAGCTGTGACTTGGTCAGCAGGACCCGCACATCGGTGGTCGGGACGTTCTGCTTGATCGGGTCGCGGTCGGCAATCCATGCTTGGAAGACTGGCGGTGCCTGGGCGCCGGTTTTTTCTCCGAGATAAGCCAGGCGCATGGCATGACCTATAAGAGCAGCATCATCGAGCATTTTCTGCTCGGCAGGCGCGGCCTTGGAGTTCATTGCACTTCCAATAGCGTCGTCGCCCATGTAGGCGGCTTTGACCTGACCGGTGATAGCGCTGGCCAGCGCGTCGACCTTGCTGCCAAAGGCATCCAGATCACCTGCATCAACCGGGTAATAAAGCGAGGTGTTGGTGCCCGTGTAAGTGGACAACGCCTGATACTGCGCTTCTGCCTTGGCGTGGTCCTTGGCACCTGCCGCCGTCTTCAGGTGCAGGGTGTAAATGGCGACGCCCGGGTTGCTGGCTTCGATCCGTACCTGCTCGGCGTTCAGCCCGGTCCCGGATAGCTTGTCATCGCCATCCAGCGCGCCCGCATCGGTGATCAATACCACATAGCGCGCACCGAACGGGCTCCAGTCGACCTTGTCGATGGCTTGCATGACACCGGCGTAGGAGTCTTCATTGAAGCTCTTGCTCGACACTTTGGCCTGTTTCAGGTCCGCGGCTTTGGCAAGGAAATCCGCACCGTCTTTTACGGTATTGGGGTCGGCATACATCTTGGTCACGTATTCCAGCCCTGGCACAGCCTGGGTACTGGAACGAAATGCCACCAGACCGAACTTCACCTGCCGCCCGAGGTTCTCTTTGGCAATCTGCGCGTATACCTTGCTGATCGCTTCTCGGGTCCGCTCGATGTAGGGGTCCATGGAAATGGTCGAGTCAATCACGAACACTACCGCGGCACTGAACTCTTTGAGCTGGCTGGTGGCGTTTGCCACTGCCTGCGCCTGGCCCGGACTCGCTCCGGACTGGGCCTGTTGAGCAGCTGCGGCTGTAACTGCATCAGCCTTGCTCACCGACGCCACATTGAGGATGCGAGTGCGAAAACCCGCTTCGGTCATGACTTCTTCGCCGCTGAGAACCGGCAGCAAATAAAACTGCTTCTGCATGTCGATGAAGTATTCCGGCTCTTGGGCCAGCACGCCTGGTGCCACTGTGCTTTGTTTGAGCTTAGCGCGTAGCGGTGCGACAAGGCTTACCGGATCCGGTGCATCCAGAATGCTTTCAAGCGTTTTGCGTTCTTTGAAAAACATCAACCGGTCGCGATTGGCCGGGTTGGTGAATGCGAGGGTGAGCTGCATTTTCCAATCCACGGTGCATGCTGTCGGCAGCCAGCCGGAGATTTTGCCGAAGCTGTCCGGGCCGACCTTGATCCAGTCGGCATTGCCTGGATTGGCATGCTCGTAAACATAGAAACGACTGAAAGGAGGCTGCTCGGCACCGGCAGGGCCGCCAGCGGCTGCACTCAGGTGGCAACCCGGAGTCGTAAGCACGCGCTGGAACAGGGTCTTTTTGCCTTCCTGCAACAACGGTTTGTCGGCCGCCGAGGCCCAGCCGGACCCCAGACACGCGCAGGCTATGAGGGTCAGTGAAAAATTACGCACTGTCACGGCTTGAGCTCCTTCAGGCGCTGAGCGGCTTCTGCGTTATCTGCCTGATAACCCAGGATGGTTTCGTACCAGTAAGCGGCAGTGGCGTTGTCAGGGGTGGTGAAACAAGCGCTGGGTTGCAGGTATTTAGGGTCGTACTCACGCGCATAGGCCTGAGCCACTTCGACGTTGCCGGCCTGGGCGCGATTCGCGTAAAGGCGCTGGGCGACACCGCACTGCTTGTTGTTTTTGGCTAGACCGATGACGTTCAACAGGGTTGCGCTGTCAGGCGCCTGCTTGATGCAGCCTTGAACAAAACTCAACTCGTTTTCGCTGTTTAACGCTTCTACGCTGCAGGGCGCAGCGGCAGCGGGAGCCACAGCCGCAGGAGTTGTCGTCGCAACGGCGGGCTCGGGGGCAGGTGCTTTTTTGAGCAAGAACCACAGGCCCGCCGCGATGATCGCAAGCAATGCCAGACCGATAATCAGCAGCAATACCTTGCGGTTTTGCTTCTCGGGCGCCGGTATCGGAGTGACTGGCTCGACAACCGGGTCCGGCAATGCCGGCTCGGCTGGTTCAGGCAATGGCGACGAAGCAGGGTCCACTACCGGAAGTGCTGTTTGTGACGCTGCGGCGAGGCTGACGGTGGTTTGCGCGGCACCGGGTCCAGTAGCACTACCCGCGCCGGACAGGGCCAGGCCCTCCATCAGCTTCATCGGATTATCGTCTTCGCCGCTGCCATCTGGGTTGCGCAAACGAAAATTGAATACCCCGGTTGCCGAATTCTGCAGAAGTGGGTCGACAATATCCGGACCTACCTCATGGCTGATCGAATCGCCTTGGGCGTCTTCCACAAAATGCTGGGCGAACCAGCAGGGCGCATTGGCCCATTGCTGGCTGTGCTGCAGGTAGTAGTCGTCCTGGTTGCGCTGGATAGCAAATTCCAGATTGCCTACATCATGCTCCCAGCCACGTACCTGGAGAAAGCCACAGCCGGGAACCGGACTTGCCAGCGGTGAGAGTTTGATTGTGATGGACATGAATTATCTCGCTTTGAACGCCTGGATAACGCGGCCCATGGCCTCGTTTTGCTCAGGAGTGATTTCTTTGCCTTTGCGGTGACCGACGTTTTTCTGGGTATGAATGGCAATGCCAGAAATCCAGTCATCAGCGAAAATCACGCTCTGGTCGTCGGCTTGCGCTGCGAGGTGCGGGAAGCGACCTGGCATTTCCTTTTGATAAAAGGCAAACAACGGTTGTTTGGCACCCAGCAGGCCCGTTGGCCGCTGACCCGCAGGCTGGGCGGTGTGCCCGAACCAGGCGGCGAAGTCGTTGAGCAGCAGTTGCGCGGTCAGCACCTGGCGCTGCACCAGGTTTTCTCTGCGCACACCGCTCTGGGCACGTTTGAGCAGCGCGTTGCTGAGCTGCAACGGCAAGTCCAGGCGCTCGGCGCAGACCACCAGTTCCTTGACCAGCAGGGCGATGGCCTCGGCGGGCAGCTCCAAAAGGTCCAGCAGGTGCTGGCGCCGGCTGAGGTTTCGCAGGTGCGTTGCCCACAGGTCGAATGCGGCTCTGGCGAAGCGGTGTTCGTGGCTCTGGTATTGCGGCGCTATGGCCGCTGCTGCGGGCGTTTCAACCGTGGCAGTCGATGCGATGGCCTCGCCGAATATGTCGTATTCCACTTCAGGCTTGCCGACAGCCTGCACCACTGCAGTGACGTCACTGGCAGGGCTGCCGAAATCACCGTTCAGGTAAAGGTCGCGCAACTGCTGTTCTGGCAGCGCCATGTAACCGAGCAGTTCGCCAAGTACATGCTTACCGTGCGGCGTCGTCGCGAACGGACGGGCAATCATGTTGGCGATGACCTTCTTCTTGGCCCGTTCGTCTTCGCCACCGGCTTCGTAGTACTCCTCCAGGCGCGGCAGTAATTGCACCATCAACTCGTCCAGTTGCTC
The DNA here is from genome assembly GCF_000507185.2 of Pseudomonas syringae KCTC 12500. NCBI lineage: Bacteria > Pseudomonadati > Pseudomonadota > Gammaproteobacteria > Pseudomonadales > Pseudomonadaceae > Pseudomonas > Pseudomonas syringae. The sequence continues at coordinate 5,616,901 of NZ_AYTM02000002.1, forward strand.
GGCAATACGCTGTAACTTGAAGTCGATGTTGGCGATCGGACTGAACGCCGAGCTGAAACGGGTCATGCCGCCGTCGTTCAGCGTAAGCATCGCTTGCCAGGCTTCCTGCGGCTCCGCCACATGGCGTTTGACCAGCTCACTGTTGCTGAACGCGTGTTGCAGAGCCTGTAGCGCAGTGTGCGATGAGTCGCTGTAAGCGCGTTCTTCACCGTCCGCCGCCAACTCGATGAAGCTGGTCTTGAAGCGCGGCTTGCGCACCAGATAGGTGTTCTTGAAGGGCGTGCTGCCCCATTGCTTCATCCAGTCTTCGTTGCCGAATCGCTCGATCATGGTCAGTTTGAGCATGTTGTCGCAGCCTTCGGGAAACTGCACGGTCTCGCCGTTGAGCGCGCCGCCGATAAAGCCGTCACACATCGTCAACGCCCAGATCAGCCCGCTGGCACGGCCATCGCGCTGCTGGGGACTAGTGCCCTGGGTCTTGTCGATCCAGCTCTTGAGCACTGGACCGACGCTCACCACTTCGCTCTGCTTGAAGGTGCTGGTGCACATCACCAGCGCGTTCATTTCCTGCTCGTTGGTGTAGCGTTCGAACAAGTAAGCGACCTTGCCGCGCAGCAGTAGCCGGGCGACCGGATTGTTGGCGGTGCCATTGCTGTCGACTTCGCTGGCCTCGTTGATGCTCATCAGATTTTGGCGGCTGCGGTAGCCCGGGAAGTCGAGCAGATCGACGCTGTTGACAATCGCGTTGGCCGGCTCGTTGTCCAGACGAAAAATAAGCTCGTTGGTAAGCGCCGCCAGCTCGGCCCTGTTCACCGATACGGCGGGGCGCAAGGTGCCATCATGGGCTGGACGCACCTCTATGGGTGAATCCGCACTACCACCAAGACGGCTGAGAATATCGACGTTGATGATGCTGTTGCTTTGCACCAGTTGCCCGTCACGCTCGGTGACCAGTGCGCTGATAGGCGTAAAGACCGTCTCCGCCAGACCCAGGCGGTGCAGGGCAGAGGCCAGTTGTTCATAGGTTTCGGTCATTTTGCCTATGCCGCCCCACAGCGGCTCGAACAACTGGGCGCGTTCGCGTACGGACAATCGCGGAGCCAGTTTTATCACGCAAGGCCAATAGCGCGCGTTCAGCGGGCGCATGGCGTTAGCGTAATGATGCTCCAGGTAATCCCAGAGCAGTACCACATCGTCACTGCTGACTCCGGGTGTTGGAGCCGCTGCCAATTGTGCTTCGAAGCGCTGCAGAACAGCCTCTATTTGCGCATCGGTGACTTGACTGTCAAGGCGTTGATGATCGAAGTCTTCAAACCAGGCGTTGGCCAGGATGATTGCGATCTCGACCTCGCGAAACAGACGCAGCTCAACCGGAAAGTGAGGGTCCAGGCTTGGGGCAGCAGTGCGGGTGAATCGCGTGACCAGACCGGTAGCCTCCTTGCCGCCGCCCACCGGGTTCACGTGCTTGATGAAGTCCAGTTGCTGAGTACCCAGCCGGGTTAGCAACTGGCCTTTCTCGTCCGCCGCCAAGGCGGAAATCAGGTAGCTCTTGCCAGCTTGCGACAGGCCAAAGAAACCGATACCCATGGGCGTCGTCGAAACCCGCCCCAGGCTGCGGGACAGGTTGCGCGCGCGGTGCAAGTCACGGCTGAGGGCGTCGGCCTTGGTGGCCACTTCTTCGACCTTTTCGGCCACATTGGCGACCCAGTCCAGGGCCAGGCCAGCACCGGTGTGAACGGATGTCCAGGCATGGGCGAGTTGTATCTGTCTGGTGGTCAGAGTAGTCATTTCGGACTCACGCTCCCGCTGTCGAGCCAATAGTTGGAGGCACCACCTTCGGCGCTCAACATGGTGTAGAGCTGTAGTTTCACGTCCTTGCGATCAAAGGACTCGCCGGTGTTACTTTCGATGTTGTCGTCGATCACCAGGGTTTCGGCGATGATCTCTGCATCGCCACGGTCGGCATCTGCGCCATCAACTCGAAAACGCAGCAGCAGGCAGGCTTCCTTGCCGTCCTTGGTCGGTTTGCCCACCAGTTTTCGCGTGCCGCGCTCGGTGAGTTCGATCAGATACAAGGGCGCCGCGACCCAGCGCTCGGCGTTGAGCTGTCGATAACCCAGACGGGTTTTGCCCAGCACCCGCAACTGCGGACCGTCGAGTTGCGGCTCGTGCAATTGCAGGAATTCGTTGCCTTGCGCGTCGCTTTTGATCACATCGCGATAAAGCATGTCGTGATCGATGACCAGATTGTTTTCGTCCAGCTTGCCGATATGGCGCATGGTCGAATACGGCTTGAGCCGGCCCACACTGAAATAGAAGTTCGACACTTTGCGCTGCTCGCTGAGCAGGCACAGCATCGCGCCGACCGCAGCCGTGCTCTTGGGGTCGTCAATCTGGCCATTGCGGTGGAAGGGGTACCACCCGCCGGTACGATAACCGTTCATGGGCACGATGCGCCCCGGTGGCAACGGCACTTTGCGGCGTATGTAAGCCTGCACGCCTGGCAGGCGCGAAGGACGGCCGGTCAGCAGCAGCGCGTCGCAAGGGTACTGGAAGACCACTTCGCACAATGCATCAAGGATCTTGCTCAGGTTGATCTGGCCTTTGAGGAAAGCCTGATGAATGGCTGGCAGATCGATACGCAGCACGACCTGACCCAGCTCGAAGCCATCACGGCCACCATCAATGCGTCGTACGCCACCGGCCACGTATTCGCGAATACGTTCACTGATCGCATCTTTTTCCAGCAAATCAGCAAAGAGGTAGTCGTGAACCGGGCTTGGCAATTCAGGGTCGTACGTTTCGTAGTCCTTGAGCAAGCGCAGGCCCAGCGGTACGAACACTTGCAGGTTGAGCTGTTGGCGCAGGATGGCTTCCTGAGCGCTGGTGCTTTCGTCCCCGCACAGTCGCGACAGGAGCGAGCGCGGTGAAACCACACCAAAATCCCTGAGCGCTTGTTCCAGAGCAGGCAGTACGAACCGCTGGATGATGTCCAGCAAGATGTCATCGCCAGCGACCTTGAAGCTGTCACGAAAGCGCTGCTCGGGGATGATCGAAACGTTGCTTCCGCTGGCCTGTTCTGCACCGCGTTCCAGGGAGTAATCCGTAATGACCAGGTCGGTGGTGCCGCCGCCAATATCGATACTCGCCAGCGTCAGGTGTTCGCGATTGGCCTTGTCCGGGCGTGCCAGCGTGTCGAAGAACTCTTGTGCATGGCCGGCAAAGTTTTCACGAATCTCGGTGTACAGGTAGACGAGCTGACCGCACGTCGCTTCATCCCACTCCACTTTTATGCGCGGCAGCGGCACACGAGGCGCGGGTACTGGCGAATTCAGCCCCTTGGCTTTACTTGGGTCGAGGTCACCTTCGTGCCACCCCATGCATTTCCAGACCAGCGCCAGCGCCTGAAGCAGCCGGTCGTTTAGCAGGCTGCGTTCTACCTGCGGCATTCCCGGCGGTACTGTCAGGATGATGCTGGACAACTGACGAGGGCGTTGGGTGTGCCCCATGCGCGTACGTTGCGCCGGGCTGTTGATTTGCAACAGCGCTTGCGTCAGCACCTCGGCGAGCATGAAGGTCATCAACGAGCTGCGCGAGTATTGCGGGGAGAACGCAGGGAGGCGGTCATCCTCATTCTTGAGTTTGTAGAACGCCTGACCGAGTTTGGTGATCTTGTGCGAGAACGGTGCGGCAGTAGCTTTGGGCTCGCTGTCGGTCTGCACGTAGGAATTGTTGAATCGCCAACCGTGGGTGTAGGCGTTTTCGTCCCACAGATAGCGTTTGGGACTCGACAGGCCGGTAGAGCCCTCAGTACCACGCCGACGGCCCGACAACCGCCCGGCTTCGACGCCGACACGAGCAATCGTCGGCCACTGAAACGCATCATGCCGGCCACTCTGGACCGAGAAATTCTCCTTGCCGAACGACGCCTGGGCAAACTCCACGCGGCTTTCGAACGGCTGGCTGTAGACCCGCTCAGGGTTGACCAGATCGCGAATCTGCAGGATGTAGTTGTGCTTCATCCCGTCGCCGGACTGCCCGTGGTTCTCGATCAGAATGCCGCAGGTACGCGAGTTGCCTACGTCCAGCACCAGATCCACCTGAATCGGCAGGTCTATGGAGTCTGCGCCATTGGCGGCCAGCTTTATTTCCGGGACGACAACGCGTGCCGGTTCACTGCTGCGCTGCTCAGGAATAGGCTTGGCCATGAGGTTCAGCAGGTTGAGGTAGTGGCCGATGTGCCGCTGCTCGACCAACTCTTCTTCAACATCTTCGCTGGGGCGATGCCGGTTGCCTTCACGGTAGATTTCCGCCAGCCAGTCCTGCACCCATTTCTGGTCCAGAAACCAGCGGCTCTGACGCGCGTGGCACGCCAGGCGGAAGGACGAGCCGGCATTGATGTCGTCCCGGGTCGGTGCCAGGTATTGCATACCCGTCGCCGATGCCATCGCGCGCGTGTCGAATGCCAGTGTCAGGCGGTGGGTGTTGCCATCGACATCAGGCTGTTCAAGCTCGATCAGACGAACACGTGCCCAATTGGTCGGACCTTCGTCGTAACGCTCTGGCGGCAAAAAACGAAACACAGGTGCTGGCAGCCACAAGCCGTCCAGCAATTTGAAACTGGACTGCATGCCCAGCGTGAGGTCTTCGTCATCGACTTCGCTGACCAGGCGTTCCTGAGCCTGCGATTGCGCCAGCCGCTCACCGGACTGGTTGGCGGTGCCCACCGGCCCGAAGTGGAAGTACTGCTTGGTTTCCTGGTTCTGCAGCAGACGCGCGATGAGCGTATTGCCCATTTTCGCGAAACGTCCGGCAGGCTCGTTACGCAGATCAACTTTGACGGCGAAGTCCAGAAACTGGATTCCGCTGTCATTGATCAGGTGAACGGTGTCTTCAAATTGCGTCAGTTCTGGCAGCATGGGTACAGCCTTTATTCGCGCCGCATGGACATGGGAAATTGGGTGTTGCTATAGTTGCCATTACAATCAGCGATGCTCTGGGCACCCGGTTTGCAGGACACCTGAGGCATGTCGTAGCCGCTACCGTCAGTGCAACTGGCTTGGGCCTGACTGTTCAATGCCAGATTGCCGCCATTCATGGCCGCGTTGATCGCGCCGGAGCAAGACACGCCATCCGGGCGTCGGATAGTGACTTTGCCCTGGCCTTTCTCGAACGCGTACTCAAGCCGTAACGGCCTGGAAGTCTTGGCATCCATGATCCCGGCACCGGCGCGGTAATTCCCGTTCAGAAACTCTGCAGGACCTTCCGCAGCGTCAGGTGGAATACTCAACGGTGCACCGGGAGTGCTGACCTCGGAAGATTCGGCGCTGGATACTGGCGACTGTGGTGGCTCTTGCTTCTCTGGCTGCTCGGCAGGAACAGGCTCGCTGACTTCCGGCTTCGGCTCGGGCACTGGCGCTACCGCAGGCGATTGGACGGGCGTTTCAGAAGAAGGCTCGCCAGTGGCCACGTTCGCTGTAGAGGGCATTGGCGTAGCGCTGACCACGCTGCTTTCTATTGCCGGGTCTTTTAGCTGAATGCTCTCTGTGGTGACCGGCACGGTTGGCAACGTCACGTCCACGACAGGCAAACAGCCTCTCAGCAGACCAAACAGCAGCAGCGCCAGAATCAGCAGCAACGGCAAAAGCCACCAGAAACGCCGCCACCAGGGCCGAGCCGGCTCTGCAACAAACGGCAGCACTGCCGGAGCTTCCGACACAGGCGTTATTGGCAAGGAGGAGGGTGCGGGGGCTGCTACTCGGGGAGTCAGGAAGTAAAGCGGATCACGATGCCTGTCGCCCTCGTTCTGCACGAAGCCCCAAAACGTCAGAATTGGCTGGGTGTAACGCTCGGCTTCGCCTTGTGCGTTGGTGCGTGTGGCTTCAATCAGGTAAACGTAATTGTCAGCAGGTGCATGCGGGACCAGCCCCAGCAGCTTGCCGAAAATAATCTGATCGCTTTGGCCGCCCTTGTTACCGGCCTGCACCAGCGTCGAGCTCATCTCAGCGATAGCAGTCTTGAAATGATTCAGCTGGGCTCTTGCGACTTCACGCTCGGCTTCTGTCGCCGAGCTCCAGGGCACAACATCACCTTGAACAGGGCTGTACCAGTCGATGACGCTGCCTTGCTCGTTGCTTTTCGGCACGGCGAGGAAATTCACCAGAGACGGCGACTTACGGGTGAGGGCGGCAATGAGTTGCAACGCAGCCTTGTAGACAGGTTGCCCGGTTTCGCCTACAGCAATGAATTCATCGCTTTTGCCAGTACGAAGGAGCGCACCGTGCATACTAAACATTCCCTTGTAATTCAATCCGTTGGCTGACGGTTATACATCTGCAGGCCGCCACATTAGTGGCAAATTGCCGTTGCTGTCAATTTATATGTGCCCTCTGTCTTGGAGGGCCTGGGGGCGGTGTGGCCATGAAGAGTCGGGAGCTACTGCAAAGGAAGCTATCTGTACTTGCAGGTTACTGGCTCTAGCGATCACCGCCCGCACACCGTTATCAACGGATAGCCGTAATCGCAGTGTGCCTTAGTGAAGACAGCCAATGGACGTGATCTAAGCTTTCATTCCTATTTAGAAAATCCTCCCCATGCCGATAAGATCATAGATCGCAGAAAGTCAGTGCTAAATGATTAAGATTTCTATCCTTGAAGACCTGTGAAGTTCACGGTCTAGTGTCCGCGTTACAACGACGCTAGAGCACCTTTCGCCTAGCGAAATCAAGTTTCAACGTTGGCACAATAATTGGATGGCTAGCTTTCATAGAACGATGAGCGATTTATAGCAGTAGCGCGCAGAACCCTCTTGTTACTGCTTACATGAGCACCGCTGGGCTTCCGGGTAGTGACAGCCGTTTACTTAACGATGATGGATAATCAATGAACCTGATAAATCGCACCAGTTTCGCTAAAAAACTCATGGCCGCGTTCACCGTTTGCGCCGTGATCACACTGGCTGTGGGGGGTGTGGGTATGCTCGGTATCAACCGGCTTTCCGATGCCCTTGAGCTGACGTTCTCGAATAATCTGGTTTCAGTGGCCAACACCAACGAGACGATGACCGCCCTGACCACGCATAACCGCGGGCTTTACCGTTTGCTCGATGCCAAGGACACGGCCACGGCGGAGAAAATGCGTCAAAGTATCAACGCCGAGCTTGAGCGTGCGCAAAAAGTCTATGCCATCTACCGCGCGACTCCATTGGAGGACGATGAACGTGCAGCGGGTGATCAGTACGACGCCTTGATGCCAGCCTATATGTCTGCTTCCCAGAATATCTTTGACCTGCAACAGGCCGGCAAACTGGAAGATGCGCGCATTCGTTTAAACGCGCTGGCTGACGGGGAGTTCAACAAGGCTCGCGGCTATCTGCAGATCATGATCGACTCCAACAAGCGCCAAATCAAAGAGGGTGCAGAAGCCGCTGACAGGTTGCAAAGCACCTCGGTATTCATGCTGACCGCGGGTGTTGTCATCGCGTTTGTGGTGGCGATCATGTTGGGTATTCTGATCACTCGCATGATTAGCGGGCCGCTGAGAAGCGCTATTGAAATTGCACAACGTATTGCATCGGGTGACCTGACCCAGAGCGTTTCCAGCACCCGAGGCGATGAAGCAGGGCAGTTGCTCAATGCGATCGGCACGATGCAGGGCAATTTGAAGCGGACCATTCAGGAGATTTCCAGCGCGTCCGATCAGCTTGCTTCGGCTGCCGAAGAGCTTGGCGCGGTCACGGAAGAAAGCACCCGCGGTCTTACTCGGCAAAATGACGAGATTCAACAGGCTGCAACGGCAGTGAATGAAATGACGGCGGCTGTGGAAGAGGTAGCCCGCAATGCGGTGTCTACGTCGGAGGAGTCGAAATCACTGGCAACCGACGCCGCTAACGGGCGGGGCCAGGTGGATAATACCGTCAAGGGCATCGGCACGATGGTCAGCGAGATCACCGAGTCAACGGGGTCGGTCACAACGCTCGCCGGCCATGTCCGGGATATCAGCAAAGTGCTTGAGGTCATCCGCAGCATCGCGGAACAGACCAACCTGCTCGCGCTGAACGCTGCCATCGAGGCTGCACGCGCCGGTGAGCAAGGCAGAGGGTTTGCTGTAGTAGCCGACGAAGTGCGCGCTCTGGCGCACCGCACCCAGGCTTCAACGGTGGAAATCGAAGGCATGATCGGTACCGTGCAGTCCGGTGCCGACGGTGCGGTCGCTGCAATGAGCAAAAGCCTGGCGACGGCCACCAACACCCAGGAACTCGCTCAGCGCGCCGGCAGCGCCCTGGAAAAAATCACCAGCGGCGTGGGGATGATCAACGAGCGTAACATGGTGATTGCCTCGGCGTCCGAAGAGCAGGCCCAGGTGGCACGCGAAGTAGATCGCAACCTGGTCAACATCCAGGAACTGAGCGCACAGTCGGCAGCAGGTGCCAATCAAACGAGCGCGTCCAGTCAGGAACTGTCACGCCTGGCGACTTCGTTCAATACCATGGTTGCGCAGTTCAAGCTGTAACGTTGCGTGCGCAGGTGTATTTCCGGTCGGGTCGTCTGGGCCGCTTTGACCGGGAATACACACTGCTTTCTCTTTTTCTTTTCTTGTTGACGGTCGACCTCGCCAGTTTGCGGGGGCAAAGGGCTTGAGGCAGTTTGAGTCCGGCTTGGACGCTGAAGACAAACAGCGATCAGATATGAAATATCTTGAAACATTCGTGTCACATGAAGAGTCAATGGAATAACCCTCTTCAAGGTTTTCCGATGAAAACGCCTCGCCCAAATACACGTCTCAAATCCCTCATCAACCTGCGCAATCTAAAGATGGCGCGGTCTGCGCACGCGTTCGTGCGAGGCAATACCGCACAGTTCTATGAGTGGCTTCACAGTCAGTCGGGCAGACGTCTGCCCAGCGGTCCGCCGGTCTGGATCTGTGGCGATTGTCACGCCGGCAACCTGGGGCCCACGGGAGATTCGAGAGGGCGCATCGACATGCATATCCGCGACCTCGATCAAGCTGTGATCGGTAATCCTGCCCATGACCTGGTGAGGCTTGGGTTGTCGTTGGCGACAGCTGCTCGAGGCTCGGATCTGCCCGGCGTTACCACGGCAAGAATGCTGGAAGAGATGATGCAGGGCTACGAAGAAGCTTTTTTGGGCGACGACGATGAAGAGCCCGATCGTCCTGCACAAGTGAAAGCCGGCATGCGTAGCGCGGTACAACGCACCTGGAAGCATCTGGCCAAGGAGCGTTTCGAAGGTACACAACCGACCATTCCGCTTGGCAAGCATTTCTGGCAACTGTCCCGTGCGGAACGCGATGCAATCAAGGAGCTTTGCGAAACGCCCGAGATTCATGCGCTGGTGACATCGCTCAAAGGCAGGTCCCAGGATGACCGTGTGCGCTTACTCGACTCCGCCTATTGGGTAAAAGGATGCAGCTCTCTGGGGCTGCTTCGCTACGCAGTGCTGATGGGGGTTGGCGATGAAGAGGATGAAGAGTTCTGCCTGCTCGACGTCAAGGAAGCCGTCGCAGCAGCGGCACCACGTACGGCGAGGGCTCGCATGCCCAGAGACAATGGCAAACGGGTAGTGGAGGGCGCCCGGAACCTGTCACCCGGCCTGGGTAGCCGAATGGTTGCCGTGCGAATGCTGGATCATTCGTTCTTCATACGTGAGCTGCTTCCTCAGGACATGAAGCTGGAACTTGATGAGCTCACTGAGCAAGAGGCCATGCAGGCCGCAGCGTATCTCGCAAAAGTGGTTGGTAACGCCCACGCCAGACAGATGGACCTGGCCACACGCGCGGCGTGGATCAGGGATCTGCAAGCCAATCGGTCCGATACCCTGGACGCTCCCTCCTGGCTATGGTCGAGTGTCGTTCAACTGGTCGGCAGTCACGAGCAAGGCTATCTTGAGCACTGTCGGCGCTACGCGCTGTAGCGCCTTATGAATGCCGAGATGAGCGGAACAGAATTCAGTTAATCGATATTCCGCTCATATTCTTGGGGAACGCATAAGGCAGTCAGCGTCAGGCACTTATCGGTTGTGGCGAAGAATGGAGAAGTTCAGCGCCGCTGCCACCGAGAGCCAGACCAGGTAGGGGAACAAAATCAGCCCGGTGATGATGTCCAGTTGCGAGGCCATTACGATCATCGCGGCAACCACGATCCACAACAAAACCAGAACAACCATCGCAGCAACGAGGCGGTTCGCGCCAAAGAATACCGGCGTCCACAACGTATTCAGCGCAATTTGAGCCGCCCACAAGGCCAGCACGATCTCGCTGCCGGGGATCAGCGTCAGGCGATAGCCTGCCCAGGCGAGAAGCAGATAAATCGTCGTCCACGCCACCGGAAACGCCCAGTCAGGCGGGGTGAAGCTCGGTTTTTCAAGAGATTCGTACCATGCTCCCGGCTTGAAGATGATGCCGGTTGCTCCGGCGGCGCAGCAGGCTAGAAGGAAAATGAAGAAGGTCATGGGTTGTCCTGGGTCGAGGGCTTATGAGGCTGATCGGTGGTAGCGATACCCAGGTTTGACGCCTTTGCGTTGAAAAGGTCCGTTTTTTTGATGTGAGGGGCAGGGCGTAGGGGTGCAATTTCCCAGCATCGAATGACGAACGATGTTGCACGGCTTCACAGCGATTGCCGTCTCTCGAACTGTGCGCGTAACAGCTTGGCGCTCAAATCCTCCCAATGCTCGACGAACGCCGTGCGGGCTGTTTCGAAGTCACGGCTGCGAAGGCAGGCTATCAAGTGCTCATGGTCTTTGACGATTTGCTTGGGGTCCTCATAACAGGGTTGTTGCAGTACCAGCAGCAGCTCAATCTCGCTCTCCAGCATGGCATAGCTGCGCTGCAGGCGCGCGCTGCCACTGGCACGGATAATCGCTCGGTGGAAGTCGCCATCAGCGGTGACAATGTCGGAGCGTGGGGTGTCGGGTGCGGCATTGCGCAGTCTTTCCACGGCGTCCAGCGCATCAGCCGGGACCGTGCCATTGAGGATAATCATGCGCACCGCTTCAGTTTCCAGCACGCCACGCAGCCGGGCAATGTCGACGATGTCGTCCGGGCCGAACTGGGGTATGCAGAATCCGCGATGAGGCACTTTCAGCAGCAAGCCGAATGACACCAGCAACTGTGCCGCACTGCGAAACGTGTTGCGCGCCACTTCATACTCTTCCGCCATCTTGACGTCCCGCAGGAATTCGCCTGGCTCGAAGTCACCGTTCAGGATCCTGGCCTTGAGCTTCGCAGCCAGTGCTTCGACAGCCGAGAGCCTGGCTGGGGATGTTTCGATGTTTGCGCTGGAAAGAATCATGGTAACCACGACGGGGGTTGGGGCTCGGTAGAGTGCTCGATTCTAGTACGACTGGGTGTGCGGACACCAGTAAGCCATCAAGCTTCTTTTAAATCTGTACAACAATTTAATTTTTTAGAAATTTTTTATATAATTTCAACCATATGATTATTATGACTTTTTAAAAGATATCACCTGAAAACCAGGCCTTTCAGCTGCAATATTCGCTTCCAATCAAAATAGTTGTAGCACAATATCTGCGCATCGACGTCGTGCCATGCACGGCTTTGCCGGCCCAGGAGTCCAGCGATGCAAGTGATTGGGAAAGATCAGTTCAGCGAAAGCCTTATCGCCTTGCAGGGCGATTTGGCGGCGCCTTTCACGCCAGTGTCGCTGGAAGAAGGCCGGCGTATCGTGCTGGAGCAATTTGGTATCAGCGCGCAGTTGACGCGATTCGCCACAGAAAAAGACGATACGTTTCGCTGCGATTGTTCAAGCGGTCAGTCCTATGTGCTCAAGATCGCCAACCCGCAGGAGTCGCCCATTGAGCTGTCGCTGCAAATCGAAGTCATGCAGCATATCGGGCGCAGGGCACCCCAGCTGCCGATTCCCAGGGTTTACCCCGCGCTGGACGGCGGGTACCTGACCACTGTTGTAACCGCAAGCGACGAGTCAAGGCAGGTAAGGCTTCTGAGCTTTCTGCCAGGTACACCCTTGGACAAAACCACCCTCAACGCCCAAGGGCGCGAGCAGATCGGCCAATTGCTCGCGCACCTCAGGCTGGCCACTGCCGACTTCGTCCACCCGGCAGAGTCCCGCAAGGTGTGCTGGGATGTGCAGCACCTGCGGGTGCTTGAGCCTCTGCTCGATGGTGTCGTCGAGCCCGCGCGTCGGCACTCGCTGGAGCGGGCGCTCGAACGCTTTGGCGAGGTGGAGGGTTTGATCGCCGGATGCCGACAACAAGTACTGCATAACGACTTCAATACTTCGAACATCGTCATCGATGCGCATCGCCCGCAGTGTGTCGGGGCGATCATCGATTTCGGCGACACCGTCAAGACCGCTATTGCCATCGATGTGTCCACGGCCATGATGAACCAGTTGCTCGCAGTGCAAACCGGTCAGGACGTCGATATCTTTGCCCCCGCCAAGGACCTGCTCAGAGGTTACCTGCACGTTGCCGACCTCACGCCTGAGGAGCTGGCGCTTATCCCTCATCTGGCCATGGCGCGCCTGGTTGCCAGAGCGTTGATTACCACCTGGCGCTCGCAGCTTTTTCCGCAGAACAGTGCCTACATCTTGAGGAACGCGGCGCCGGGATGGGGCCAGCTGGACTGGCTGCTTGACCGGTCACCGTCACAGATGTCAGCGCTTCTGATGCACTTCGCCCACTGATTCATCCATTGCTTAGGGGGTTTTAAATGAGTAACTCAAACATCCAGGCTGTCCGTGGAGACATGCCTAACGGCTTCAACCCTGCCAACGTCGATCGCCTCGACCCTGCTGCACGTGAACACATTCAGCGTCGGATCGATTTGCTGGGGCCTGCCTATCGGTTGTTCTATAACGAGCCGGTGGGTGTCGTGCGTGGCAAAGGGGCTTATCTGTACGACAAGGACGGCAACGAGTACCTGGATGCCTACAACAACGTGGTGTCGGTGGGGCATTGCCATCCGCGCGTTATCGCTGCCATCACTGAGCAGATGAATAAGCTGTGCAGCCACACTCGTTACATGCAGGACGGCATTCTTGACTACGCCGAACAGCTGCGCGCCACGGCGGACGGAGAGATGGGCGCCGACGGGCACTTGATGTTCACGTGCAGCGGTTCGGAAGCCAACGATCTTGCCATCCGCATTGCACGGCATCACACCGGCAATACGGGCGTCATCGTCACCGCCGAGGCCTACCACGGCAACTCGGCGACGGTAGCGGCCTTTTCGCCGTCGCTGGGTCTCAATGCCAAGCTCGACCCGTTCGTGCGACGGGTGCCTGCTCCGGATTCCTATCGCATTCCACGTGAAGCACTGGGTCGCTACATGGCCGACCAGGTGGCGGCGCAGATCCGCGATATACAACGCCATGGCGGCGGCGTCGCAGCATTCATTGCCGACTGCCTGTTCTCGTCCGATGGCGTTTTCTGTGATCCGGTGGATGTATTCGGGCCGATCGCCGAGGTAGTGCGCAAGGCTGGAGGCCTGTTCATCGCCGATGAGGTCCAGTCGGGGTTTGGTCGCAGCGGCACGCATTTCTGGGGGCATCAGCGCCACGCGGTGGAGCCGGACATCATCACCATGGGCAAACCCATGGGTAACGGCTACCCGGTGGCGGGGTTGATGGTGCGTCCGGAGGTAGTCGCAAGCTTCGGTCGCGACATGCGCTATTTCAATACCTTTGGCGGCAACAGCGTGGCGATTGCGGCCGCCCAGGCAACGCTGGATGTCATTACCGAAGAGCAGTTGATGGCCAACGCCAACCGTGTGGGCAGCCTGATAATGGCCGGACTCAAGGACCTGGCTGCACGGTATGAGCACATTGGCGACGTGCGAGGCACCGGCATGTACTTCGCCGTCGAGCTGGTAAAGGACAGGGCCAGCAAAACGCCCGACATGCAGACTGCTCTGCGCCTGGTCAACCATCTGCGAGAAAAACGGGTGCTCATTTCCGCCACGGGACCCGATGCGAGCATTCTGAAAATTCGCCCGCCCTTGATCTGGACAGCCAGGGAGGCGGGTCGTGTGCTTGACGCTTTGGAAAGCGCTTTTGCCGAGTTGTAAAGCCCACCCCGGCGTCTCGACAAAGTCTGCTGAGACGTGCCTTTTAAACGGTGTTTTGTACCAAGCAACCCTGCATTTAACCGCTTATTTACGGCCTCATGGTGGTGTAATGACCCCATGATGGCCAGATGCTCGGCACACCACAGCGGTTTGCGCCGTAATGACCTCATCACTGATCAAGGACCGCATTCATGAGCGATCTTCGCCCTAAGTACATCACCTTCGACTGCTACGGCACATTGACCAATTTCAAAACCGCAGCCCTGACGCGCGATCTGTTTGCCGATCGCATACCGGTTGAGCGGATGGAACAATTCATCAAGGACTACGCGGCCTATCGCCTGGACCAGGTCATGGGTGACTGGCTGCCTTATGATCAGATTCTAAAGATAGCCCTGGCGCGCACGTGCAAGCGCTGGGGCATCGAATACCGCGACGAAGGTCAGGTGTATTACGACGCCGTGCCGACCTGGGGGCCACATCCTGATGTGCCGGCGGGTTTGGAGAAAATCGCTGGCAAGATTCCCCTGGTGATTTTTTCCAACGCCATGGACGAACAGATCATGTCTAACGTCGACAAGCTCGGCGCACCGTTTTACAAGGTCTTCACCGCTCAGCAGGCCCAGGCCTACAAGCCACGTCTGGCGGCGTTCGAATTCATGCTCGATAACCTGGGCTGCGGGCCAGAGGATGTGCTGCACGTTTCGTCGAGCTTTCGCTATGACCTGATGTCGGCCCATGACATGAAGATCAAGCACAAAGCTTTCGTGGCGCGGGGGCATGAACAGCCGGCCAATGCTGCTTTCGGCTACCACCAGATCGCGGATATCGGCGGGCTGGCCGGGCTGGTCGGGCTCTAGCAACAGGTTTCTCTTTTGAACTCATGTGGATAACCAGAACATGCCAGCACCTTTAACTCCCGTGCATACCTCTGCAGATCTGCCGGCGGAGGCCGATGTGGTTGTGATCGGCGGCGGTATAATTGGCGCGTTTACCGCCTATTACCTTGCCAGGCGCGGCATGAAGGTCGCACTGGTCGAAAAGGGCCGCATAGGCGCCGAGCAGTCAAGTCGTAACTGGGGCTGGTGCCGCCAGCAGAATCGCGATGCGCGTGAATTGCCGATGGCCACCAAAAGCCTGGACCTGTGGGAGCAATTCGCGGCGCAATCCGGTGAACAGACCGGTTTTACGCGGTGCGGCTTACTCTACCTGAGCAACAACGAGCAGGAACTGGAAGGGTGGGCGCGCTGGGGCGAGTTTGCGCGGACCGTCAACGTGCAGACCCAGATGCTCAATGCCGAGCAGGCCGCCGAACGGGGCAGGGCAACAGGCAAGCCTTGGAAAGGCGGGGTGTTTGCGCCTACCGATGGCATTGCCGACCCGTCCCGCGCAGCCCCCGCAGTCGCGCGCGCGATCATGGCACTGGGCAGTAGCGTGCATCAGAATTGCGCCGTGCGGGGCGTCGAGACCGAAGGCGGTCGATTGTCGGCAGTGGTCACCGAAAAAGGCACCATCCGCACTCGGCTCGCAGTGCTTGCCGCAGGCGCCTGGGCATCTTCGTTCTGCCGCCAGTATGGTATTCGCTTCCCACAAGCGACGATTCGTCAAACCGTGCTTTCAGTCTCCGCCCCGAGCCAGGAAATTCCCAGCGCGCTGCATACCACCGGCGCGTCCATGACCCGCCGCGTTGATGGCAGTTACACGCTAGCGATCAGTGGCCGGGGGCGAGTCGATATCACGCCGCAGTTGCTGAGGTTCTCTACCCAATTCCTGCCAATGTTTCAGCGCCGCTGGCGCAACCTTGCCCCTGGGGGGCTGGAAGGCTGGCAAGCAGGCCACGAAAGCTTGAAGCGCTGGCGCCTGGACCAGCCCACGCCGATGGAGAGAATGCGCATTCTCGACCCAAGCGCTGACGCCTCCGCAGTTGCGCTGACTTACAAGCGCGCGGTGGAACTGGTGCCGGCACTGCAGGGTACGTCGATCAAGGCGTCCTGGGCCGGTTACGTGGACAGTACGCCGGACGGCGTTCCCGGTATCGGCGAAATGGCCAGCCTGCCTGGGCTGGTGATCGCGGCCGGGTTCAGCGGGCATGGCTTTGGCATTGGACCGGGCGCGGGTCATCTTATTGCCGATATTGTCAGCGGTGTGAGCCCCATTGTTGATCCGCGTCCTTATCACCCGGACCGTTTTCAAACGTCTGCCTGGGGCAAGGTGGCGGACTTTTGAGCTGAAGCTGGGGCGAGGGGGTGGATTTATTTCACCTTTTCAGTCTCACGCATGAATTGCCCCAGCTCCTTGCTATAAAACTTCGCCATGCTCGTGGTGCCGTGACCACGGGTGTCGGCACTGGCACGGATAAGTAATAGCCGTGCGTGCTTGAGTTCTTTCATCGACGCCTCCATCAGACCTGTTTCCGGCGGGATGCGCTCATCGTCCGCCGAATTGATGGCCAGCACCGGCGCCTGGATTTTCTTCAGACCGGGGGTTGCGTTGAAGTCGGCGGAAGATTGCCATTGGTAGATAAAGTCATTGGCGTCGGCGGTTTGTGCAGCGCTGAGGCGTTCATCCACCAGCTTATCGGCCTGAGCGCGGGTCGGGGCAGCCGCCTGATACGCCAGGGTGCCGCCACTGGTCGCCACGCTGAACATCGCGTTTGCCAAGCGCAAGGAGGGTGGTTGCGTGCTGTAGTTACCGTTGTTCCAGGCCGGGTCTTGCTTGATCGACTCCACCAGCAAGCGGCGCATCATCCAGTTGCGGGATGACATTTCGGTGGGTTGGGACGCCATGGGCACCAGTGCGTCCATCATCTGCGGCCAGTTCTGGCCCCACATCCAGGTTTGCATGCCGCCCATGGAGTTGCCGATGATCAGCCTCAGGTGCTTGATACCCAGGCCTTCGGTGACCAAGCGATACTGGGCTTGAACCATGTCGTCGTAGTTGTACGTCGGAAACCGGGTGCGCAAGCCATCTGATGGTTTGCTGGACTGGCCCATGCCGATGCCATCGGTGGAAATGATGTAGTACTTGCTGGCGTCCAGCGGTTGACCAGGGCCAAACAGTTCCCCGCCAAAATCCTTGCTCAGCATATCGCTGCCTGGCCGATAAGTGCCGTGCAGGAAGAGGATGGCGGGATTCTTGGGATTGCCAAGGGTGATGTAGTGCAGTTTGAGGTTGGCGAGTTTCTCACCGGTATGGAAGGTGAACTGCGGGGCAACCCAGTCGCCCTCGGTCGCGGCGGGTAAGGGCGCGGCACTGATGGCGGGGCCGAATAAGGCTAGAGAAAACAACAACCCGATCGAGGGACGTGAAATGAATCTATGCATGGTTGTGTCCTATTATTTTTGTTTTAGGAGGTCCTGCGCTTCGATGCCTGCAGGAGTGATCACTTGGCTAATCCTCAGGGCGAGACAATCATGGCGCAACGTGGACGGGTGTCGATACGGGGATCTTCGTTCCCATCCTGTTTTGTATTTTTGTCAGGGCGTAATGGGGATTGGGGGGATAACCCCCTAACGATCAGATAATGTTAAGTTAATTTTTATATACCATTATTTAACATCTTGGCGCGATTGTGTCGCTGTTTGTAATGGAGACAGCGGACCATCAAGTCCGACACCGGCTGCGCGCTTTCGGAAAACTTCGCCAAGCTATGCAGAAGGTATTATTCACCGCGGCCACTGGCCTCGGCCCAACCGCATGATCAAGAGGGGCGTGGGACCAGTCCTGATTCCTCATAGCTCGCTATCAGGTCATCGAATTGGTGAATGTCCGCGCGCGTTCGTGCAATAAGTTGCGCACCGGCAACAGCCGTATAGATCGCCCGGGACCGTCGCTCGCGGGATTGCGCATCCCCCCAACCAGCGTCTTCCAACACTTGGATCAACCACGCCACGTTTATGTCTGCAAATGCCCTGACTTCAGCCGCAACCTCTTCAGGCAGATCTTCGTATTCGGCTGCCATGAAGCTGGAAAGGCAAAGTCGGTTAGCATTCTCCAGTGACGTCCTGAAGATTGAAGGAAACAGCTGCAAGCATTTCCATGGATCAGAATTAGTCGTCCGGATTTGCGCCAGCGCAGTCGATGTGTCTTGCCAGTAGCGGCGGGCAACCGCAGAGCCCAAGGCCGCTTTGCTAGGGAAGTGGTAATAGATACTCGCATTCTTGATGCCGACTTCATCAGCGATGCTTCTGAAATTGATCCCACTATAGCCATGCAGCTGCGCAGCGGATTTTGCCGCTGCCAGGATGGCTTCTCGCGCATTTTCGCTCACCTTACAACCTCTCTCTGGTTTCTCACCTGTGGGCATAGGCACATCCTACTCCCGCAGGCTCTACCTGCCAATTGACAGGCAGGTAACTGAATATGACTATCGCATCTCAACAAACTGACGTTTCATCCATCCCACAGATGAAAATCTACGACTGGTTTGACGGTCCCTATCCGGCGCGGGTACGCATCGCACTTGCCGAAAAAGGGCTGCTCCCCAAGATTGATTTTGTGTCAGTCAATCTTTGGACAGGCGAACATAAAGAGCCTGAATTTTTGGCGATCAACTACTCCGGGACTCTTCCTGTACTCGAACTCCAGGACGGGACACTGATTGCAGAGTGCACAGCGATTACGCAGTATCTGGATACTCTGGATGGCAATCCTTCGCTCACCGGACAAACGCCGTTGGAGAAGGGTCTTATCCACATGATGACCAAGCGCGCCGAGATCGAGTTTCTTGATGCAGTGAGCGTTTACTTCCACCACGCCACACCTGGTTTGGGGCCGAAGGTCGAGCTTTATCAAAACGCTGAGTGGGGCGCGAAAATGGGCGAGAAGGCCATACGCGGTATGCGCTATTTCGACAACCTTCTAAAATCCCGGCCGTTCATAGCTGGCGATACATTTTCCATGGCCGATATTGCGGTCTTGGGTGGGATGATCTTCGCATCACTGGTGAAGCTTGCGGTGCCAGAGGAATGTGTCGTTCTCAAAGCCTGGCACGCGAAAATGCAGGAGCGCCCAAGCGTCCAGACTTGGCGCGCGCTAGTGGAGCAGGGGGCACCGAAGAGCTAACGAGTCAGGGATAGTGCATCCACCAGAGCGCTAATAGTGGATGTCACTCATTCTATTGGGGCTTTTGGGCCTGGAGTCTTGAGTGTCGCTCACTGCAAGGAATACACATGAACGCGTTGCCTTCAACCTCTCTGCCAAAGCACGTCAGCCTGCTGGGTTATGGCGGCCTTTTACCGTTTATTTCTCTGGCGCTGCTGATCCCGTTCTCTGGCAACTATCGGCCGCTGTTTGCGATTGCGCTTGTTAACTATGGAGCCGTCATCCTGAGCTTCGTCGGCGCCTTGCACTGGGGCTTCGCCATGACCGCGCAAGACATGAAAGCCGAGCAGCGCAGCGGCCGGTTCATCTGGAGTGTCATCCCTGCACTTATTGCCTGGATTGCCACGTTACTGCCAATGCCATTGGGTTGCTTGCTGATGGTCATCGGCTTTGTTGTCCACCTCTGGCAGGACAGGCAGCTCTCGCAGGTTATAAGCTTGCCCGCCTGGTACCTTCCGATGCGATTACGGCTTACCGCCGTGGCTAGCGTCTGCCTGCTGCTTGCCGCGATAGTTGAGGTGCTTCATTTATGAAGCCTCGTGTGCCCGGTTCTTTGCCTGTGGATGGCAGCCGCTTATCGCGGTTGATGCGTTTTGGCATTTTGGACTCGTCGTCTTAGGCGGCTTTGATATCTGGATGACTACAATCAGAAGCTCATTGTGCTTTTCCAGGCCGAGGAAGGATGAGCCTTGCTCTGAGGGCAAACTGGTAGTCACCTAGGGTGTCGTTCAGCGCTTTCAGGTTAGTTTTCTGGAAACCCTCTTTGCCCCGGCGATACTGATTTTCGAGAAGGTATCGATCCGGCACCTGGGTGTGTTAGCCGAAGACGGTTCGCGTGTACTCCCCAGCCGCATATTCGGTATCGATTCGGGAGCTGTCGATCAGCAGATGTTTGACCGGTCGCCTGTAGCGGACATGTGGTGCACCCGAGAATGTTGAGAACTGCACTGTGTAATACTCGAAAGGGAAGCTCTCCTTGTTAGTGCGCAACAGCTCAAGAATCGTAGGCCCAAAATCTTCTATCAAGGGCACGATAGCCACCCGCAGGCCGTCGCCAGCCGCCTGCGTCAGGTTCTGATATACATACAAGCCTTGATCTTCACCCAGGACACTGCTCCTGCCCGTAGCGTTGTCCCCGATCAACACGTTAGTGCCTGGATCAAAGTGCAGCGTCAGTGCAGGAAAGCTTTTGAAGTTTTGCAACTCTAACTGCGTGATGGCTGGCATTCGCGCTCTTTGTGAAATGCTGGGTGTTATGACTTATACGTGTCTAGTAATGAACGGTTACCAGGCGGCTTTAACCGGCTGATCGATTAGCCTCTGTCTTTCGCCGCGCTTCCATAACTGGATGATCTGCAGCTACTTGCTTGCCAAGGTGCATCGGGCCAGGCAGGCGCAGATGACCATCCCACAGTGGTGGGTTGCGACAGAGCAACGCCACTTGCTCGGCAACCGCAGCTGCACCGTCAAAGGCTCCAGGCTGGATGATGGCAATTTCCGTGACGCCGAGCTGTTGCCAAGGATCCCGAAGATCTCTCTCCCGTACGTCGTAACGGGTGTTGTCACGCTGCGAACGAACGCTGCCAAACTGCTTGGATGGAGACACAAAGTA
The DNA here is from genome assembly GCF_000507185.2 of Pseudomonas syringae KCTC 12500. NCBI lineage: Bacteria > Pseudomonadati > Pseudomonadota > Gammaproteobacteria > Pseudomonadales > Pseudomonadaceae > Pseudomonas > Pseudomonas syringae. The sequence continues at coordinate 5,637,680 of NZ_AYTM02000002.1, forward strand.
AAACACTGAGGGACTCTCACAGGACTGGAACGCGCCGACCTTCGTGCCAATGTAGTGGGCTGCTTGCGGCGACAAGGTGTGGCTACCACTGATCTGTGCTACCTGATGGTCCGCACGGATTCGCACTACTGCTGCATCGTCCGGTACGGTTGGTAGCCCCTCACCAGGACTGTCTTTTAGGCCTGCATAAAAAGTTCTCAGGTCTGCATCGAGGCAGACGATCAACGAGTCAGCTGGATTGATTTTGCAATCAAGAAGGGCTTGGGTGATCAGTGTTTTCAATTGATCAGGCGTCAGCAGCGTGTCCGTGGCATGGATCGCAGTCAGTCCCGCGCTGTAGCTGAACCATTTGCCTGCAGACTCTGCGCCAGACTCAAACCAGAAGATTTCAGGGGTGTGGCCACCGAGCGTGGTGCGCGTGATCACGGGTAGAAATTTCGCCCAGCCTTTGTCCTGGAGTCGATCTAGCAGGACTGAAACTACCGTAGTGTTGGCCGGCATCGACTTGACCTTGGGTGTAGGGGCAGGGTGCTGGCCGCTCAACCGAATCGCTTCGATGATCGAGTTGATCGCTTTGAAATCACGGTCATCTTCCTTAGGCTTGCGCTTCTTCACCTGTGCATCGGGGTCAACGTGCATAATGAATTGGGTAGCGATGCCATGCTTCGCCAGCACCCGGCGGATGACGTGCTTGGGATCGAGTCCAGTTTCGCGTGATGCTGCTGATGCACTGGTCTCAACAATCATGACCTTGGCGCCGTTTTGAGCGAGCACTCTGCTCGCCGGAACCACGTGATTCAATAACCATTCGTTGAGGCTGTTCAGGTCATGCTGCCCCTCCAGCATACGCTGCGCATCTGGCACATCCAGACGTGACAGCGTCACACGTGGTGGGGCGACTTTCTTGAAGAACTTGCTGTCCCTGGCCAAGTTTGAACTCGCCCCGTGAAGCCTTAGCATCACGTCTGCGTGAGCTGCCAAGACCATCACGTTCAAGTCGATCACCTCGCCCGTAGCATTGGTCTTTTCTTCGCGCAGAACAGCGACAGATTTTCTGACCAGAAGCGGCTTTGTCCTTGGTAGACAAGCAAGCAGATGGAATCCTGCCTGGTCAAGAAACAGGGGGCCAGTGCCTGACGCGATCAAGGGGTTCGAGGGTGGAATGGCGTAGATAGGGCGCACGTCGCTGTCGACAGGGATATCGCCCTCGATTATTGGAGGAAACGACGGAACCCCCATAAAGGTCAGCAACTTTTCAATGGGATGTTCGTAAAATGTTTCCCAGCCCCCATGCCCGTCGGGCTTGCTCCGGATTTTTGCTTTGACAATCAGGTCGCCAGTTTTGACCCAGGCATGCTTCTTTTGACCCTTGAGATTCGGCATCACCTGAGTCAGCTTTACCCGCAGCTGTAGATAGGGCTTGGATTGGCCGTAGATCAGCACCAATGCAGGCTCGATGGCGTGAAGCGCACTGGCGTAGCGTACGTCGCTTTCCGAAACGACTGGGTCGTCCCAGGCGAGCACGCACCCGTCGGCAGCCTGATAAAGCTTAAGAGGTTTCGCTGCTTGCATTGGCTTCGCAATCAGCGCTTGACCTACCAACCAAGGAATGACTGTGTACGCAAGGGACGATACGTCACCGGACGCGACCAAGCGGGCAGTGTCCATAGGTACCAGGTCGGTGACGACCAGTTTGCCTTCGAATTCGAGCAGTTCTTGTTTGTAAAACTGCATCACGTCCATAGCCCAAAGGCGGAGCGCTTCGTTGATGGTGTCAACGGGCAGGGGCTTCAGCAAAAGGATCGCCGAGACGCCTCCTTCTTTTTGCGGAAACAGGTTCACCTTGACCGGCCCTCCAGAGAGGGTGGCGAGCATTTCCTCAAGCCCTATGGTCGGTAGGCCAGGATGGGGTTTCCTTACCAGTCCCTGAAGAGCTTGCCAGGCATCAAGGTAATGCGGGCCTACCACGACGCGGTAGCTTTGTCCCAAAGCTGCTGGATCGAACTCAAAGAGGCTGGTGCGTAATTCAAGAACCTTCATCGTGCGTCCTTCACTGATCCATTGATGTATTTCAAAAGTGCCGATGCAACGCCGGCATGATGACGGGCAAACTGGTTCCAATCGCCGTCTTGCTTGAGCTGTTCAACGCTCTCGTTAAGCATCAGAGGCCACGGCTTCAAACCTTCGAGAAATGCCGCATCGGCGAAGTAGCAAGTCACAGGTGTGCCGCCCCGGCGTCCACGACCGATCAGTTGGGTGAGGCTCACAAGGATGTTCATGATCGTGTAGTGGCGGATGTTGGCCGGCTGCTGGCTGAACGCGGGGCGGGCGGTACGAATCTTTTGCAGCAGCGCATTGGAATGCTTCCGTTCCTGCATCATCAATACGCCCGGACTGCTGGATGGCGCTACAAACTTGCTGGTTTCGTAACAGATGTGCGCCAGATTGTTGTTGGGGCTATCTGACGATGGAAGAGGGCGTACACAGATCACCACAGCACCAATGGCTGAAAATCCGTCGCTGTTCACAATGTTGTGTCCACGCGCCATTGGGCCCAAGGCGCTGACCAGCAGAGTTTTGTCCTTGTGTCGGCCGTTGGTGAACTCAGCGAGATCATCGTATGCAAGCATCTGCTGTGCATCTAGCGAGGACGGCTTGTAGTCGCTTTGCCGTCCACGAACCCAGCCTACCAGCTGACCAGGACCGCCCTGCATCCTGGCCAGGGTCATGGCCAGAACTTCAGCGTCTGCATCGCTATTGGTGACCAGCAGCAGGCGGGCACGCGTCTGCGTGACGGGGTCGTTGGCCAAGCTTGCAAGTCGGCTGCGTAGCCACGGCCAAATCTCTTTGGCGAATTTTGATACCAGGAATTTTCGCTGCGAGAACTGAGCGCCAGAGATAGCGGTTGTCTGAGGCACATTTTCGAAAGTCACCTGGCCAGCTACATCGGGAACGTCGATGAAATCCTTAGCACGAAGATCGTAAGCGCTAGCGCCGGGGAAGTAGGCAGTCGCCGAGAAGCCGATAAACAATCGCTTTACACCGGCATAGCCCAAGGCGCTGACATCTGGCAGCGAAAGCAGTGTGCTGTGCGGATCCCCACGCATTGCGACAACGTTCAGAGTTGAGTCGTTGTCTCCGGTGTCTTTACGTTTGAAGCCAAATACGGCTCGCTGCAAGGGGCCATTCGGAGTCGGGCTCAGCGGCTCCGGCCCTGCGATACTCCGTTTGACCTCGTAGGCATAAGGTATTTCGGCGTTCACGAAGCTGGGTAGCTCGACCTGAAGGTTGCGCAGGTGCGTTTCGATCGCTTCTAACGTGCCTCGCAAGATGAGTGACGCCTTGAGGCGGATTTGATCGTGCTCCTTGAGACGCGCAGGAAGCAAGTCGCTGTCGGACAACTCTTTGACGAGATGGCCCAGATTGATTGCCAAGGCCTCAAGCTTGTACTGGCCCCCATTTGATTGCCAGTGAGCAAGGTGGTGACTCAGCTTTTCCAGATAGCCCGGTATGCGGTTCGTGCTGTTGAACAAGTGCTCAAGCGTCTCACGATCAATACCAAGCTTTTCGGTAATGAACGTGTCGTCTGCGTCCGACCAAGTGGTTTCTTTCTTTGGCCACTCGAAATATTCCTCTTGCTGGAGGTTCATTAGCTGGCTGACACTCAGCGTGCAGTAGGTAAGCGCCCAGTTCACGCGGTACATGCTGCTTCGATCAATCTCAGGAATGCTGGATCGACCGGCCACTGTATTGAATAGACGGAGCAGCGGGCTGTTGTCACCTTGATTGCCCAGCTTCAATTCGATGACGCTGCTGTCGATCGCAGACTTCAGTAGACCGTCGATTTCGTCGACAAGAAACACCGGTGCTGTTCTTAGCAGCAGCTCTATGAAGCTGCGTGGGCCTGGACACCGGTCTGAGTCGGACAATGGAATGCGGGTTGTTCCGGACAACAGGGCGTGATGGTTAATCACCACGACGTCCGCTTCCAGAGCTTGCGACAGCATCGTTGTTCGTCCGCACTTGAACAGGAAAGGGCAGTGATTCAGCCGCTTTGATTGTTCTGCACGACCTTCTTCCTGTGTCGATACCCGAACGTTAAAGCACGGTTCTTTTCCAGGTTCAACTTGCAGCGTATCCGAGGCATAGGCATCGAGTAAGCAGGCATAGTCGTAGGCCGGTGCAGAATGACCCTGCTGAAATTGAAGCTTTCCGCGCTCGTATACGCGTGTTGCTGAGTGCAGGGGGGCAACCGTGATATCAGGCGCTGTCACCGCAGCGGATTGCTTGAGAATCCGAACCGTGTTCTCAAGCTCAACCAACGTTGGCACCGCGATCACCACCCGGTGTCCTCTGCGAGCAGCATCGATCGACATCATGACCATAGCCACACTTTTACCGGTGCCAGTCGGCGCGTTCACACGATAAAAATGACCTGCGTCAGCTGTGCGTAGCGGATCCGAACCCCAAATGTTGGCCAACGAGCTTCGATGATTCGTGTGCAATCCGGTTGCACCATCGAGTGACTCCGCGAGCTCGTTCAGAGCGTCAAGTTCCCACTTCGTCTCAGGGGCTGCATGGGAGGTTGGGACAGTAACGTACTGGTGGGCGCCACTGAGCACCCCTCGCTCGCTCTGTGGGACGACGAACACCCTGACCTGATCACCTGTGATGTGCTTGAGAACGACATCCCCTGAGTCTGGAATCTGTGCATGAACCGATGGGGGGCGCCCATATCTCAACGCATCTAGGTGCTCCCTGATGAGCTGATCGACGTTCAGGTGGGGTGAAACGCGATAGCAATCCTGCTCGTGGAGCTCACTGCTGAGCTTGCCAGAGTCGACTAACTCAAAGGGGCTACGTTCGCCCTTGATAATTTCCTCTGCGGTCATCACGAAGCGTTTGGGCTGCGCCACGGAGGATGGGCGTAGGCGCAAGCCTTCAGCGATAAGTAGCTGGTCAGGCTCGGATAGCACGTACCAAGTGCTCCAGCCTCGTGTGCGACCCGCGCAGAGCGCTGCTGCGTCCGCCACCATGGGTTCGTTGCCGACGTAACGCGCGGCTAAGGCGAGGAACAGTATGACGCTGGTATCAGAAAGGGGGAGCATGTTTCAGGGCCTCCTTCACACACTGGCTTTGGGTAAATACACTCACCCCAGACTTGCAGCGCTGGCGTAGAAACGGAATGCTCTCCCGCTGATAGTCAGGAATCACGATCCAACGTGGTTTGCTGGAGGGGATCGATTCGATGTGTTTGGCCAACTCGTAAGGGGACACCCAAACCTTGGCATCGATGTCCTGCTCAATAAGGCCTAACTGGATACGGAGGTCTGTTCGATCCACATCCGGCCAGAGACTCACATCAAACCCTTTTCCCGCCAGCGTACTCGCCAGGGCGATTTCGATAAGTCCTGGCTGCAGGGTGAATTTCCACAGCGCAGGTTTGAGCATCAGACGGCCATCGACCGGCTGGCCATGCAGCACGCTGTTGTTCACACGGTTGAGAAGGCTTGTACCTTCACGAACAAAAAGGCTTTTTTTGTCTTGGCACCAGGCTGAGTCGCAGCTGACTTCGTGCCGCTGGGCATTCATTGGCCACCGGCATTCCGGGCACAAGTAGACTAAGCCGTTGTGATACAGATGGAGGGGGATGGGGTCGTAGAACTCGTTCAGGGAGAGGTTGAGCGGGATGAAGACATCTTGGGCTTCAGACGGAAAGATCACGCCGTGCTCAATGAGGAAAAGCCTGAAGTTGCGGTAGTGAATTTCTCCCTCTGCCCGCAGCCGACACGCCTGCTTGACCCTATTTACGCTTGCCTGGACTTCTTCCCAGAGCTGACTGACGTCGAGCTCAAGCAGCATTTCGTTGCAGGTCTGCGTCGCGATGTTGGAGTAAAGCAGTGGGCCCGAATAATCTAGCCTCAGTGCATCCGGCAACCACTTTTCCAAGGGTAGGCTAAGCTGATTTTCAAGCTTGATCGCTGACATGGGGGGAGCGCTAGGCTCCAGGCGCCAGAGCAATGCGGATGCTCTTTGAAGCACGGTAAACGCTTCGGCCCTGTCGGTGCCACACAGCGAGGCGCCTTGGGCTAGAAGGCGGAGCAGGTGCTCGGGGGCGTGCTTGTCCATCTGCGGTACCTCATCTTCCCTGAGCGACTGATCAGCGTTGCAGGTTGCTGAAGACCAATGGCGGCCAAGACAACCTACAACGTGTAAATGTTGGTGGCTAAGCTATCAATTTGCTGCTAAATCGCGCAACGCTTGGTAACGCGATTTGTCTTTCGAATTAATTCAGGACATGAACGCACCGGCCATATCCGCCTCAGTTGAGCATACCAGGCTTGAGCCAACGTCAAAAAATGCCAAACAGCTCATACATTTCCAAGCCGATAGCGCTTCCGATCGCGTACAAGACGTTCTGCCAGAGCACTCTATTGAGAGTCGTTCGGGATTGTAGCTTCGCATGTGGTAGCCGAGGTGTTGGGAGTATTGTTCGCTGAGGAAGCTCAAGTTGATAGGGTTGAAGCTCTGGGTTGTTGATGGCGGCTACAGGCGGACAACATAAGGAAGCACGTAATTTAACATAATATACATTATGCGTACCTCTGGATTCAATGCCGGCCTCGATGTACAGTCCTTTTAATCACCAAAAAGCATAACTCAACTAAATTACCGTTTAGTCGAGTTATAACAGCCAGCAGCGGAAACGCCACCAGAAATGAGGACGGGTTTCCTGCAGGTGCCACTTCCAGTCGATAACATGAGAGTTACAGAGGTCTAGGCGCTCGACGACAGGATTGAATCTGTACATAAGCTCAAGAGCTTTCATTTGATGGTCCTCTGAGTGCGACTGGTATCAGGAATGATGTTGAACCGTGAAGGCTTTGTAGATTGAGCGCTCTGGTCCACAGCTGCGAGCCCTCGCTGCTGACCGTCGCGCATATCATTAAGGCGGTTTGAGGAAAGACCGGCCGGTGTGGCATACGCTGGCTGCTGTTTGGTGTCATCAAAATAACCGTTCTGAACAACTGACATGCAGAAATCAAAAGAAGTAGTCATGCGTGTAGCCTGCTGTGAATAGCACTGGCAGACAGTGTCCTCTCCATTAAATGAACCCGTGCTCAGACCTCTAGACTTCGCAGTCAGCAACATACGAACATCGGTAGAAGCCATACACGTTGGACGTGGAAAATCCCGAGCCTTGTTGGTTTCGTCATATCTAGGTGCAGACGACTCAACGTCAGCAATTCTAGGCTTGTACTGCTGTACATATTCCTGAGCTGGCTGAACTGATCGACCTGGAGTGTTGACGGCAGAAGACTGTAAAGTCGAATGCTTGGGCTCAGATGGTTTTAATTCAGAATGAGAGACAACAGGAGCCTCACTTTCAGGGGCTTTACTCTTCATGATGTACCAGAAACCACCACCAAGCAAAGCGATAGGTATGAGAACAGCAGCGATAAGCAAAGGGATAACCTTGTAATAACTAGGCGTGACCTTTTTATGAGTATGAACGGTTGATGACTTATAAAGGCCAAAGTAATGACTATCGAACTCAATTTTCGACTCCTGAGCCATCTTGAAATTAGTGCGATTCTCAGGCCTGTCAATACACATTTCGTACTCATGACGGAATATGCCTTTAGTCCTGCCATATGGGCGGATAAAGTTAATATGCCTTCCTACAAGCTTCCTGACAGGCGAGCAGATAAGTGATGGATGCTGGGTAATTATATGAACATCCCAACCATGGTGACGATGCTTCTCAAAACGGGTGATCTTTTCAACACGACCACGAACGTCAGTACCGAAAGTGCCTTGAGCCTCATCTATTACGATAACGCAGCCATCTGGCAAGTTGTACCATAGCTCAGGAGTGTCCCATTCAACCCAGTTAGACTTAAGCTTATCTACTTTAAGTTCAGGAATGCCATGATAATAAATGACACGCGGGGGTAAATTTGGATCGTCAGGATCCTTGTGAAGACGAAGCAAGGGATTATCTGGATCGGCAGCATGCTCCAAATCAATCTCTTTAATTGTGTTGAGAGTCTTGCCAGCTCCAGGCAAACCAGTACGAAGAATTAACATGCGCCCTACTCCTTAGGTGTCCATTTCATAGTTGTTTTGCTGCCAGCCTTATTCATGCCAGCAAGCAAGGCGCGGGCAATATATGCAGAAAATAAGATATTCAAACAAACATCAACCTTGAGCATTCCAAGGACTGAAATCCAGTCAGCAGGCAAACTGCCAAGCTGGGAGAAAGCATAAACCTTAGCCTTATCGAGAGCAGCTTCAATGCCGATATAACTTATTGCAGCAAAACCAAGTCCGCGTAAAAGCTTCCAGCCTAGGGGAACAATAGACAAACCAAGCATACGAATAAACAAGCCAATAATTGCAGGCATTTATCAGACTCCAGTTGCGATAATTTCAGCAGCACGACGCATAGCGAAGGCAACCATTAAATAACCCATAAAAGTGAAGAATGTACAAAGTCCGGGAACATTGGGGTCAAAGGAAACATTACGACCGGCAAACAAGGGGACGCTAACAGTGCTAAGAACAGGACAAGAAGCACCAAAGCGACTGCTAGTATCAATCATTGATGTGAGATCAAACGTAGAATCAGAATCAGGCTTAATAGGCTTGTAGTCTTCTCCAGCAAACTCTGATTGAAGTTCGGACTTTAAGTCAGCTATCTTTTTCTCAGTAAGATCGCGATATTCTTTATCAGCGCAACGTGATTGTTGTTCCTGACGAAGTACAGCGCATTGAATTACATCACCGGTGCAAGAAACTACAGTTTGACACTGCATATCACCAGAAACCTGAGCGTCATCCTCACCGCATTTGTCACCTTCACAAGTACCATCACCAGTGCCGGAACCAGAACCTGAACCACTGCCTGATCCGCTACCAGAACCTGAGCCTGAACCAGTACCACTACCGGAACCTGAGCCTGAACCACTGCCAGAGCCAGAACCAGAACCAGAACCGCTACCAGAGCCTGATCCACTACCAGAGCCACTACCGGAACCTGAGCCTGAACCACTGCCAGAACCAGAACCAGAGGCACTACCAGAGCCTGAACCACTACCAGAGCCACTGCCGGAACCAGAACCTGTGCCAGTGTCGCCAGTACCAGTGCCAGGCGTAGGAGTTGGTGTTGGATCAGGTGAAGGTGATGGAGCTGGAGGAACGTAAAGTTCACCAGTTATCGTGATATCTGCTGTGCAGGTAAAGCCGCCTGATGCAGCAGCAGTACAAATGCCTACTCCAGATATAGTAGTTGCACAACCACCGGGAGCTGGAGGAACGGGAATATCAGATGATTGATTCCAACTATAACTTTTTTGAACTGCACCTTTGGCATCTAAACATTTCTGCTGATCAGTAGCGGGAGTATCAGGAACAGGTGTAACTACAGGCGTAGTGATACATTGGCCTGAAACAGAATCAAACGTCTCGCTATCTGAACATGAGCCACCGCCAGCGACGGACCATCCATTGCCACAATCATAAGTTCGACCGTATATCCATCTAGGATTAACTTCTGAACCGGCAATGGCACCTTCAGCTACACACGCCTCAATACCACTGGAATAAGTAGCACCTGTATACGGGCCTTTATAAGTGATAGCCGCATAAGAATTCGACACAAATAAAAAAAGACCAAAAGACAGAAAGAACTTAACGACCGGTGCAGAGTAAGAACAAAGATGCCGTAACCCAAAACCAAACGAAGTCATTCGGATCAATATACATTTTGATGTCCCCATGATTTTCTCCAGACAAAAAAAAGCCCGGAGGGAAAGACTCCCACCGGGCAAACAGGGTTGATTAGGTCCCTGCGCGCATTGCTTTCTTGCCAGCACCGATCAGAGCAGTCAGACCGAACATGGCGGCGGTAACAGCGGCGGCAGCAACAACAGCAGCGGCGACATAGCCCAGGGCTTCGGCAGTGTCGATGGTTTCACCAGCAGCGAAAGAAGGCGAGGCAGTTGCCATCGCGATCGAAGCGGCTACAAGTTGAGCACGGCCAGATTTGCAGAGGAGGAGCAGTTTGTTTTTCATATATCACCAAATCAAAATGAATTGCGGACGGTTTTGCAGACCCAGACGAAAACAAAGAGGCCAAAAAGTGCACCAGTTATTTCCATCCGTTGTTCTGCGGTAATAGCAGGACTGAGAGAGTCCCGCATTTCTTGGACTGTGAAAGTTTGAAGTTGGCCAGTACAAACGGGAGTACCGTCAGACTGAACTTGCCACATTCCGTCACAGCCCAGAAAATTCATGTTAGCCAGCCTTCTGAGCGTTCATTGCAGCAGAAAGAGGAGGAATATTCTTACGGCGACCCTGACGAGGGTCAATATCACTAAGAACAGGACGACCGTCTTTCATGGTAAATGAGTAGTCACACTCATAAGTGCCAGGCTGAGGGACATTAGAATCACCCTCAGCATAGAAAGAACCTTCTTGAGGATAAGGGTAACCGGGAAGATGAACGAATGCCTTGTAAAGAGCATATGGCTTGCCGGATTTAGCAGCGTTACCACGACGAGTGATATCGCCGGTAACCTCTACAAGCATAACGAGTGGAGTTGACATGTTGTTGCCCCTTACAGTGTTGGTAGCCGAGAACTTAAGCTCGGATTACGATATGCCCAACTGGGCGGAATAAGATTTGGAACACGGCGAAACGTGAGAAACTGACGCTTGGCTATTTGCGAGCGTACTTGTTCAGCTGATGAAGCCTGTAAAAACAGACGCATAAGCGAATTGACGAAAGCAGTATCGTCAGCGTTGCCAGAGTTAAAATTATCAAGCTCGGACTCCACGGCATAACGAAGTTGTTGATATGAAGACTTTTCCATGTCACTGCTCCGAAATCCAAATAACAACTCCGGCAATGAGGCCGAAGACAATAAATACAGCAGAAATAATAAGCATCAGTAACCCATCCACTCGGCCATTGACGGTGTACCTTTTTCTTGACGATCAAGAAACCAAATACGCTCAGGTTTAGCGCCCTGCTCTTTCCGAACTTCAATTACAGCAAGTGTTTCTGCTACTTGCTGGGTCAGAACAGGATTCATAAACTCGCGAACGTGACGCTGATGTTCAAGCATGCGACGTTGTCCAGGTGAAAGCTGAATGCCTTGAAGGCTTACAGTCTTCATGCTGCCAACTGCAAATGATTGGCACGACGATACCAAACAGGAACAACAAGACTAGACTTACTTACCTCACGGCACTGGCGAACAAATACAGGTGCAAAACGAGAGGTATCACAAGCATTACGGATATTTATGCCAATACGATTAAGGCGGGCGGCATGAGTTTGGACTTGCTTCTTATTGAAGTCAAAAACCTGACCATGCATCCACTGGATTGCATACATAGCTGTGGTATTGGCTGAACGAGTAGAATCAACGACTTTCTCAGCAACCAATTGCTCACTGATGCTAACTATATCCATAGCTGTCACCTTTAACCTTTCGTCTATTTTAAGAAACTCGCGGTGGAGGTCGCCAAAACGGCTTTCGTTAAACATACCCCAATAACACAGGGCCTCTCGCTGGAGGAATTCACTCTTTAATTCTTGTTCCATACGGACAACGCCGTTCTGAAAACAGTAGTTACGAAGATCAGTTACATACTTAAATTGCTCGGAATCCTCACCATAAAGACGCTTAATCTTAGGAAGAAGGTTCTGATCCATTTCAAATGCTTTATCGTAACCCTTACGATATTGAAGACGACCGCCCTGCCCATTGCCCTTTGGGGTCCAAGAAACAGTTCGGCCATTTGGATATAGAAAACCTATTGAGTGGCCAATTCTCTGACTAGATACGCCACGAAGGTAGGCAAGAACATTGCCCTCACCTAATGCGATATTAGTTGTCAGGTCGATTCGTTCAATCTTGGCCCCATCGGCAACAAGATCACTCGATTTAGAGCCTGATGCGCCTTGGCGGAGAGCAAGGCGTGTGCAACGGGTGAAAGCAGGAAGCCCGTATTCACGCAAAAGCGCGTTATAGACAGATATGCACTGTTCGACTGAAGTGTATCCAAAAAGGTTATCAAGACGCCCTACTCTACTGGGATTGCCTTCGACACGAACTTTTCGACCCTGAACATGGATCGTAACGGACGTGGAATGGCTGGCTTCATGTTTAAAACGAGGCTGGCGAGTACTCAAGACCTCGTTGGTATTGGAATCGATGGTCAACGTGAAAACGTCACAGACCACAGGTAGGTCGTGGTCGTGCTCCTGGGAAACGGTGAGCCAGTCGATCATCATGCGGAGCGTCCTTACACATGCACACAAGTAACATGGAAGAGGAATGTACACATGTGGAACTGCACACGTCAATACGTGTCAACGTGCACACATGTATTATTAGAGGGAATTTGATGAACGGTGATGGCATGGCCACGAACGTAAGACTGACGACTGCCGAGCAGGAAGCTATTCGGCAAAAAGCTATATAATTCAATAAGATACTGATTAAGCAAGGAAAGCAGCCATTACGCGACAGCGAGCTGGTGCACAAAATCCTTGAAAAATCAGTGCCTTACGCAAGGCTTTCAGAATCAGGGGATGTGATTATCGATTCTGAGTGACCGGCAGGCCGTGGGATACCACGGTAAAGTGGGGGTGTAACCTGACCATGCATCCACTGGATTGCATACATAGCTGTGGTATTGGCTGAACGAGTAGAATCAACGACTTTCTCAGCAACCAATTGCTCACTGATGCTAACTATATCCATAGCTGTCACCTTTAACCTTTCGTCTATTTTAAGAAACTCGCGGTGGAGGTCGCCAAAACGGCTTTCGTTAAACATACCCCAATAACACAGGGCCTCTCGCTGGAGGAATTCACTCTTTAATTCTTGTTCCATACGGACAACGCCGTTCTGAAAACAGTAGTTACGAAGATCAGTTACATACTTAAATTGCTCGGAATCCTCACCATAAAGACGCTTAATCTTAGGAAGAAGGTTCTGATCCATTTCAAATGCTTTATCGTAACCCTTACGATATTGAAGACGACCGCCCTGCCCATTGCCCTTTGGGGTCCAAGAAACAGTTCGGCCATTTGGATATAGAAACCTATTGAGTGGCCAATTCTCTGACTAGATACGCCACGAAGGTAGGCAAGAACATTGCCCTCACCTAATGCGATATTAGTTGTCAGGTCGATTCGTTCAATCTTGGCCCCATCGGCAACAAGATCACTCGATTTAGAGCCTGATGCGCCTTGGCGGAGAGCAAGGCGTGTGCAACGGGTGAAAGCAGGAAGCCCGTATTCACGCAAAAGCGCGTTATAGACAGATATGCACTGTTCGACTGAAGTGTATCCAAAAAGGTTATCAAGACGCCCTACTCTACTGGGATTGCCTTCGACACGAACTTTTCGACCCTGAACATGGATCGTAACGGACGTGGAATGGCTGGCTTCATGTTTAAAACGAGGCTGGCGAGTACTCAAGACCTCGTTGGTATTGGAATCGATGGTCAACGTGAAAACGTCACAGACCACAGGTAGGTCGTGGTCGTGCTCCTGGGAAACGGTGGGCCAGTCGATCATCATGCGGAGCGTCCTTACACATGCACACAAGTAACATGGAAGAGGAATGTACACATGTGGAACTGCACACGTCAATACGTGTCAACGTGCACACATGTATTATTAGAGGGAATTTGATGAACGGTGATGGCATGGCCACGAACGTAAGACTGACGACTGCCGAGCAGGAAGCTATTCGGCAAAAAGCTATAGAATTCAATAAGATACTGATTAAGCAAGGAAAGCAGCCATTACGCGACAGCGAGCTGGTGCACAAAATCCTTGAAAAATCAGTGCCTTACGCAAGGCTTTCAGAATCAGGGGATGTGATTATCGATTCTGAGTGACCGGCAGGCCGTGGGATACCACGGTAAAGTGGGGGTGTAACAGCACCCCCACCCGGATGCTGAAAATCGCAGGAGCGAGCATGATCGAATGGATGCTGATAATCGCCTTAGGCGCAGGCTACGAGCTACACGGCGCTTACAAGTCGCAGGAGGACTGCCAGAAGGCAGGAGTCGAACTGATGACTGCACGGTATAGCCTGGGCAAGCCAGGCACTGCCGGGTGCTACAAAAGATTCTCAGTGATGACCAGCAAACCCTAGAAGCTCTCCGCCTTCGCTACGAACAGGGGCTAGCCCCTGAAGCCCCGAGGTGCTGCAAGGAAATTGCCTACGGGACACGACAATCGCCTGTGCTGCACGTTAAGGGTCCGTTGCGGTAAAGCATGGTAATCAGGCGCGAAGGGAGTTTTGCGGGGGCTGGAAGGGCTTTGCACGCGGTCGACACCGGGTGGCATAGAAAAGAAAGGGGCCGCAGCCGTGCGAACTGGTCAGAACAAAGTCTGACGGGAACCGCGCACCAAAGCGTTAACCGGCGATATCGGGACAATTACGACCGGTCACCCCAAAACGATGATAGACGAACTGGGGCCACGCATAATAGACGTTATGGATAAATCAGGCACCGGGGGCTGCGCAATGGTCCCGATGCCTGATTCTGGCCGTTGGCCGCAAGTACCATAACGTCCACACATTATGCGTAACAAAGTATTTCACAATCCAGGCCAGTGCCCACCGCATTTCACCAGGAAAAGGCTCCTGTCGAAACATGCCAATCAGCCTCGAATCTAACCTGAGCGAAACCGCCACTAACAAAAACTTGATCGCGGCGATTGAAGCTGCGCTTCCGGCCTTCCGAACGATGTCAGTGGCGACCGAGAAAAACAGAAGCTCAAACTCACTGCATTACCAGCACCAGCGGAGTTTCTACGCACGTTGATCTATCAACAGTACGCTCGCCGAGCGAGCCCTGCGCTGTATCCACCTGGACGCAAGACCTGGCTCTTCGCCGGGAATTTTGTGCGGCGGCAAGCGCGCATCCATGTGGACACTATCCTGCTATGTATTTAGGGTTACCATTCCACGCAAACCAACCTACGAGAGCTTCATGCCCAATACACTGAGTTTTCACCAGGTTGATGTATTCGCTAACAAGCCCTTGGAAGGCAATGCCCTCGCAGTCGTAAGCGACGCCGATGATCTGACCACCGAACAAATGGCCGCGTTCGCACGTTGGACAAACCTTAGCGAGACTACATTTCTCATGCGTCCTACCCATCCTGATGCGGATTATCGCGTACGTATCTTTACGCCAATGCGTGAACTTCCCTTTGCTGGCCACCCTACCTTAGGCAGCTGTTACGTGTGGCTGGGGGATAATGGTTTTTCGCAAAGTAAAGAAGTCGTTCAGGAGTGTGGTGCAGGCTTAGTTAACATCCGCCGCGACGGCACTCGCCTGGCTTTCACGGCACCACCATTGCTGCGTGGAGGTGCGGTTGAAGACGATGTTTTGCACCGCATCATCGATGGATTGGGTGTTGCACCTGACCGTATTATTGCGAGCCAATGGGCAGACAACGGTCCGGGTTGGGTTGTGGTAATGCTGCGCTCACGTGAAGAGTTGTTGGCAATACATCCAGACTATGCAGCACTGAACGGGTTAAACGTAGGTGCCTTTGCGCCTTGGATCGGGCGAGATGCAGGAGCTGATATTGAAGTTCGAGCCTTCATTAGTGACAGGTCTGCCGAAGACCCTGTTACTGGTAGCCTTAATGCAGGCCTTGCCCAATGGCTAATACCAGCTGGGCTAATGCCGAAACGATATACTGTCAGCCAAGGTACGGCTTTAGGGCGTCACGGACGAATTCAGGTAGAACAAATTGGCGAGCGCATCTGGGTTGGTGGTGAGGTTCAAAAATGCATTACCGGCCGAGTCTCTTTTTAGTAGATGATTGAAAATCCGGTTGAGTCAGTGAGCTTTTCAGAACGCTTTTCCAAGAAAACTTGAGAAACCAGAACAACCGCCCTCACCCAACCTTAAAATCACTGAGATTAATAACTCAACTAAACAGTCATTTAGTTGAGTTATCCATCAACACCAACAAGCGCCCCTCCTGCACTTTACCCAAACATAAAACACTCAACGGTTGACGATCAACGGCGCGGCATAACAGTCTCATTATGAGCAACAGCTTCAGTACGGCTGTGATGGCCGAGCGTGCGCAGATCCTCCAGCAACCGAACAAATTCGACGACGGCGGGAGCCATTGTTTGCTCCGTACGGGTAATAAGCCCAATCTGCCGAACAACACCCGGATGATCGATTGGCACTTTACTCAGGTCTCCCCGCCCATCGTCCGCCGACTCCGGAAGAAGCGTAATGCCCTGCCCCTGTCTGACCAACGCCAGTACCGTAGACATGTAATTGGCTTCCAGACCCGCAGATAAAGGCAGTTGCTCGTCAGCAAACACTCGCTCGACAAGATCGCGAACACTGCTTTCCCTGCCGGTAAGAACGATCGGGAAACCAGCTATCTCGTTCAGTTTCACTGCGCGGCGATTCGCCAAGGGATGGTCTTTTGGAGCGAACAGGCACAACCGGTCTTCCAGGATGGCGTTGAACTCCAGCCCATGGGTGGGCCGAGCCTGCACGCCTAATCCGAAATCCACTTCGCGCTCCATGACAAGCGCATCGATTCGTTGCGCGACGACATCTCGCAGCCTGACCTCGACACCGGGAAACCGTTCGCGAAACGTCTTCAACACTGCAGGCAGTACGCCTGAACACAGCGACGGCAACGCGGCGATGGTGATCAACCCGCGTCGTGAGGCTGCAATGTCCCGCGCGGCACTAACGATGTTGTCCAGATCCAGCAGCAGTTTCTCCATAGGCAAAAGCGCATTTTGGCCAGCCCCGGTCAAGCAGACATGACGTGGGCTTCGTTCCAGCAAGGCAACGCCGAGCCAATCCTCCAGTTGCTGGATTTGCACGGTCAGTGCAGACGGCGACAAGTTGAGAGCGGTTGCAGCCTTGGAAAAACTGCCGGTCTGAGCCACTGACAGGAAGGCGCGAATGTGCTGGATCGAATTCTTCATTTTTTTTTCCGAACATGACCCACTGAATATTTCAATTCACAGAGCATAGCGTCGTTGCTATTACTCTTGCAAAACAACAATAGGGCGTCTCGTCGCTGCCGCGCACAGGGATGCCAAAGAGGACCAGCCTATGCTCGCTACACTCGGTGTGATAACCATTCTTGCCATGCTCGTCAGCATTATGAGCAAACGCATATCTCCCCTGGTTGCCTTGATCGCCCTGCCGATCATCGCCGCCCTCCTCGCTGGCTTTGGTCTGCAAACCAGTGGCTTCATCATCACAGGCATCAAGAACGTTGCGCCCGTAGTCGGGATGTTTGTGTTCGCCATCCTCTTCTTCGGCATCATGACGGATGCCGGCATGCTCGATCCGATCATCGACCGCATCCTCAAACGGGTCGGTACACGGCCAACCCGCATCGTCATGGGTACCGCACTGCTGGCGCTGTTGGTGCATCTGGACGGCTCCGGCGCGGTTACCTTTCTCGTGACCATTCCCGCCATGCTGCCGTTGTACACGCGCCTTGGCATGGATAAACGCATACTGGCCTGCGTGACGGCGATGGCTGCGGGGGTCAACTTCCTGCCCTGGACGGGCCCGGTGCTGCGCTCCTCCGCCGCCCTTCATGTGCCGGTTTCGGATCTGTTTCAGCCGCTCATTCCGGTGCAGATCGTCGGACTGATCTTTGTCTTCACCTGCGCGTTTTTCCTGGGACGGCGCGAAGAGCGACGCCTCGGCCTGGGCCCCGACAATCTTGATGTAAAACCCCACCAACGCGTGCTCAGCGATGCCGAGCGTGAACTGCGCAAGCCTCGGTTGTTCTGGGTCAACCTGCTGCTGACGCTGTTGGTAATGGGCGTGATGATCGCGGGTGTTGTCGATCCGGTGGTGATGTTCATGCTCGGCACCGTGATTGCCTTGTGCATCAACTACCCTGCCGTGGACGCACAACGGGCACGCATCGACGCACACGCCAAAACAGCCCTGACCATGGCCAGTATTCTGCTCGCTGCCGGGGTGTTCACAGGAATCATGCAAGGCACCGGGATGCTGAAGGCCATGGCAGAAGTGGCCGTGGGCCAGATCCCGGCCGGGCACGGCAAGCTGATCCCGGTCGTCGTAGGCTTTCTATCCATGCCCTTGAGCCTGCTTTTCGATCCGGACTCCTTCTACTTCGGCATCATGCCGGTGGTCGCCGAGGTCGGCAAAGCGCTCGGCGTTGACCCGATGCAGGTCGCGCAAGCGTCGCTGCTCGGCGTGCATACCACAGGGTTCCCGGTCAGCCCGTTGACGCCAGCAACCTTTCTGCTGGTCGGCCTGTGCAAGATCGAACTGGCCGACCATCAGCGCTTCACTATCCCTTTCCTGTTTGCGGCCTCGGTCATCATGACCCTGACCGCTATGGTCATAGGAGTTTTCTGAATGAAAACCATACGGATTGGTTCAGGGGCCGGTTATTCCGGCGACCGCATCGAGCCAGCGATCGAGCTGGCCGAGCATGGGCAACTGGATTACCTGGTATTTGAATGCCTCGCGGAACGTACCATTGCGCTCGCACAACAGTCGCGTCTGGCAGACCCATCAGCAGGCTACGATCCATTGCTGAGCGAGCGCATGCGCCGGGTCTTGCCTTTTGTGGGCAAAGGCGTTGACGGTACGCGCCGTCGCTTGCGAATCATCACCAACATGGGGGCTGCAAATCCGCTTGGCGCCGCAAGTGAAATACGCCGGATAGCGGCAGATCTTGGCCTGACGGGCTTGAAAGTCGCAGCGCTGACAGGCGATGACGTGCTCGCAGCCCTACTGCAACAGCCCGATCGATCCCTCGACAACGGCAGGTCTCTGCGATCCCTCGGCGACAGACTCATTTCGGCCAATGCCTACCTTGGCGCAGAAGGAATCATCCAGGCCTTGCGCGCCGATGCTGACGTGATCGTTACCGGAAGGGTCGCTGATCCGTCACTGTTTCTCGCACCGCAAATGTTCGAGTTCGGCTGGGCCGAGGACGACTGGGCATTGCTGGGCCGTGGAACCTTGGTCGGGCACTTGCTCGAATGCGCCGGCCAGGTCAGCGGCGGCTATTTCGCGGATCCCGGTTTTAAAGACGTTCCCGACCTCGACCGCCTGGGCTTCCCGCTGGCCGAGATAGACGCGGCAGGCAATGCCGTTATCAGCAAAGTGGCGGGCTCAGGCGGCCGCATTGATACCGCCACCTGCACCGAGCAAATGTTGTACGAAGTGCATGACCCTGCCGCCTACCTGACGCCCGATGTCAGCGCGGACTTCACCCATGCTGGCTTCGAATCCATCGCGAGCGACGAAGTACGCGTTCAGGGGGCGGGCGGACACGCACGTCCCGAGACGTTGAAGGTGTCCGTAGGTTTTCTCGATGGCTGGATCGGCGAAGGACAAATGTCCTATGGCGGCCCCGGCGCGCTGGCCCGCGGGCTGTTGGCGAAGGACATCGTGCTCAAACGACTGGCTCTGACAGGCGTGGCATGTGAGGACATTCAGGCCGAACTGATCGGCGTTAGCGCCTTGCATGGAAGTCACCTGGGGGCGCGCGCCGAGGGCGAGCCCTGGGAGGTACGCCTTCGGGTCGCCGCGCGTTGCGTGGACAAAAGCGATGCGGTACGCGTCGGCAATGAAGTAGAAACCCTCTACACCAACGGCCCATACGGAGGCGGCGGTGCGAGCAAATCAGTCCGCCAGGTGGTCGCGGTGGCGTCACTGTTTGTGCCGAGAGACCACGTCAACCTGCACGTACACCTGGAGCTCCTGGCATGAACACCACCAAACTGCGGGACATCGCTCACGCACGTACCGGTGACAAGGGTGACGTCTCCAATATCTCCATCGTTGCCTTTCACATCGACGATTATGCACGTCTGGCTGAGCTGCTCACGGTTGAGCGGGTCACTGCACACTTCGCCGAACTGCTGGACCTGAATGGGCCACCCGTAAGGCGCTACGAACTGCCTTGTGTAGGTGCGCTCAACTTCGTCCTGCCCGGCATCCTGCGTGGCGGAGTCACACGGTCACTGGCGCTCGACGCCCACGGCAAGGCTCTGGGGGCCGCCCTGCTCGATCTGGCTCTGGAATGGCAAGCCGCGCCACCCGATGCATCACTTCGGTCGACCAGCTAACGGCGCACTTTGGCGCACCCTGCACGCATTGATGCAACAAATCCGTACCCGTTGAAAAATTGGTTCACCCACCGGCGGACCAATCCTCTCAGCATGCCGCGGACCAGTCGGGCGGACCTTTGAACATAGGCCCGCCAGGCTTGATCGTCGCCAGTCGCTGGTCATCTTGTAGCTCAAAATTAGCCGAACCAATTTTCATTGGCATCGCTCTTGCACCAGCCCTTCTTCCTGGAACCTCTGCCTAGGGGCAGTTCAGGGCATCTTTTTTTGGTCTGGCGCGAGTACCACGATGCAAAGGTTCGACCCTGACATCCCTATCGACAACTCTTCGAAACTGGCGCTGGATGCGTTGCGCCAGATCGTTGCCCAGCATGCAGCATTCCCCCAACGGGCATTGCCTACCGAGCGGGACCTGGCGGCCGATTTCGGGGTTAGCCGACGGGCAGTTCGTCGCGCCCTGTCGGTACTGGAAGCCGAAGGCCAGGTCTGGCGCCGACAAGGCAAAGGGACCTTTGTCGGACCTACGCCACCCAGTGCTGCCATGAGCTTCGCGCGGCTTTCCGGCCGGACCAATTTCACCGAGGTCATGGAAGCGCGTCTGCACCTGGAGCCGGCACTTGCCTCACTGGCAGCGGTACGGGCCAACGGTGAACAGATGGCGATTCTGCGCCGTCTTGCCGAGCGCACCACTCGCCAGCAGGTCGCCGAGCAGACCGACGCCGAAGGCATTGAGCTGTGGGACAGCGCACTGCACCGCGCCATTGCCGAAGCGGCGGGTAATCGGCTGATGCTCGACATCTTCGAAATGCTCGATGCGATCCGTCTGGACCCGGCCTGGCGCGACTTGCGTCACCGGGCACGCAATGCCGACCGCCTCGACACTTACAGCCACGATCACGACGACATCGTCAGCGCCATTGAAAGCCGCGATCCGATCAAGGCCGCCACCGCCATGCGCGGCCATTTACGTGCGCTGCAACAGGCCCTGAACACCGTCATCAACCAAGACCTGGAGGCCAGCCTATGAGCGCCACTGCCCACCTCACAGAAAACGGCGACGGCACGGTGCTCAGCATCAGCGACCTGACCGTACGCTTTGCCGGTGCGCCCGCCAATGTTGTCGACGGCGTATCGTTTTCCGTCAAGCGCGGCAAGACCCTGGCCATCGTCGGCGAGTCCGGCTGCGGCAAGAGCGTGACCTCAATGGGCCTGATGGGTCTGTTGCCGTCAACTGCCAGGGTTGGCGCGAGCGACTCGCTGCTGATCGATGAAGCCTTGCTGGGCATGTCCGAAGAGCGCCTGCTGGACGTGCGCGGTAATCGCATGGCGATGATCTTTCAGGAGCCGATGACCTCCCTCAATCCAGTCTTCACCATCGGCGAACAGATCGCTGAAAGCGTGATGCGTCATCAGGGCCTCTCAGACAAGGCTGCCCGCCAGAGGGCTCTGGACATGCTGGAAAAAGTCCGCGTGCCGGACGCTCGCCAGCGGCTGGACGCCTACCCGCATGAACTCTCGGGAGGCATGCGGCAACGGGCCATGATTGCCATGGCGCTGGCCAATGACCCGGCGCTGATCATAGCGGACGAACCGACGACTGCGCTGGACGTCACCATTCAGGCGCAAATTCTCTCGCTGATCGCCAACCTGCAGACCGAGACCGGCACAGCGATGATTCTGATCACCCACGATTTGGGCGTGGTTGCCGAAGTCGCCGATGAGGTCATGGTCATGTACGCCGGACGCGTCGTGGAAAGCGGCCCGGTGAAAACCCTGTTCGACGATCCGCAGCATCCGTACACCATCGGCCTGATGGGCTCGATGCCCTCGATCGGTCCTCGTGAAGGCCGCCTGGCAACGATCAACGGCCGAGTGCCGACGCCGGCAGAAATGCCCGGCGGTTGCCGTTTCGCCGGACGCTGCCCGTTTGTGATCCAGCAATGCAGAGACGAACGCCCGCCGCAGCTTGAGTTGTCCCCCGGACACTTCGCCGCGTGCATCCGTGCGCCTTTGGAACAGCATGTGGGAGTCAGTGCGTGAACCTTTCCAAACCAGACATCACCGGGCGCGTCAGCCCCGACAGCAACGCGCAGAAACCCATTCTGGAAGGCATCGGCCTGAGCAAGCATTTCGCCGTGGAAAGCGGTTTTTTGCAGCCGAAGAAGCCACCGGTACAGGCCGTCAATGAGGTCAACCTGTCGGTCCGCAAAGGCGAGACGCTGGCACTGGTAGGCGAGTCCGGCTCGGGCAAATCCACGCTTGGCCGCTTGCTGCTCAACCTGCTGCAACCGACTGCGGGTGACGTGATTTACGAGGGCCGCAACCTCGCCAACCTGACACCGGAAAAGCTGCGTCAGGTACGCCGAGACTTGCAGATCATCTTTCAGGACCCGTTCGCCTCGCTGAATCCACGCATGACCGTTGAATCCATCGTTGGCGAACCGATCTGGCTGCACAGCCAGGCCAGCCGCAGCGACCGCCAGGCAAAGGTCGCCGAGTTGCTGCGCACGGTAGGTCTGGCTCCTGAACACGGTGGTCGGCATCCCCATGAATTCTCTGGTGGTCAGCGCCAGCGCATCGGCATCGCCCGCGCACTGGCTTCCGAGCCACGCTTGATCCTCGGTGACGAGCCGGTCTCGGCACTGGACGTTTCGGTGCAGGCGCAAGTGGTCAACTTGCTCGAAGACCTCAAGCATCAATTCGGCCTGACCCTGGTGATTGTTGCCCATGGCCTGGCCGTGATTCGCCACATGAGCGACCGCGTGGCGGTGATGTACCTGGGTGAAATCGTCGAACTGGCGCCGGTCGACGCGCTGTTCGAAAACCCGTTGCACCCTTATACCCAGGCGTTGATGGCCGCCGTGCCGGTCAGCCACCCTGACCTGCGCCAGCCGCGTCCGCTCCTCGGCGGCGACATGCCCAGCCCCAGCCGCCCGCCTTCGGGCTGCCGCTTTCATACCCGTTGCCCGCACGCCCGTGCGCTGTGCAAGGAGGCTGCGCCGGTCATGGAAACCGTCGAGGCCGAACGCCAGGTCGCCTGCCACTTCTGGCGTGAAATCGCCAACGCAGGCAGCGCCACGCTGATCCTTCCGACACCCAGCGCTGCCTACACCCAGCGCCTGAATCTGTTCAAGCACCATCAATCCCTTGCAGTGGAGAGCCAGCCATGAAAATCGCACGCGTCGTGACAGGAACATTGTTATTGCTGGCCGCCAATGCTGCCTTCGCCGAATCGACGTTGCGCATCGGCATTCAGGACGATCCCGATGTGCTGGATCCGCATCGTTCGCGCACCTACTCCGGTCGTCTGGTGTACACCGCGCTGTGCGACAAACTGGTGGACGTCAACCCGGATCTGACCTACTCGCCGCAACTGGCCACAGCGTGGAACTGGAGCGAAGACGGTAAAACCCTGACCATGACGTTGCGCGAAGGCGTGACGTACCACGATGGCGAACCTTTTGATGCCGCCTCGGTAAAGTTCAACCTCGACCGCGCCCGCACCCTCCCCGACTCCCTGCGTAAAAGCGAGCTGGCCTCGGTGGACAGCGTCGAGGTGATAGACGCAAAAACCATCGCCATCAAGCTCAAGCAAGCCGATGCCACGCTGGTTTCTCAGCTGTCGGACCGTGCCGGGATGATGCTCGCGCCGAAAGCCGCGCAAGGCGAGTTCGCCTCCAACCCGGTCTGCTCCGGTCCTTACAAATTTGTCCAGCGCGTGCAGCAGGATCGAATCGTGCTGGAACGTTTTGAAAACTACTGGAATAAACAGGCGTATCACTTCGACAAAGTGGTGTTCCTGCCGATTCCGGACACCTCGGTGCGTCTGGCCAACCTGCGCTCCGGCGATCTGGACATCATCGAGCGTGTTGCGCCAACCGATGTGAAAACCGTCAAGGCCGACAGCAAGCTGGCGATCTACAACACACCGGGCCTGGGCTACATGCAGCTGATGTTCAACATCGGTAATGGTGAAAAAGCCAACTCGCCGATGGGCAAGGACAAGCGCGTACGCAAAGCCTTTGAGCTGTCCATCGACCGCGACGCCATCAATCAGGTGGTGTTCGAGGGTCTGTACGCACCAAGCGCTCAGCCGTTCCCGAAAAACAGCCCGTATTACGACAAGGAACTGCCGATCCCGGCTCGCGATGTCGAGAAAAGCAAGGCGCTGCTGGCGCAGGCCGGCGTGAAACTACCGTTGGCGGTGGACCTGAAAGTGGCCAACAACCCCATCGCGCAACAGGTCGGGCAGATCATTCAGGCCATGGCTGAGGAAGCGGGCTTCAAGGTCAACCTGATTGCCACTGAATACGCGACGATGCTCAGCGAACAGGCGAGCGGCAACTTCCAGATCGGCATGAGCGCCTGGTCGGGCCGTCCTGACCCGGATGGTGATATCCATCAGTTCGTGACCTGCAAAGGCGGCCAGAACGACGGCAAGTATTGCAACGCCAGGCTCGACGAACTGCTCAACAAGGCGCGCACTGTGAACGACGTTGCACAACGCCAGGCACTGTACAACGACGCACTGCGCTTGCTGGCCGATGAAGTACCGACCGCCTACCTGTATTTCGACCCGCGAATCATTGCCATGCGTAACAACGTGACCGGTTTCGTCCCTAACCCGGACGGTCTGATTCGTCTGAACAATGTCGCGTTCAAGCCATGACTGACGGGCGCACCTGCGAGGTTCCGGTATGCTGATGTTCATCCTGCGACGCCTGCTCAGCTCGATCCCGACGCTGATTCTGGTTTCGCTGTTCGTCTTCACCCTGCAGAAGCTGCTGCCGGGTGACCCGGTGCTGGCCATGGCCGGGGAAGAGCGCGATCCGGCGGTCATGGAATACCTGCGCGACAAGTACCGGCTCGATGACCCGATCCCGTTGCAGTACCTGAACTGGGTCAGCAACGTGCTGACCGGCGACCTGGGCACATCGCTGCGCACCGAGCAACCGGTAACCACGCTGCTGGCGTCGAAACTGCCGGTGACCCTCGAACTGGCGGTGCTGGCCCTGCTGATTGCGCTGCTGATCGGTATTCCCACCGGGATCATTTCGGCAGTGCGCAAAGGCACCGCCGTGGATTACGGGGCCAACGTGGTGGCGCTGTCGGGGATTTCCATTCCGCACTTCTGGCTGGGCATTCTGCTGATCATGGTCTTTGCGGTGAAACTGCAGTGGCTGCCCGCCTCCGGCTTTGTGCCGATGGGCGAGGACTTCGGGCAAAACCTGAAGACCCTGATCCTGCCTGCCTTCGTATTGGGTGCCGGGCTTTCGGGGATTCTCATGCGCCATACCCGCAGCGCCATGCTGGAAGTACTGCGCGCTGACTATGTCCGCACCGCCCGGGCCAAGGGATTGTTCACGCGCACAGTGATTCTCAAGCATGCGCTGCGCAACGCGTTGATGCCGATCATCACCCTCACGACATTGCTGTTCGGCGAGTTGCTCGGCGGTGCGGTGTTGACCGAGCAAGTGTTCAGCATTCCGGGGTTCGGCAAGATGATCGTCGACGCCGTGTTCAACCGTGACTACGCCGTGGTGCAAGGCGTGGTGCTGTGTGTCGCGATTGGCTTCCTGATGCTGAACCTGCTGGCCGACGTGCTTTATCGCCTGATCAACCCACGTCTGAGGACTGCCTGATGACCGCTATTGCCAGCCTCTCGCACAGCGCGATACTGCCCCGCAGTCGCTCGCCTTTTCTGAAGAAATTCCTGGCCAACAAAGGCGCGGTGCTTGGCGCGGCGGTGTTGTTGCTGTTTGTCCTGGCGGCCGTTCTGGCGCCCTGGATTGCGCCCCATGATCCGCTCAAAGCCAACTTCCTCGCGGTACGCAAGGCCCCCTCGTTGATCTACTGGATGGGCACCGACGAACTGGGGCGCGATCTGTTCTCGCGCTTGCTGTATGGCGCCCGCAGCTCGCTGCTGGCCGGGGGTGTTTCGGTAGCCATCGCCATGTTCATCGGCGTGCCGCTGGGCCTGCTGGCCGGGTACTTCGGTGGCAAGCTGGACATGATCATTTCGCAGGTGATGGAAGCGCTGCTGTCCTGCCCGTTTCTGGTGCTGGCCATCGCTTTGGGCGCTTTTCTCGGCCCCAGCCTGACCAACGCGATGATCGCCATCGGCCTGTCCGCGATGCCGATCTTTGCCCGACTGACCCGCGGCCAGGTGCTGTCGATCAAGCACGAGGATTACCTCGAAGGTGCCCGCGCCATCGGTCTGCCGGATCGCTGGATCATCCTGCGTTACGTGCTGCCCAACGTGATGTCGCCGCTGGTCGTGCAGGCAACGCTGACCATCGCCTCGGCGATTCTGGCCGAAGCCAGCCTGTCGTTCCTCGGCCTGGGCCAGCAACCGCCGTCGCCGTCCTGGGGCTCGATGCTCAATACTGCGAAGAATTTCATGGAGCAGGCTCCGTGGATGTCGATTGCGCCTGGCGTGGCGATCTACATCAC
The DNA here is from genome assembly GCF_000507185.2 of Pseudomonas syringae KCTC 12500. Taxonomy (NCBI): domain Bacteria; kingdom Pseudomonadati; phylum Pseudomonadota; class Gammaproteobacteria; order Pseudomonadales; family Pseudomonadaceae; genus Pseudomonas; species Pseudomonas syringae. The sequence goes on from NZ_AYTM02000002.1 coordinate 5,664,298, forward strand.
GGTCCTGTGTTTCAACCTGCTGGGTGACGGCCTGCGCGATGCGCTGGACCCCAAGGGCTAAACCTTTCGTCTTCTGCCAAAGAGAAACGCTTATGTTCGATGATCTGGATTACAACCAACCGTACGCGTCGGCCCGCTCGCCGGTGATGGGCAACAACATGGTCGCCTGCTCTCAGCCATTGGCCGCTCAGGCCGGGCTGGACATGCTGCGCCGTGGCGGTAATGCGGTCGACGCCGCCATCGCCGCGGCCATGGTGCTGACCGTGGTCGAGCCCACCGGCTGCGGAATCGGCAGCGATGCCTTTGCCATCGTCTGGGACGGCAGCAAGCTGCAAGGCTTGAACGCTTCCGGTCGCGCGCCACAAGCCTGGACACCCGAATACTTCGAAGGCCAGAGCCAGATGCCGCAACGCGGCTGGCCTGCGGTCAGCGTGCCGGGTGCGGTATCGGCCTGGGTGGAGCTGTCAGCGCGCTACGGCAAACTGCCCTTCGCGACCCTGGCCGAACCGGCGATTGGCTACGCCCGCGACGGCTATCAGGTCACGCCGATAATCGCCGAGTTGTGGAAACGCGGCGCACATCTGCTCAAGGACCAACCGGGCTTTGCCGAGTGTTTCATGCCGGATGGCAAGGCCCCCATGGCCGGAGAAAAAATCCGGCTCAAGGACCACGCCCGTACGCTGGAGCTGATCGCGCAGACCAAAGGCGAAGCGTTCTATCGCGGCGAACTGGCGCACACAATCATCGCCCATGCCAACGCCAATGGCAGCGTGATGAGTCTCGACGACCTGGCGACGCACACCGTGGACTGGATCGACACCCTGTCGGTGCCATACGCAGGCGCTGTCGTGCATGAACTCCCGCCAAATGGCCAGGGCATTGCCACCCTGGCCGGCCTGACCATGCTCGAAGCACTGGGCGTGGGCGAACACCCGGTGGATAGCCTCGAGACGGTTCACCCGGTGCTGGAAGCAATGAAACTGGCCCTGGCCGACCTCGACGAACATGTCGCCGACAGCGAGCACATGCGCGTGCCCTCAGCCGACTTGCTGGGCAAGGCTTACCTGACGGAGCGCGCAGGGCTGATCACCGATCAGGCCGCCAATCCCGGGCACGGCTCGCCAAAACCGGGTGGCACGGTGTACCTGTCGGCAGCGGATGAAAGCGGCATGATGATCTCGTTCATCCAGTCCAACTACATGGGCTTTGGTTCGGGTGTGGTTGTACCCGGTACGGGCATCAGCATGCAGAACCGCGGCGCGGGCTTCTCGCTGGACCCGCAGCACGTCAATTACGTCGCGCCGCGCAAACGCCCGTTCCACACCATCATCCCCGGTTTTGTCATGAATGCCGACGGCACGCCGCTGATGTCCTTCGGTTTGATGGGCGGCCCGATGCAGGCGCAGGGTCATTTGCAGATGATGATGCGCATCCTGCGTTACAAACAGAACCCGCAAGCCGCTGCCGACGCACCGCGCTGGAGAATCGAAGCCGGCCTGAAAGTCGCCGTGGAACGTGCGTTTGACCCCGAAGTGGTGAAAGCACTACGCGCCAAAGGGCACGATATCGATGTCGAAGAGCCAAGTGGCGTGTTTGCCTTCGGCGGTGCGCAGATTATTCAGCGCACCGCACATGGATACGTGGGCGGGACCGATCCGAGGAAAGACGGAACGGTCGCAGCGTATTGAGCGACCGCGATATCCGCTACTGAAAAGCCATCGAGCAGACGGCCCTGGTCGGGAATCAGTTGCTCGATGCGCTTGGTAATCCGCGCAACTAAGGATTACACCTTGCCCTCGACCAAGGGTCTTGCGGCTCGCCGGTATCCCAGTAGCGCGTCCAGGATGATAAAGCCCAGCAGACTCACGCCCAGTACCGGCAGCGCAAAGCCAGTCAACACTGCAACCAGGATCAACGCGCATTGCGCGCCCGGATTCAACGAGCGCCAGAGACTCAAGAGCGTTGCCTGCTGATTGCGCGGCTGAGAAAGCGTTGGACGACGTCGCCACCACATCACATAACCCATGACAACCATGGCCGCCAGGCCACTGGCGAACACCACCAGCACCAATTGATTGGCCAGACCGAACAACACACCCATGTGCGCATCAATGCCCCAGCGGGTGAGCTTGGCGGGCAGCGAATAGTCTGCAAACCTGACGCGATCGACTACGTCCAGTGTTTGCGGGTCGATCGATACGGCATCTACTTGCGTCGGCCAACTGCGATCTATCTCGCTGACTACCCAGGCCTTGTCATTGCTTGCGGATGGCCTGATTTCAACCTTGGCAGCATCGATATGTTCGGCGCGCGCTTTGGCCAGAACACTGTCGAACAAGGCAGGGTCCAACTCGGCCGCCTGTGTCGTCGGCGCCATGTGCATATGATGCTCGGCGTGCTCGTCCATGGGCATAGACATGGGCATCGCCGCCGACTTGCCCAGTGAGGTGGCCACACTGGGCGTTGACCAGCCGTAGTAGGCACGCAGTACGCCAATGTTATCGCCAGCGTACTGTGACCATGTCAAACCGGTGGCCGAGAAGAACAGCAGGCCCAGCAGCAGCCATACGCCGGTGGTTGCATGCCAGCGGCGCACGTTGCCGCGTTCACGACTCTGCCGACGACGGCGAACCGCCCACAGCACCAGACCTCCGAGCGCAGCCACCCACAGCCATGAAGCTGCCAGCTCGCTGTAGATCCTGCCGACATCGCCCAGCAGAAGGCCTCGATGAAACTGATCGATCCAGGTACGTAGCGGTAATATGCCACTGGTACCGTAGACCTTCATGTCGCCGCGAATTTCGCCACTCACCGGGTCCAAGAACAGCGCCCGATGCTCTGACGGGCCAAAGCCCGGATCGCTGAACATGACCCGAGTGGTATCCCCTTCCCGGGGTGCCGGGCGCACTGCGGCAACGCTCAGGCCTGGACCTGCCGATGCCTGCGCGCGCTGGATCTGAGCCTGCAAGCTCATCGCAGGACCACGGCTGTCTGTGTGCAGCGCATGCGCATAGAGCGAATCTTCGATCTGCGGGGTCAGTGCATAGACGACGCCACTCAAGGCCGCGACCAGCATGAACGGACCGACGAATACGCCGATGTAAAAATGGAGCCTTTTCAGAAAGGCGACAAATGCTCCGGAAGGCCGTGGCTCCGGGCTTGAAAATGATGCAGACATAGGGACTCACCAACGTATGAACGCGCCCCGCCGGAATGACCTTCCGGCAGGCTGTAAAGACACTATCGGTTGTTCGTGCGAGTAGTACTCACACGTCCACGATGGGCACTAGGCTCTATACGAAAAGTCGGCGAGCGAAGGTCAGGCGAGGCAAAAACAGGCGAGGAACGGCCGGGGTCGCGTTCGACTCTACGTGTTGTAAATGAGCATTCCGAGCCTGTTTTTAACGAAGCATCACCGAGCGCAGCCACTTTTCGTACAGAGCCTAAGGGGCCTGTGGATTGAGTCCCGGGAGGGTGTACCTTGGCAGGTTGCCGAGCCAGAAGTCGGGCAACACAAAACGAGTACGACGGACACGGATCAGCCAGCCCAGCGCCACGAAGAAAATCATCGCCAGCGTCAGTGTGCCGGCAAACGAACACTCTCCCGACTGCGCCTTCATGCTGCCTGACATGTCCATCTTCTTGGAAGAATCGTGCATGGCCATGTGCATCGTGTGATGCCCGGCATGCATATCTGACATCCCATGATCTGCATGGGAAACCGAAGCCACTGCAGTGCCCGCAAAGGCGGCCATCATCTGGCCATGACCGATGCTGCACGCAAGACCATTGAACAGGACAACTGCGTACAGTATCCAGGCAATGGGCGAGCAATGGGTTCGGAAGAAGTTCATGGCGGCTAATTTAACATCTCTGGCCGGAACTAGACAGAACGGGGTGTGCGGGTTGTCAGCCTGCGCAGGGTCGATAACCGGGCGGCAGGGGTTATCCGAGACCGCCACGTGTTCGCACGAAGCAAGGCACGCCGCGTGCCCCTTTACTTTGCTGCATCGAATAAACCCGGCAATGGCAGTCAAGCGGACCGTCGTTCTACACACATCGTTAACTACTTCGTCGGTACCCTCTCCTTACAGGATCGTGTCGAATATAAAGGCACATGAATTAAGCCTTGAACACTTCGCAACCATCAGCACGCCTGCATGAAACTGCCTTGACCTTATAACTCACCCAAACATTTCTCGATGATTACCTATACCAACCTGTTCCTTATCAGCAAACTTTCTCTCTGCCGCACTGCCCGACCCTACCGCCTGGTTATATATATCACTTGATAGCGGTCATGTTTCTACACCCGGCAAGCTTCCTTCTGACCGGGGTTTACGCAAACGCACCGTCTGCGTCTAAAAAAAACCGAGAAAAAGCTGACCCCCAATGAAACCTGGTCAATAGCAACCTTTTCGAGTCGGGCTCGACCCTGCCCAACAACGCAAAACCCATTCCCCGGTCATGAAAGCTTCATTAAAAAAACCTGCAACTGCAACACACTTCATCCGCTTTAACTTTCCATGATTATCATGAGCAAGCTGAACTAAAGCTGTCTGTTCATGACGCGTTCGATGAAATCTGAACGGCAGATTAATAATTCTACATGGACGCATAACGGCGTTGTCGTTCGTTTGGCTTTCACCCTACTCTATGATTCGAAAGCCTGCCAGGCGATACAAAAAAGCAACGGCGTCTGGACATTATTTTCATATTTGAACGCCTAAGTTCACCGCACTCACGCGCACTCCTGGTGTGACTTTTTTATGTTCGGCCTTGCTGCGTCAATCGGAGAGTCTCTGTAGATGAGTCAAACTTTTCTTGCCTTTTCACGGCCGTCCATTGGCGATGAAGAAATTGCTGCGGTAACGCGCGTGCTGCGCTCCGGATGGATCACCACTGGCCCGGAATGTCAGAAGCTGGAGGAAGAGTTCGCCGCGCGGGTCGGCGCGCAGCATGCAGTGGCACTGTCTTCGGCCACCGGGGCAATGCACGTTGCGCTGCTTGCGCTGGGCGTAGGGCCTGGCGATGAAGTGATTACGCCGTCGCAAACCTGGGTGTCGACAGCCAACATGATCTGCCTGCTGGGGGCCATTCCGGTGTTCGTCGATGTCGACCGTGACACCCTGATGACCAGCGCCGCGCTGATAGAGCAAGCCATCACCCCGCGGACCAAGGCGATCGTGCCGGTGCATTACGCAGGCGCTGCATTCGATCTCGACCCGCTGTATGCGCTGGCCGACCGGCACGGCATCACCGTGATCGAAGACGCTGCGCATGCCGCCGGCACCGGTTACCAGGGACGTCCGGTCGGCCAGCAGGGCACTGCGATCTTTTCGTTTCACGCGATCAAGAACATGACCTGTGCCGAAGGCGCGATGCTGGTCACCGACAATGCGCGACTGGCTGATCGGGTGCGTCAGCTCAAATTTCATGGCCTGGGTGTCGATGCTTACGACCGCCTGACCCTGGGTCGCAAGCCCCAGGCCGAGGTTATGGAGCCTGGTTTCAAATACAACCTGGCCGACATCAATGCGAGCATTGCGCGGGTGCAGTTGCAACGCCTCGATGCCATCAATGCGCAGCGTCAGGCACTCGCCAGCCATTACCTCGAACGACTGGCCAGCAGCCCCGTTCTGCCTCTCGCCCTGCCCCGACATGCCCAGCAACACGCCTGGCACCTGTTCATTCTGCGCATCGATCCCGAGCGCTGCGGGCTGGATCGCGACGCCTTCATGAAGGCCTTACAAGCGCGAAACATCGGCACCGGCATCCACTTCATCGCCACTCACCTGCACAGCTATTACCGCAAACGTTTCCCCGACGTCCGCCTGCCCGACACGGAATGGAATTCATCAAGGCTGTGCTCCATACCCCTGTTTCCCGACATGACCCTCGATGATGTCGAGCGGGTTGTCGGTGCCATTGAATCGACCGTGGAATCCAGCCATTGAAACCGTATCCGATAAAGTTCGTGTCGATCGTCATCCCTGTCTACAACGAACGACAAAGCCTGCCAGAGTTGCTGCGCCGCACTGAAGCGGCCTGCGGACAGCTCGACCACCGCTTCGAAATCGTCCTGGTCGACGATGGCAGCCGCGACGACTCGGCAGACATCCTCCAGCGGGCTGCCGAGCGCGCCGACAGCCCCTTCGTCGCAGTGATCCTGAATCGAAACTACGGTCAGCACGCCGCCATCATGGCTGGATTCGAGCAGTGCCAGGGCGACGTGGTCATCACCCTAGATGCTGACCTGCAGAATCCACCTGAAGAAATCCCTCGTCTGGTAAAGCTCGCTGAACAGGGATACGACGTGGTCGGTACGGTGCGCAGCAACCGTCAGGACTCCGCCTGGAGACGCTGGCCATCGAAACTCATCAACCTGGCGGTGCAGCGCTCCACCGGCGTGGCCATGAACGATTACGGCTGCATGCTGCGCGCATACCGGCGCACGATTGTCGACGCCATGCTCGCCTGCCGGGAGCGCAGCACATTCATTCCGATTCTGGCGAACAGTTTTGCGCGACACACCACCGAGGTGCTGGTCGATCACGCCGAACGCGAGCACGGCGACTCCAAATATAGCCCGATGCGTCTGATCAACCTCATGTTCGACCTGATCACCTGCATGACCACCACGCCGCTGCGCCTGCTCAGCATCATCGGCTTCAGCATGGCATTGCTCGGTGTCTCGTTCGCGGCGCTGCTGATCGTTCTGCGCCTGATCTTCGGCGCGTCATGGGCCGGGGACGGCATGTTCGTACTGTTTGCCGTGCTGTTCGTATTCACCGGAGGGCAGTTCATCGGCATGGGACTGCTGGGTGAATACCTGGGCCGGATGTACAGCGATGTGCGTGCGCGTCCGCGGTTCTTTATCGAAAAGGTCGTGCGCAGCTCGTCACCGGTTGCCACCGACAGCATTGATTCCTCTGTAACTCCCTATATGAACAAGGTCGCGCTATGAGCACTAAAGCTGTCGTTTTCGCTTATCACGATATTGGCTGTGTCGGCCTGCAAGCGTTGCTGGATGCAGGCTATGAGATTGCGGCGGTGTTCACCCATGCCGACGACCCCAAAGAAAAAACCTTTTTCGGCTCTGTGGCGCAGATGTGCGCCCGGCACGGCATTGCAGTGCATGCCCCCGAGGACCCGAATCACCCGCTATGGGTAGAGCGCATCGGCAAACTGGCGCCGGACTTCATTTTCTCCTTCTACTATCGCCAGCTGCTCGGCGATTCGCTGCTGGCCTGCGCGAAAAAAGCTGCGCTGAACCTGCATGGCTCGCTGCTCCCGCGTTATCGCGGACGCGCGCCGGCCAACTGGGTGCTGGTCAACGGCGAAAGTGAAACCGGCGTTACCCTGCATCAGATGGTCAAACGCGCCGATGCCGGGCCGATAGTCGCTCAGCAGCGGGTATCGATCAGTGCCACCGATACTGCCTTGACGCTGCATGGCAAATTGCGTGACGCCGCCGCTGACCTGCTCTGCGAGACACTGCCCTTGCTCGCCGCACAAGGGCAACTGCCAGCTACGCCCCAGGATGAATCCCGTGCGACGTATTTCGGTCGGCGCACCCCGGCCGACGGTTTGATCGACTGGTCGCTGCCGGCTACCCAGCTCTACAACCTGATCCGTGCGGTAACACAGCCCTACCCTGGCGCGTTTTGCACGGTCGGCGACAACAAGCTGATCATCTGGGCTGCCAGCGTGGACACGAGCAGCAATGGCGAGGCGCCCGGCACGGTCATCAGTCACGAGCCATTGCGTATCGCCTGTGGCGAGGGTTCGCTGGTCATCACCGCAGGGCAACGCGGTGACAACGGCTTGTACCTCAGTGGTGCGCAACTGGCGCGCGAATTCGGGTTGGTAGCAGGCTCACAACTGCTCGACAAGGCAAAGCGCCGGTCGGTTCGTCGTACCCGAGTGTTGATCCTCGGCGTCAACGGTTTCATCGGCAACCACCTGTCCGAGCGTCTGCTGCAGGATGACCGTTACGAAATCTACGGCATGGATATCGGCTCGGACGCCATCGAGCGCCTGCGTGCCAAGCCGAACTTTCATTTCATCGAAGGTGACATCAGCATCCATACCGAATGGATCGAATACCACATCAAGAAATGCGATGTCGTGCTGCCGCTGGTGGCCATCGCCACGCCGATTGAATACACGCGCAATCCACTGCGGGTTTTCGAGCTGGATTTCGAAGAGAACCTGAAGATCGTTCGCTACTGCGTGAAGTACAACAAGCGCGTGATTTTCCCGTCCACGTCCGAAGTCTATGGCATGTGCCAGGACGCAAACTTCAACGAAGACACCTCCAACCTGATCGTTGGCCCGATCAACAAGCAGCGCTGGATCTACTCGGTGTCCAAGCAGCTGCTGGACCGGGTGATCTGGGCCTATGGCCAGAAAGGCCTGCAATTCACCCTGTTTCGCCCATTCAACTGGATGGGACCGCGTCTGGACCGCCTGGACTCGGCGCGCATTGGCAGTTCGCGGGCCATCACCCAACTGATCCTGCACCTGGTGGAAGGCACGCCCATTCGCCTGGTGGATGGCGGCGCCCAGAAGCGCTGTTTCACCGATGTCGTCGACGGCATCGAGGCGCTGGCGCGGATCATCGAAAACCGTGATGGGCGCTGTAACGGACAAATCATCAACATCGGCAACCCCGACAACGAAGCCAGCATCCGTCAATTAGGTGAAGAGCTGCTTCGCCAGTTCGAAGCCCATCCGTTGCGCGGCCATTTCCCGCCCTTTGCGGGCTTTCGTGAAGTTGAAAGCCAGTCCTTCTACGGCAAGGGCTATCAGGATGTCAGTCACCGCACGCCGAGCATCGACAACGCCAAAAAGCTGATTGGCTGGACGCCGGGTATTGAGCTGAGCGAGACCATCGGCAAAACCCTGGATTTCTTCCTGCGCGAAGCCATGGCTGAAAAAGCGGATCAGTGCTGATGCAGGCAGGCTTGAGAATCGATGTCGACACTTACCGGGGCACGCGTGAGGGCGTGCCCAGGCTACTGGACATACTCGACGAAGCGCAGGTCAAGGCGACCTTCTTTTTCAGTGTCGGACCCGACAACATGGGGCGCCATCTATGGCGCCTGGTAAGGCCTACGTTCTTTTGGAAGATGCTTCGCTCCAGGGCGGCGAGCCTGTATGGCTGGGATATTCTGCTGGCCGGTACTGCATGGCCGGGCAAACCGATCGGCCGTGACCTTGGCCCACTGATGCGCCGCGCGCTGGATGCAGGTCACGAAATCGGCCTGCATGCCTGGGATCATCATGGCTGGCAAGCGAATGCCGGACACTGGAGCGACAGACAGTTGACTGCCCAGATACACCGTGGGGTCGACTGCCTGAGCGACATCCTCGGCCATCCGGTAGTGTGCTCCGCAGCGGCAGGCTGGCGCGCCGACCAGCGCATTGTGCAGGCCAAAGAGGCGTTTGGCTTTCGCTACAACAGTGACTGCCGTGGCGCCAGTCTGTTTCGCCCGTTGCTGGCCGACGGTAGTCTCGGTACCGCTCAGGTTCCGGTGGATTTGCCGACCTTCGATGAAGTAATCGGCCCGCACCTGCAGCCGAATGCGTTCAACGACTACATTCTCGGCCGCTTCGCCGCACGACGGCTCAATGTCTACACCCTTCACGCCGAAGTGGAAGGGATCATCATGGCCGACGGTTTCAGGCAACTGTTAAAGCGGGCCAATACCCAAGGCATCCACTTCGCGCCTTTGGGCCATCTGCTACCCGATGCCATCGAACGGTTGCCTTCCGGGCATATCGTTCGCGGCCACCTGCCCGGCCGCGAAGGCTGGCTGGGGGTGCAGCAGTGATGCACGTCAGGCATCGTCATCTTGCGCTGCTATTACTGGCGTTCGTGCTGGCTTATCTGCTGCCGCTGGGCTTTCACGGCTTGTGGATTCCCGATGAAACCCGCTATGCCCAGATCAGCCAGGAAATGCTCCACAGCGGCAACTGGATTGCACCGCACTTCATGGGGCTGCGTTACTTTGAAAAACCGGCGGCCGGTTACTGGCTGATTGCACTGGGGCAGCAGGTCTTTGGCGAGAACCTGTTCGGCGTGCGCATTGTGTCGGCGCTGGCCAGCGGCTTGAGCGTGCTGCTGGCCTATCTACTGGCCGGCAAGATCTGGAACGACCCGCGCAAGCAGTTCGCCAGCGCCTTGTTGCTCATGAGCTTCGGCTTTGTCGCCGGCCAGGCCGGTTACGCCAATCTTGATCCGCAATTCACCCTCTGGACCAACGTGACACTGCTGGCATTCTGGTACGCCGTGCACAGCGTCGGTCGAGCGCGTCTGGCGGCATGGGCGTTAGTCGGCGTGGCCTGCGGGATGGGGTTCATGACCAAGGGCTTTCTCGCCTGGGCACTGCCCGTCATCATCGCCCTGCCCTATATGCTGTGCCAGCGACGCCTGGCCGAGCTGCTCAGATTTGGCCCGCTCGCGGTACTGATTGCCGTCGCCGTCTGCCTGCCGTGGGCGCTGGCGATCCACCAGCAAGAGCCCGACTACTGGCGTTACTTCTTCTGGCATGAGCATATTCGCCGCTTTGCCGGGGACAATGCGCAGCATGCTCAGCCCTGGTGGTTCTATATGCCGTTGCTGGTGGCGGCCTGTGTGCCGTGGGCACTGCTGCTGCCGGTAACACTGAAACAGGCATGGCAAGAAAAAAGCCACCCTGACATTGCCTTTTTGCTGCTGTGGCTGCTGCTGCCACTGGCGTTTCTGAGCCTGAGCAAAGGTAAATTGCCGACCTACATACTGCCGTGTCTGCTGCCGTTGGCGCTGCTGATGGCCAACACTCTGGTCGAGCGCCTCGATCGAGGCCACAGCACAGCGTTGCGCGCGAACGGAATATTCAACGCGACCGTCACTTTTCTTGGGCTCGTGGCGTTGATCTACCTGCAACTCAAGCAGCCCGTCTACGAAAACGAACCGATGCATCTGTCACTGGCGGTCATCGTGCTTCTCGGATGGACACTCGCCAACGCCCTGCAAGGCTTGCGCCCCCTGACCTTTTGGGCCACGCCGGCGTTGGGCGGTTGGCTGCTGATCGCATTGCTGCCCGTTGCGCTGCCAAACGATGTGATCAACAACAAGACTCCCGACCCGTTCGTCGTCAGGCACCAGGCCGAACTGGCGGACTGCACGCATCTGCTGAGCAACGACCTGGGCGCTGCCTCGGCATTGGCGTGGCGCCTGAAACGGCCTGATGTTGCACTGTTCAACACCTGGGGCGAGCTGGAATACGGCCTGGGCTATCCCGATGTGCAGGGTCGAGAAGTCCGCCTGCAGGACATTGATGCCTGGATGAAGAACGCCCGCAGCCAAGGCCGGGTCGGCGTCATCATGCGCGGCAAGAGCGATGAGGAACTGAAAGAGCTCGAAAGTCTTCCCAAGGATGGTCAGCGCTATGACGAAGGCAACCTGGCCATCCTCATTTACGAGAAGTCGGCATCGTGACCTGGCTGATGCTGGCAAGCGCATGCCTGCTGACCTGCCTGGGCCAGATCGCGCAGAAGTGCGCGGTACAAGACTGGCGCGGGGCATTTCCCGGCGCGTTTGCAGCGCTGCGCTCAATGTGGCTGTGGCTGGCGCTGGCCTGCCTTGGGTCGGGCCTGCTGGTATGGCTGCTGGTGTTGCAACGCCTGGACGTCGGCATCGCCTATCCGATGCTGGGTGTTAACTTCGTGCTGATCACGCTGGCGGGGCGCTATGTGTTCGACGAGCCGGTTGACGCACAGCACTGGCTGGGTATTGCGCTGATTCTTGTCGGGGTATTTCAGTTGGGGCGTCAGGCGTGACCCGCTGCCGGGCAACCCTGTGCGCCATGGCCAGTGTGGCGCTGGTCAGCGCAGCGCAATTGGGTATGCGCTGGAGCATGAGCCGCCTGCCCTCGCCCGCTCAATGGCTCGAACTGCACAATTCGACGCAGCTCGATCTCAGTGCCCTGATGGTCGTCTGCGCCTCGATCACTGCTTATGCGCTCTCCATGCTTTTCTGGTTGCTGGCCCTTCGGGTCTTGCCCCTGAGCCGTGCTTATTCGCTGCTCAGCATCAGCTACGCGCTGGTTTATACGCTCGCCGCAGCACTGCCGTTTTTCCACGAGACATTCACGGTATCGAAAACTGTGGGTGTCACCCTGATCGTGGCAGGTGTCTTGATCATCAACCTTCGGCGCGTCCCCCGGGCCATCACCTCAGGATCTTCCCCATGAAAATCAGTGTTTTCGGTAGCGGATATGTCGGCCTGGTACAAGCGACCGTGCTTGCCGAAGTCGGCCACGATGTGGTCTGCATGGACATTGATCAGGCCAAGATCGACCAGTTGCGTCAGGGCCAGGTGCATATCTACGAGCCAGGACTGGCCAATCTGGTGCGTGAAAACCTGGACCAGCAGCGTCTGTGTTTCACCACTGACGAGCAACTGGCAGTGGAACATGCCGAGGTCCTGTTCATCGCGGTCGGCACGCCCTCTCGTGCCGATGGTTCGGCCGACCTGAGCGGCTTTTTTGCGGTGGGCGAAGCCATCGCCCGGCATCGGCGCGAACCGCTGATCATCGTCGAGAAATCCACCGTGCCGGTCGGTAGTGGCGACGCTTTGCGCAACCACGTCGATCAGGCGCTGCGTCAGGCGGGCCGGCTGCTGCAGTTCGATATCGTCTCCAACCCGGAATTTCTGAAGGAGGGCTCGGCGGTCAACGATTGCCGGCGCCCGGACCGTATCGTCATCGGCTGTGACAATGAAGCCGTGCGCAACGTCATGCGCGAACTGTATGCGCCATTCAACCGCAATCATGAGCGGATCATGTTCATGGACCTGCGTAGCGCCGAACTGACCAAGTATGCCGCCAACTGCATGCTGGCAACCAAGATCAGCTTCATCAACCAGATCGCTGAACTGGCCGAGCATCTGGGCGCGGACGTCGAGTCGGTGCGGCTGGGCATCGGTGCCGACTCACGGATCGGTTACGACTTCATCTATCCCGGCTGCGGTTACGGCGGTTCATGCTTCGGCAAGGACATCCGCGCGTTGATTCACAGCGCCCGGGAGGCTCATTGCTCCAACGATCTGCTGTCGGTGGTCGAGGCCATCAACGAACGGCAGAAGAACAAACTCTTCGAGCGGGTCAACGCGTTCTATCAGGGCGATCTGCGCGGCAAGACCTTTGCCCTGTGGGGCCTGGCGTTCAAACCCAACACCGACGATATGCGTGATGCCCCGAGCCGCGTACTCATGGAAGCGTTATGGGAGGCTGGCGCCAGCGTGCGGGCGTTCGACCCCGAGGCCATGCAGGAAACCCAGCGCATCTATGGCCATCGCGAGGACCTGATGCTCATGGGCACGCCGGAGTCCGCGCTCAACGAGGCCGATGCATTGATCGTCTGCACTGAATGGCAACAGTTCAAAGCCCCGGATTTCGAGTTGATCCAGCAACGCCTGAACGCGCCGATCATCTTCGATGGACGCAATCTGTACGACACTGAACGACTGGCAAAACGCGGCTTCCACTACTTCCCCATCGGCCGTGGCGAATCGTGCGACCTGCCAATCCCACAAAAGCAGTGGACGGCCTGTAACTCGTTTGTCAGCAGTCAGGTCGTGTAACGGGCTGCTCCGGCGGCCGTCAGTTGCCGACAGTCACCGGAGCCTGGCTGACGGAATAGTAGATACGCTCGCCGACCTTGACGCTGTCGACCACTCGCAAGGGTGGTTCGGGAGGCTGCAGGCTTTCCATGATCGCCACATTGCCGTCGGCACGGGTCAGAAAGCTGCTAAGGTCAGCGCTGGATATGAATGTATCCAGCAAGCTCTGGCTGTAGAACACGCTGGCACCTGCCAGCCGTTCACTGGGCTGAAACAAGGCGACGTGCCGTCCCTGGACTTGCAGGGAATGGACCTTGTCAGTCAGCGGCAGGAACGACAACTGCCGGTCCGCTCGCGGTTCCAGCCATATGGCTGCGCCGAGATACCCCGCCACGATCAAAACGGCACCGGCAACCGTCATCGCCCTTGCGTTTCGTACAACCAACGCCGCATACGGAGAGCGCTGCGAGCGCGCCTTGAGTCGCTCGCCCAACACAAAGGTATATTCCGCCGCAATGACCGCAGCCGCAGGGGCCAGTGACATCAGATAAACCATGCGTTTACTCGAGGCCAGCGACAACAGCAGGAACTGCGCGATCAGCCACAGGCTGAAAAACAGCAGGTAACGGTTGGCCCGCAGCTGTTTGCGGAAATGCCACAGCCCCAGATAGACGAACACATTCCACGGCAAAAACGCTTCAGGCAGTTTGGTCAGATAGTAATGCACGGGCTCGTAATGCCCCGCCTCTTCGAACGAACCACTGAAGCGTCCGGCACTGTTGGTCCAGAGCACGTCCTTCAACGACTGCGTACCGCCCTGCCCGTATAGAAAGCACAGCCATACCAGCAAAGGCACCAAAGCCAGGACGGTGAACATCGACGGGCGTAGCCAGTGGGCGAGAACAATGCGTTTGCTCTGCACCGACTCGCACACCAGCCAGGCGAAAATGACCACACCCGGCATCGCGAGGCCCAGCACGCCCTTGCTCAGGGTTGCCAGCGCGATCCCCACTACGAAGAGCAGCCAGGCGCCTGCGGGAAATCCGTCGCTGCGCAAACGCTGACTGGCGTGAAAGAACCCCAGCAACGCCATGCTCACACCCAGCGCCAGCAACGCGTCCTCGCCCACCTGTCGCGAATTGCTCCAGAAACTGGCCTGGGTCGCCAGCATGAATGCAGCCACCCACGCTACGGAGGCAGGCCGCCCGAAGCGACGCAGCATGCTGTAAAGCAGCAACACGCTGAACAGCCCCGCACAGGCGGACGCAAGCCTGACCGCCCAGGGAGTCGCACCGAACGCCCCGATAGACGCAGCGTCGAGCCAGACACTCATCGGCGGCTTTTCCAGGAACGGTTGATCGTTCAATTTCGGGGTAACCCAGTTGCCGCTCAGGTGCATTTCCATGGCGATGCCGGCCACGCGGGGTTCTGTCGAGTTTTGTAATTGGTGATTGCCCAACGCGAGGAAAAACAGCATTGCACCCAGCAACAACAGCAACGGTGAAAGCACACGAGAAGTCATCAAGGTAGGTACCGGGTTGACGGGGGGCAAGCAAACAAGCGAATCGGTCTGGCGAAGTATAAGTCGCCAATTGTTGAAGAATTGTTAACCGGCGGCACACCAGACAGCCACTCAACGCTTGTTCAAAAGCTCGGCAAAAAGCCGGCCGTGAACGCCTGACCTGGCGCAGATCCCCCGTGGCCCAGAACGCATCCGACATGCAGAATGCGACCGGTGATCGGGCCCAATAAATCTCTTCGCAGGTCTACTAATCTTACAGATAAGCCAGCCTGATGCAGGTCATGCCTAAGCGTGACCTGGCCGTGTTGGTCAATCCTCTGTTAACCACGAACACTTAGTTCAGAAATAGTTATCGGGCAAGCAAAATACAGACGGCGCAAGGGATGCGCCGACACAAGCAACAGGGAGAGTTATGAAAACAATGCCGGCTTTCACGTACGTGTTTTTCCTGGGTTTTTTCCATTCAAACGCCTTCTCTACAGAGATGAATCCTTATGAGCAGATCATCAGCATTGCGCAAGGTGAGCAGGTCTGTTTAACCCTCGACGGTGATTTAAGTTCTGTCTCACTGCAGAAGTGTGTCAACACCGATTATCAACAATGGATCTTTGTGTCATCAGGGCCCATGCTGTACCTAAAAAACAAGGCGTTAGGCGGGTCAACGCAGGCAATGTGTTTGTCGGCGTCGAATCCAAGTCACGTCAGCATGAAAACCTGTGCCAGCGCCGACAGCAACGACTATCAATCCTTGCGACTCTGGAGCAGAGACGGTGACCACACCAGCGTGTTATCAAATAAATACATCAAGGATTTAGGGTTTGATAACTACCTGCTCAGTAATGAAAGCGAGCAGTTGGTATTTGGCCCTGCAGAGGGAGCTTCATCACAATGGACAATCACCCAACCTCTTTACGAAGAAATCATCAGCACAGTGAATGGCCCGGACGCCTGTTTAACACTGGCGGGTGACATGACCAGTGTGGTACTGCAAAAGTGCCTGGGGAGGGACAGTCAGCAATGGACTTTTACGCCCAAGGAAAAAAGGCTTTATGTGAAAAACAAACTGCTGTCCACATCAGCGCAAGAAATGTGTTTGTTTGCGGCGAATGCAAACAGCGTAAAAATGGCCGCGTGTGCCAGCGCCGGCAGTCATGACTATCAGTCCAGGCGACTGTGGAATCGGGACGGCAACACCCCCAGTCAGCTGTCAAACAAATATATCAGTGATCTTGGAATGGCTAACTACCTACAAATCAATGCCAGTGAACAGTTGATATTTGGTGGCAAAGAACAAGGCTCGGCGAGCTGGAGTATCGCCAAGCGTTACGGTTACATCAGGAACGTTGAAAAAGGGCAGGAAACGTGCCTCGCTTTGTCTGCAGATGAAGTCAGCGTCGAGTTTTCTGCCTGTAAAAGTGTGCCCGGCCAAGACTGGCGAATGTCCGTCATCGTACCGGAGTATGACAAATTGACCAATCGCGCGCTGCTGGACAGGGACACAGAAAAGTGCGTTGGGTCAAATAGCAAAATGATCAACTGCCAAGGTACCGGTTATACCTCGGAGCGTTCCTGGAGTTACAACAGGAACTTCATCCCCCTCATAGAAGGGTTTGTACTGGCCAATAAATATCGCAACGATCTTGTCGGTCCCAACGAAGTTCTGGGCTTTGCAGGTCACACCATCCAGATGGTGCCGGAATCACGGTCGAAGGCAGTGACATGGAACTTTGAATTGGCAGTACCTAAGATCCCCAGACGCCCCATCGTAGGCGATAGAAAAGTTCTCCTGCTGCACACCCGATACAGTGACAAGCCAGAAACCGACTTCGAGGCCACCAGGGCGGCCTTCTTCGGAGCGCCTGGTGATAACAAATCATTTGTCAACGCGGTCTCTTTTTCCTCCGGCGATCATCTGAAGTTCATCGGGGATGCGGTGACCGGTCTAGACCTGGGCCCAAGACCTTCAGGTTGCCCGTCCACTGAACTGAGGAACAAAGCGATAGAACTCGCACGCGACAAGGGAACTGACAGGGATAATTACGATTATGTCGCCGTTGAGATTCCTTCTACTTCATGCTCCTGGGGTGGGCTTGCTGAAATGCCGGGCTGGTGGGCCATGGGAAATAATTCGGGCCACAAGCCATGGATGTGGCAACACGAATTCGGTCATAGCTTCGGCGGACCTCATGCGACCTCGCTGGAGCGCTGCCCTTACAATAATCGGGAAGTTGTGCAAATCGGCGGCAGTGGGTGCGCAGTCACTAATAGCGCTGACCCTTCGGATACGCTGAATGGTGGAGGGTCACGTCTTTACCCCATTCCTTATTTGTACTACGCGGGCTGGCTCACTGATGACCAATTTCCTGAAGTGATGAAAAATGGCACCTATAATATTGCACCCTTGTTCAGAGCGGCGGATCCCGAAGTGGTCAAAGGCTTACGCCTGTTTCGTAGCGATGGCAGTTATCTCACGCTGGAATTCCGCAAGCCTTCACCCGGCTTTGAAAACTGGCCAACTGACGATCCCTTTGTCAATGGTGTGATTGTGAGAATCGCTCGTTTTAATGGCAACTCCGTCTCCAACACGCTCGTAGACACAACGCCATCAGGCATACATGGCATGAATGACGCTCCGTTGCGGCAAGGTGGGTCGGCAGACGATGTTTTATCCGGGAAGCGAATCAGAGTGACCCATGCCGATGACACTGGGGCTACCGTTGAAATCAACGATATTCCTGGTAGCTCTTTGGCAGAACGCTTGCTCTTTGAACGCTCTTTTATTGAGCAGACTGCAGGACAGGATGATGAGGTGGTGGAAGATTGAGGATGTGCCGAAAGGTAACCTCAATCAAAAAATGTCGACTGCATCAGTATCAACTGCACGCCATCAATCACCTGCATCATGAATAAAAACGGGGAGCGATCAACGCTCCCCGTCTGGTGCTTCAGTTCAAGTCTTATTGCAGTGAATCAGACCGCAGCAACAACCTTGGCTGGCGGCTGAGTACGACGACCCAGTACACCTGCACCCGCAGCTACAAGACCCGAGATCACCAGCGTGATCAGCAGAATCCAGGCACCTTGCGAAACACGCTTGGCGGTCACTTCAGCCGCTTCGCGAGCTTTCTGTTCGGCCTGAGCTTTCAGTTCCTGATACTTGGCATAAGCCTGACGGTAGCTGGCCTGAGCCTGATCGACGATCTGGTTGGCTTCGGCATCAGTCTTGTTGCCACGCGCCTTGATCAGATTGACCAGCGCCTGACGGTCAGCGGCATCCCATGCCTGGTCGCCCTTGGCTTTGATGCGATCCATCAGGCCGCTCAATTGCTGGTCGGCTTGCTGAGGATTCTGTGCGCTCTGCTTGGCAGTGTTCTGTGCGTCTTGCTGGGTCGCCTGAGCTTCCTGCTTGACGTTATCCGGGTTCAGCTCGGGCTTGCCGGTCTGACGCATGGCTGTTTCGATCTCGCCCTGAATATCGTCCAGATTGAAATCAATGCCCTGGGCGCGCAATTGATCCTGAATCTTGCTGCCAACGGCTGGAGCCACCTGTGCGATACCACTGCCCAGTGCCGACATGCCGCTGCCCGCCAGGTTGAGGCCGCCGCGCACGACGCCGGTCACTGCGCTGGAGACCAGATAAACCGTGATCAGCGAGACGCTCGCCCATACCAGCAGGCCATGAAATGCACCTTCACGCTGCGCCAGACGTCCAGCGGCCCAGCCGCCGACGAACAGCGAAATAACCGAGCTTACAACGACCCAGATACCTGCGCCCGTACCAATGCCGGACAACGGATTGGCTTCCTGCATGGGATCGATACTGGCACTTCCGATTGCCGTACCCAACAGGTTCAGCAACAGCGAAACAACCATGGCCAGAACAACACCGGCCAGAATCGCACTCCAGGAGATTCGTTTAAGCAGCGGAGCCGCTGCATGAGTTTCGTGGTACACAGGGGCACCTGGGGCGATACGGTCGTCGCGAATCATAGTCATAGTCCTTTGAGTCATTGGCAGTAAACGCACACATGTGTGGCGTACAAATCAATGACCCGAGCGACGTTCAAGAAGTTTAAAAATTTTATAGACTTTTTTTCAGGCTTGAAAAAGCACAATAGAACTGTATTGATAGTGACGCACATCAATGGAACGTTACCTGCTCGCCTTGCTCCAAGCGATTTACACACTTTTCATTTTATTAGGTTGTTTGCTCTAACTATTGGCAGTTGTCTGATGTCCGTTAATAACAGACGGGCATTACGGGCTGACTGCCTTTTGAATATCGGCACTCATTGGATAGGCTTAATCATATATCAAACAGCACGAAGGCCTGACTGAGAACAGGCAGGCCTTCATGTGTTCATTGTCAGTATCGTCAGGCGATGCCGTTCGGCCCGTCGAGGACCTGCCTGACCTTCCTGGCGAGGTCCTGCGGCATGCAAGGCTTGGACACCACCTCAAACTCGGAACCGCCAATGTCGGTTCGCTCGATCGAGCTTTCAGCGTAGCCAGTGGTCAGCAGCACCTTGACCTTCGGGTACCTGCGCCTCACTTCCCGCGCGAGCATCACCCCGTTCATGCCACCCGGCATGATCAGGTCAGTGAACAGCAAATCATATGTGGCGCCGGCCTCGAAGCGCTTCAGCGCCTCACGGGCATTGAGGACGATTTCCGACACATAGCCGTAATCATCCAGCACCATCTTCGCCAGCTCGGCCACATCAGGACGGTCTTCCACGATCAGAATTCGTTCGCAACTGCCAATGCGCCTTTCCGAGGCTTTCGGCGGATCGTTCTTGCTCAGCACGGCTTCGTCTACAGGAAAATACAAGCGCAGCGTGGTGCCGACACCTTCTTCGGTATAAATACGCGCCGCACCACCCGACTGTTTGGCAAAGCCATAGACCATCGAAAGACCGAGCCCGGAGCCCTTGCCTTCTTCTTTGGTAGTAAAGAACGGGTCCATTACCCGATCACGGATACTCGCGGGCATGCCGATGCCGTTGTCCGTCACCGCAATAGAGACATAACGGCCGGGTAACAGACCGTCGTAAGACATATTGGCCAACTCGTCGACGACCAGATTGCGGGTTTCAATAAATATCTTCGGGTCGGGCCTACCAATGAGTGCATCGCGCGCATTAATGAAAATATTAAGCAGTGCGACTTCTGCCTGGGTTGGATCGATACGGCAGTTCTTCAGTGCCGGATCCAGATCGGTTTCGATAACCACTTCCGGGCCAAAAGTACGCTCGATCAGCGGCTCCGTCGTGGAAACCAGGCCATTGAGGTTGAGGACTCGCCCCTGCAGTTTCTGTTTCCGGGCAAATGCCAGCAGTTGCTTGGTCAGTGTACTGGCGCGTTCGACGGCAGACTTGGCGTGATGAACACTGCGCTGGACACGCTGCACATCAATGGTGGGTTTCTCTGCCGCACTGCCGATCAGATCGATATAACCACCCATCACTTGCAGCAGGTTATTGAAGTCGTGCGCGATGCCACCGGTAAGCTGCCCCAAGGCCTCCATCTTTTGAGCCTGACGCAATGCTTCTTCGGCATCTCGACGGCGGCTGATGTCCAGCTGCGACGCAAAGAAATAAATCAGGTCGCCCGCGTCGTTATAGACCGGGGAAATAAACAGCGCATTCCAGAACGATGAACCGTCCTTGCGATAGTTGAGAATTTCAGTGGAGATATCGACGCGCTCTTCGATGGCATCGCGAATCGACTGCACCGCCGCCCGGTCAGTGTCCGGCCCTTGAAGAAACCGGCAGTTGCTCCCGATGATTTCCTCTGACGCATAGCCGGTCATTTCCAGAAATGCCTGGTTGGCAAAAATGATGGGATTGTCCGGGCGATTGGGGTCCGTCACGATCATCGGCATCCGGGTCGTTTCTACCGCCGCGAAAAAGATATCCTTTCCCTGATGTTTGATATCTCCCGTCGCCGCATTGTCGACCCGGGCTTTATTGTCCGACACTCCAGAAACTCCACGACTGTTTATTGGGCTATTGCGCCTGCTCTCTAATGGCTAGGACTGGCGAAGCCTCAAAAGGGTTCTAAAGTATCTGAAAAAAATCGAATTATATTCATTTGAAGGGGCACGCACTCCCGAAGCGCTTACTCAAACGGCAAATTTTCCATTCTTTTCTCGAATGACAGCCGCCAATTCAAGCGTGTTTTCGCGCAACGCTACCTGCAAAGGGTCAAAGATCGCCCGAGCACCCTGCCCGTCAGCATAACCCAGCAGCCCCGCCGGACAGTATCGACCGTCGTCCCAGCCCGGATAATCGAGAACGGGATACCAGCAGATACCTTGCACAGGTACGCCTGCCCTCACCGCCTTGCTGACCTCGGCACAAACGTAATTGAACCAGGGCAGACGCTGAACGTCTTCAGCACCGGTTTCAGAAATCAATATCGGTCTGGCGTATCGCCTGTGCAGCTCGCTCAACATGCCTTGAAAAGGCCTGTACTGCGGATCGTCGTGCGTAAGCTTATGGCCATTGAGCTGCCATTGATTATGCGGATAAAAGTTGACGCCCAGGATATCCAGATACTCCGGGCGGCCGCCCAGCCCAGGCCATTGCCGTCCGGATAACAGATCCCAGGCTTCGAACTGCGCCAGCCGATAACGTTCTGCTGCCGCGGCATCTGCGCCGCTCCGCGTTGCCGGTACTACATGAATCAATGGCTCGGCCTGAATAAAACGCGCGTTGGGCTCTACCGTGCGTACCGCGTCTATTGCCGCAATACTGGCCCGGACCAGTTGATGCTTGAGCTCCATGCCGCGCTGCTCGCTAGCGGGGTTGAAATAAGCCATGTCGCCCCCGGCCCAACTCCAGAACGAAATCTCATTGATCGGCGAATAAAAAGGTGCGGTCTCCCCTTCGTCTTTGACGACCTGAGCCACCGCCGCTGCAAAACGCGCAAAGTGCTCGACAAACTGCGGCCGCCAGACATCCAGATGATCTGGGTAACCGTAATGGCACAAGTCCCAGATGACTTGGGTGCCCTGATGCCGCGCAGCTCGCAGCATGGGCAGAAAACTGCTCCAGTCGTAACAATCTGGACGGGCTTCAATCAGATGCCAGCGCAGACCGTCACGTACAGTACGCATTCCGCACTCAGCCAGCGCGACAAAATCTTTCTGTGCCCAGCGGTCGTGCCCGGTGGCGTGAAGCAGGTCGAGTCGCACACCGTCACCTCGTCGATGGCTGGCGCACTCGAATCCGCCGATGAAAAAACTGTCGAACAGACCGCCCATGCTCAACCTCGCGCAGGCTGTTCGATCGGTTCGGGAGGCGGCTCAGGGAAGTCATGGGCCAGCCGCTGGTACAACGCCAATGCCTGGCCCACGACCTGGTCCATGTTGTAATACTTGTAAGTGCCCAGCCGCCCAAGGAAAGTGACCTCATCCGACTGATCGGCCAATGCCTTGTAACGCTTGTACAACTCGGCATTTTCGGGTCGGGGAATGGGGTAATAAGGATCGCCTTCGGCACTTGGAAACTCATAGCTGAGACTGGTTCTGGCGTGCAGTTGACCGGTAAGGTGCTTGTATTCGGTGATGCGCGTATGAGGGACCGCCTCATCCGGGTAGTTGACCACCGCCACCGATTGAAACTGCGCCTGATCAACGGTCTTGTGCTCGAAACGCAACGACCGATACGGAAGACGGCCATAGCAATAACCGAAGTATTCATCAATCGGCCCGCAATAGATCAAATGCGAATACTTCACCGCCGTGCGGACATCGGCAAAGTCGACCCCCAGTACGGTATCGATAAGCGGATGGTTGAGTATCCGCTCAAACATGTGCGTGTAACCGTGCAGCGGCATTTTCTGAAAAGTATCTGTGAAATAACGATTGTCCGAGTTAGTGCGGGTAGGCACTCGGGCGGTAACCGACCGATCCAGTTGCGAGGGATCCAGCCCCCATTGTTTGCGGGTGTAGCCACGGAAAAACTTCTCGTACAGCTCCCGACCAATCTGATTGATCACAACGTCTTCGGAGGTTCTTATCGTCTCGACAGGCTCGGCACGGCTGGCAAGAAACGCTTCGGCTTCTCGTTCATTCATCTGTAAGCCGTACAGGCTGTTGAGCGTATCGAGGTTGATCGGAACAGGCAGCAGTTGGTCGTCTACGCTGGCAAGCACGCGGTGTTCGTAATCGCGCCATTCGGTAAATCGTGAGAGGTATTCCACAATCCGCTCAGCGTTGGTGTGGAATATATGTGGCCCGTATCGATGAACCAACACCCCGGCGCTGTCCAGGTGATCGTAAGCGTTACCCGCGATATGTGGACGTCGGTCGATGAGCAAAACGCGCTTACTCGATCCAGCCGCCAGCCTTTCCGCCAACACACTGCCTGCAAAACCTGCACCGACGATCAGAAAGTCATAGGGCGTCTTTTCACACGCGGCTGATTCGAGATTTATCCGAGGCATTCTATGTGCTCCCCGATGGCCACCAGGTCGATTTGCGCCTTCATGGCCGCGCACGTGTTGTCCCAAGACTCGCCGACCAACAACGCGTCAACTTTGCGAAGAAAATCAATAGTCCCTTTGTGCGCCAGTGCCTCTTGAATCGCGCGCGCAAACGCGTCGGCATCATCGGCAACGGCGACAACACCCGACTCACCATACGTTCTGACCACATCGGCAATCCGGGTTGATACCACCGGGCAGCCGCCAGCCAGGTATTCCGGCGTCTTGGTCGGGCTGATAAAGCGTGTGGAGTCGTTCAGCGCAAATGGCATCAACGCAACGTCCCAGCCAGACAGATAGGCTGGCAAGTCGTCATAGGACTTGCTGCCTAGATAATGGACGTTGGCCAAATGCGGCAGGCTTGCCGGGTCGATCTTCACCACCGGGCCGATCAAAACGATTTGCCAGTGCGGCTGCAACTCGGCCAGTTGTTGAATCAGCCCGATATCAAAACGTTCGTCAATGACGCCGAAAAAGCCGAGTCTTGGATAAGGAATGTACTGTTGATCCTCGGGGTCAGGCTGCACGTTGCGAGCGGCTGAAAAATGCCCGAAATCGACACTGCTGGGCATGGCGTGCGCGTTCGCATGCTGCCGACGCTTGGTCTCCCACAGGCTGAAGCCGCCAGTAAACACAACATCTGCGCGCTTCATCAACGCTTCTTCCTGTTCGACAAGCTCTGGCGGCGCACCTTTGAACGCAGACAATTCGTCCATGCAATCGAAGATCGTCACGTGCGCGCTGAGGTGATCGGTAAACGCCAGGCTCATCGGGGTGAAATACCACAACAGCAACTCACCAAAACGTTGTGCATCGATAAAACGATTCAGTAATACACGCTGTGCAGTGATCACCTCATCAGGCTGCATCTTCGAGGGCAGGTGCGGCACCAGTACTGTGACACCGCACGCTTGCGGCAACTGCTCAAGGCGGATATCAGGGGAGTCCGACAGAACAGGCTCCTCAAGAAACACCACCTGATAATCCTGCGCCATGCGCGACATGATGTGCTGAGGACGCTGATAGACAAACCCCCATCGCAGATGGGAAAGGCACAGCAGCAAAGGCCTGACGACGGCCTCGACTCGGGTTAAGGCCAACGTCTCGGACTGAATTGTTTGAACACCGTTCATAGAGTTTCCCTTCTGTTAGAAAGTCCTGGATGAAACTGAAGGGCTCTTGAAAGGGCTAAGCTTCGACGGCATTCATGATGAGGATAGGCAGTGGCAGCTGTTGCGTACATGGAACCATCACATGCATGCAGCAACCATAGACCGACTCATCAGTTTCGAACACGCGTCCAGGCCGCTGTTCGTTGATTCCGATAAAGGGTATGCGCCGTCGGGAATGACGCATTGAACTCGTCGCAGAGAATACGCCCTTAGTCTTGAGCGAATGTTTTTTTGGTACCTGCAGTACGTTTTAACCACGTCCCCCCCCACGCGGTGGTCTGGTCCTGATTTTCGCAAGCAAGGCTCCGCTGTCGTCCTGTTGAGAAAGGTCACGAGGCGGAGCCCTCAGCTCGCTTCTTAACGAGGCGGCGAAAATCCAGGAAGGACACTCATGATTCTGGTTACCGGTGGTGCGGGATACATTGGCGCTCATATCGCGCTCGAATTGCTTGAAGATGGCCGCGATGTCGTCGTGCTTGATAACTTGTGCAACAGTTCGCGAGAGCCGTTAAGACGGGTTGAGGAACTCTGCGGGCGACAGGTTGTGTTCATACACGGCGACGTGCGCAGCAAAGCGACGTTGCACCGATTGTTCGCTCAGCACCCTGTCAAGGCGGTGGTGCATTGCGCCGGGCTCAAGGCGGTGGGCGAAAGCGTTCGAGAGCCGCTGCGCTATTTCGAGACCAACGTGAGCGGCAGCGTCAACTTGTGTCAGGCAATGGCAGAAGCAGGCGTGTTCGACCTGTTATTCAGCTCATCCGCGACGGTTTACGGCGAGTGTGAGCAAATGCCGCTGGATGAGAACTGCCCACTGGGTTTACCGACCAATCCTTACGGGCACTCCAAACTGATGGCCGAGCATGTGATGCAAAGCGTCGCTCGCTCGGATCCACGCTGGTCCATCGGGCTGCTGCGCTACTTCAACCCCATTGGTGCGCATCCGTCCGGCTTGCTGGGCGAGTCGCCCTGCAACACGCCGAACAATCTGTTGCCCTTCCTGCTGCAGGTTGCCAATCGACTGCGCCCCGCTCTGCACATTTTTTGGCAGTGACTATCCCACGCCGGACGGAACAGGTGTGCGTGATTACCTTCATGTCATGGATCTGGCCGAGGGACACTTGAAGGCGCTGGACAGAATTCATGACCAGCGCGGCGTATCCGTCTGGAATCTGGGCACAGGACAGGGCTATTCAGTGCTTGAGGTGGTGCAAGCCTTCGAACGTATCTCCGGCAAAGCTGTGCCTTTGATCTTTGAGCCACGCCGGCCCGGAGACATTGCAGCATGCTGGTCCGATCCAGGAAAAGCCGCGCGTGAGCTGGATTGGCGGGCCAGGTTCAACCTTGATTCGATGCTCACTGATGCCTGGCGCTGGCAGTGCATGAACCCGCAGGGTTATAGACCGACAGCGCTGGTCATTTGAATTTCATCCAGACGTGCCAACGGTACCCACGCCATCGTAACGGCACGTCAGCAAAAGCAGGCTAGAAGTTAGCGGGTGTGTTGGCGCTGATGATCTCGGCTTCATCCTGGCCGATATTGCGGAAGCGATGCGGCAAGGTGGTCGGGAAGTAATAGCCGTCCCCTGGACCGAGGATGTTGACCTGTCCATCGATAGTCAGCTCCACAGTGCCGCGCGTCACCAGACCGCACTCCTCGCCTTCGCTGTGGACGATGGGTTCATCGCCCGAGTCGGCGCCTGGCGCGTATTGCTCACGAAGAAAGCGCATTTGCCGGCTCGGCAGGGTCGCCCCGACCAGCAGCAGGCGCGCACCGTTGCGCCCCAGGTCGGGTTGATCACCGGCTCGAAACACGTACTGATCCTGCCCGGGAGGCTGATCGAACGTGAAAAAATCCGCCAGCGTCATGGGAATGCCTTCAAGCAGCTTTTTCAGCGAACTGATGGAAGGACTGACACGATTTTGCTCGATGAGGGAAATCGTGGCATTGGTCACACCACTGCGTCTGGCGAGCTCACGCTGTGACAGCTTGTAGCTTTCACGCACCAGTTTGAGTCGTGCTCCCGTATCCATAGTGGCCTTATGTGAAAGATATCCGGTGAATGAGGCAGCGCCCCGGCGCAATAGATCGTCCATTACCCGAAGCCCGTCAAGCCAGATATTAAATCACGTTTGCCCACAACACTCAGCAGCTCATCGCTCTAGCGGCTGCTGCGCGCATACCTCTGGCTGGCCTCGCGAAAGGCCTTGAACAGGCTGAGCGAAACAGGGTTGTCCATGAACTCCCATTCCGGGTGCCACTGCACGCCCAGCACAAAGCCTGGCGCGCCGGGCATGGAAACCGCTTCCACAAGGCCATCGGGTGCCAATGCTTCTGCGCGCAGGTCCGACGCCAGGCGATCGATACCCTGGCTGTGCAGGCTGTTGACCTCGAACCCCGGTGCCAGCCCGAGCGCGTCGAGCAGACCGCCCGGCTGCACTTGCACGGCATGCTTTGGCGCGTACTGCACCGCCAGCACATCGCTTTGCGGCTCGCGATGATCCAGATAGCCGGGCAACTCCTGGACCCTCTGATGCAGGCTGCCGCCCAGCGCGACATTCAGCTCCTGAAAACCGCGGCAAATGCACAACACCGGCACGCCCTGAGCAATGGCAGCCCTGAGCAGCGGCAGAGTGGTGCGATCCCGGATTACATCATGAGCGGTGCCCTCCACGCTCGCCGGCCCATTGTAGTGACGCGGCTCGACGTTGGACGGCGAGCCGGTAAACAGCAGGCCATCCAGCGACGCGAGCAGTTGCGCAGGCTCGGTGGGCACCTCGAGTGCAGGCAGAATTACCGGCATACCGGCGAAGGCTGCGGCCTCGACGTACTTGTCGCCTGCCGTGTGAGAGGAATACTTGCCCAATTGCTGACGGCAGGCGGTGACACCGATCAAGGGATGTCGCGACATAGGTTGAATCCTGTTTGAAATCTGAGTGGCCAGCGCCGATCGGGCGCTATCCAGCGGGAATGAAACCAGTCTAGGATAGTCATCTGCGCAACAAACATAGGCATTCCGGCAAAGGAACAATGCACCGATGCAATATGAAATCACCCACGCCGACCTTTCACTGGTGCTCGCCCTGGCTCGCGGCCGCACGCTGGCCCGTGCCGCCGATCTGTTGCAAGTTGATGTATCGACCGTATTCCGCTCGATCCGTCGCCTGGAAGCCGCGCTTGGCGCAGCGCTATTTGAAAAGAACCGGCGCGGGTACATACCGACCGATACCGCTCAGGCCATGGCCGAGCAGGCCGAGCGCGCCGAACAGGCACTTGCCGCTGCGCGCATCGCCTTGCAACAGGGCGAACAGGTGGTCAGCGGCACGGTACGCCTGACCTGTACCGATGCGGTACTGCACAGCCTGCTATTACCCGCACTGGCAGACTTCATGCCGAAGTACCCGGCCCTTACGCTGGAGCTGGCCACCTCCAATGCTTTTGCCAACCTCAGCCGTCGTGATGCCGACATCGCCCTGCGCCTGACCAATACGCCACCCGAGCACCTGATCGGGCGCTGCCTGGGCAGTGCCGACTACTTCGTCTGCGGTCGCCCCGAATACCGCGAAGCCTTGACGCAAAACCCGGCCTCGATCCCATGGATCAGCCCCGACGACTCGATGCCCGACCACACCTCGGTGATCTGGCGCAAACAGACCTTTCCGGGGGTATTACCGAGCTACCGCTGCAGCAGCATGTCGGCTGTCTCGCAGTTGGTCGCTGCAGGCTTGGGCGTTGCGGCGCTAACCGGCTTTACGGTCGAGGGCCTTGGGGCGGTCGAACGTCTGAGTGGCCCGCTGGAAGGATGCCGCACCGAGCTGTGGCTGCTGACCCGCCCCGACTGTCGCGCACTGCGTTCCGTGCAGACTCTGCTGGAAGCACTCGCGCCGCGCCTGCGCGCAGCGTTGCAGGTATCCAGCCCCGGTTGATCAGCCTCTGTGGATCCATTAAATAATAGTTAACAAAACTAATCATTGGATTAATCTCGATCCTGTGGCATTAATAATCTCGAGGAAACAACTTGATTCATTCTGTGGATCCATAAGATCAATAATCGAACCGTGGAGAACCATCATGCACCCGAAAAATGCGTGGTACGTCGCTTGCACAGCGGATGAAGTCGCCGACAAGCCTCTGGGCCGGCAGATCTGCAACGAAAAGATGGTGTTCTATCGCGACCAGAACCAGCAGGTCGTTGCCGTCGAAGATTTCTGCCCGCATCGCGGCGCCCCGCTCTCGCTGGGCTATGTCGAGAACGGCCAACTGGTGTGTGGTTACCACGGGCTGGTAATGGGCGGCGACGGCAAGACGGTTTCAATGCCCGGCCAGCGTGTTCGAGGCTTCCCTTGCAACAAGACCTTCGCGGCGGTCGAGCGCTACGGCTTCATCTGGGTCTGGCCAGGTGACCGGGAAAAAGCCGACCCGGCACTCATTCATCATCTGGAGTGGGCCGTCAGCGACGAATGGGCCTACGGCGGCGGGCTGTTTCATATCCAGTGCGACTACCGCCTGATGATCGACAACCTGATGGACCTCACCCACGAAACCTACGTGCATGCGTCCAGCATCGGCCAGAAGGAAATCGACGAAGCCGCGCCCATTACAACCGTCGAAGGCGAAGAAGTAGTCACCGCCCGGCACATGGAAAACATCATGCCGCCACCGTTCTGGCAGATGGCACTGCGTGGCAACAACCTGGCCGATGACGTGCCGGTCGATCGCTGGCAGATCTGCCGCTTCACGCCGCCTAGCCATGTGCTGATCGAAGTCGGCGTCGCCCATGCGGGCAAAGGCGGCTATAACGCGCCTAAAGAGTTCAAGGCGTCGAGCATCGTCGTCGACTTCATCACCCCCGAGACCGACACGTCCATCTGGTACTTCTGGGGTATGGCGCGCAACTTCAATCCGGCCGACGAAGCGCTGACCGCCAGCATCCGCGAAGGCCAGGGCAAGATCTTCACCGAAGACCTGGAAATGCTTGAACGCCAGCAACAGAACCTGCTCAAGCACCCGCATCGCAACTTGCTCAAGCTCAATATCGACGCCGGTGGCGTGCAGTCACGCAAGATTCTGGAGCGGCTGATCGCTGCCGAGCAGGCCGGTCCCGGCGAGCAGATTCCCGTGATGGCAACAAAATGACCGGCCATTGCTCGTCGAAACACGAAGACAACAATCAGAAGTGACCCGTGCCGCGGTCACCCGAGGACTTACCATGATCGACGTGACGGTGTTATCACGTAACGATGAAGCGCTGGATATCTGCAGCTTTGAACTGGTGCGAGCAGACGGAGCGCTGTTGCCGCCGTTTACCGCGGGCGCGCACATTGACGTGCACCTGCCGGACGGGCTTATCCGCCAGTACTCGCTGTGCAATGCCCCGAACGAGCGTCACCGCTACCTGATCGGCGTCCTCAACGACCCGGCTTCGCGTGGTGGCTCGCGCAGCCTGCATCAACAGATTCAGACTGGCGCACAGTTGCGTATCAGCGAACCGCGCAACCTGTTCCCGCTGGCTGAAAACAGCCGACGCACGCTGCTGTTCGCCGGCGGTATCGGCATCACGCCCATTCTCTGCATGGCTGAACAACTTGCGCTGGAGGCTGCCGATTTCGAGCTGCATTACTGCGTGCGTTCCGCCGAGCGCGGCGCCTTTATCGAACGCCTGAAGCATTCGGCATTTGCCGAGCGCATCACGCTGCACTTCGATGAACAGCCGGATACCGTGCTGGACGCTGCCACACTACTCGCCCACCCACAGCCAGATACCCATCTGTACGTATGCGGGCCAGGCGGTTTCATGCAATACATCCTCGACAGCGCGCGTAATGCTGGCTGGTCCGAGGACACTCTGCACCGTGAGTACTTTTCCGCAGAGCCGGTGGACACCAGCAACGACGGCAGTTTTTCAATCGAGATCGCCAGTACCGGGCAGGTCATTGCCATTCCGGCCAATAAAACCGTCGCTCAGGTGCTCGAAAGCCATGGCATCGATATTCCGCTGTCGTGCGAGCAAGGTGTCTGTGGCACCTGCCTGACGCGGGTGTTGAAAGGCATTCCGGATCATCGCGACCTGTTTCTGACCGAAGACGAGCAGGCGCTCAACGATCAGTTCACGCCCTGCTGCTCACGTTCGAAGACGCCCGTGCTGGTGCTCGATATCTGATCAGTCCGGGCGCTGAATGACCTTCATGCGCTCGTTCTGCCCGGCGCCGAAGATTTCCGCGTAGCGCAAGGTGGCATTGGCATGCTCGCGCATGATCGCTTCGGCGCGAGCGCCCTGCCCGTTGACCAGCGCATCCACCACGGCGTGATGCTGCATGTGGGCGAAATTGAACCGCCGGTATTCGCGAATCAGGTTGTCGCGATCCACGGCCAGCGCGGTCACCGAGGCAAAAGGCAGATGGTCGTTGCGCGACAGTGCGTCGGCAATGGCACGATTGCCGCTGCCCTCGACGATCACCCGATGCAGACGCATGTTCATGTCGTGATAGACCTCCAGGTCATCTTCAGTGACATGGCCTTTTTCGAACAGCGCATCACCCTGCACCAGACAGGCTTCAAGCTCGTCGCGCGCCTCTTGGGTCACGCCGCGCTCAGCCATTTGCCGCGCCGCAAGTCCCTCAAGGACGCCGCGGACATCCACCGCGCCGGCGATTTCAATCGGGCTGATCGAGCGCACCTGAAAACCACGCCCGCCAAAGGGCACCAGCAGCCCCTCCTGCTCCAGCGTGCGGAACGCCATGCGCACCGGCATGCGCGAAACGCCGAACAGCTCGGCGGTCGGCACCTCCATCAGGCGCTCGCCGGCAGCCAGCTCGCCTGATGCAATCATCTTGCGCAGCGCAACAAGGACGGTCTGCCCGGGCTTGCTCATCAAAAGGCTTCCGTGGAGATCAAAGAAGGCATCTTACCCCACGCACGCCCGAGTGAATGGCCCACATGCAATCGATCAGACGGGGCACGAGATGGCGTAACCGAAGGTGCGCTCTTCATCGGGTATTTCAATCCACGCCAGCGTTTCTGCAAAACTGATCGGCGGGCTGTAGAAGTAGCCCTGCACCATCGTACAACCCAGGGTGGTCAGTGCATTCAACTCATCCTGCGTTTCCACGCCTTCGATCACGCAGCCCAGGGACATGTCCAGACTCAAGGCAACCAGTGATTTGACGATCTTGTAGCTGGCCGGGTTGTTGTGCACCCCGGTGACAAAGCTGCGGTCAATCTTCAGCTTGGTCAGCGCCAGCGCGTGCAACTGACTGAGGCTGGAGAAGCCGGTCCCAAAGTCATCCAGCGAGATACCGCAACCCAGCTTGCGGAACTGGGTAATGGCCTGCTGCACCTGAGCAATATCCTGCATGACCGCCGTTTCGGTGATCTCCAGATCGAGCCGCGACGCATCGAAGCCGCTGTTCTTGATGATCTCGACAATTCGGCTGACACTTTCCAGAGACGCACAGTCGTGCGCGGACAGATTGAACGACAGCCTGACAGGCGCAGGCCAGGACAGGGCCATGTGCAGCGAGCGGGTCAACAAAGGCGCGGTCAGCTTGTTGATCATACCGATGCGCTCGGCGATCGGAATGAAATGCGCCGGCGATACTGATCCCAGTTCCGGGCTGTTCCAGCGCGCCAGAGCCTCGAAAGCGACCGTTTCGCGCGTGCAGCTTTCAATGATCGGCTGAAACAATACGTGGAACTCGGTTTCCAGATTGGCGCGCCGCAAGGCCTGTTCGGTAACGCCGTCAGCATGCAATTGCTCACGATGGCTGGCGGAGAACAGGCAGGTGGTGCCGGGGTTATGGTTCTTGCCCTGATACAGCGCGTAATCGGCAAACTCGAACAGCTGGGTCGCGTTATCCGCCGTGGCCGGGTACGTCGCCAGGCCCAGTGTTGCGCCAATCTGGATTGGCATGTCCGACAGCTCGAAACTCTCGTGCATGAGGTCACACAGGTGCTTGCCAAACGCCAGCAACGCGTCGCTGTCCATGTCACCCTTGATCACCAGCGCGAACTCGTCACCGCCCAGTCGCGATACATGCACCTTGTCACTAGAGGCGCTGGTCAGGCGTTCAGCAACCAGCATCAACAGACGGTCGCCGATTCGATGACCATAAAGGTCATTGACCGGCTTGAACCCGTCCAGGTCCAACACGCCCACTGCCAGCTCGCTGCGCTGCGCCACTGCCTCAATCATCGCGGCATCCAGCGTCTGAAAGAACTGTCGACGATTGGGCAGGCCTGTCAGGCTGTCCTGATTGGCCAGCAACAGGTTCTCGTTACTCAGTTGCTCGGTCTTTACCTGCACATTCACCAGGCTGGTGAAATCGCGGTACTGGTAATGAAGAATGATCAGCATGCCGATCGACACCAGCACGATGTTCACCGCTGTGGCGATAAAGGTAATGTTGTAGGTGGAAGCGAAGAAAATAACGAAGGCGGTGTTGACGACCAGCGCGGTGGTCAGCGCTGCAGGCCGCAAGTGCATCATGCAGAAGATGCAGACAATCACCGTAATGCCCATGAAAAACGCGACATGCGCTTGGGAATAGGCATCGCCATAGGGGTAAAGCGACAGCGACCAGGCGGCAAACCCGGCCGCTATGACGCCAGCCAGGCCGTGCGTACCACGCAACGTGGCCAGAATGATCGCCGGAGCCGGCGGCGGCCGGTTTACCGTGCGCAACCATTTGCGTGCACGGACGCCACAGATAACCGTCAGCAGCGCAGGGACCAGCAGCGTCAGCCACACCGGAGCGGTTCGCCAATGGGTGAACGCCAATGCCCAGGTATTGACCAGCAGCACGAAGTACATCAACGGCAGTTGTCGGGACAATGCAACGTATTGGGCCTGCAACAACCTGGGATTATCAGCAGGCACAGACATCAGGGCACGCAAGGCACCCGATAATTTTTTCAGCATCGCAAGGCTTCTCTGTTACCACAGTCAAAGCACACGTGGCTTGCTGCTCACCATACGAACGGACAGCTAATTGTCGGTTCGCTTGTCAGGCTCTCGGCGGATGTGATTAATTCTTTACGGTAAAAACCAAGCCGTGCGTCGGTTTAATCGAAATAACCCGGTGATCGCCTTTTCGAGCGCACACTCGGCTAAGACAGCGTCGCTTACAGACCCTCTTTTTAACCGTCCCCAATGAGCAGGAAGCATTACCATGAACAGGAAAGTCATTATTGATACGGACATGGGCTGGGATGACGTCCTGTCGATCGCCTACCTGATGAAACGACCGGACATCGACATCCTCGGCATTACAGTGACCGGATGCGGCGAAACGGACCTCGGTTGGGGTGTCGTCATCGCGCAGCATTTGCTGGGCATTGGCAATCGACTCGGCAGCGTCGTGGCAAAGGGCACCGATCAGCCGCTTGAGTACGACAACCGCTTCCCGCAACCCTTCAAAAACGATATGAACGACATCATGGGGCTGCTCGGGACACTGAATCCTGCCACGCTGC
Organism: Pseudomonas syringae KCTC 12500; assembly: GCF_000507185.2. NCBI lineage: Bacteria > Pseudomonadati > Pseudomonadota > Gammaproteobacteria > Pseudomonadales > Pseudomonadaceae > Pseudomonas > Pseudomonas syringae. The sequence goes on from NZ_AYTM02000002.1 coordinate 5,698,563, forward strand.
CGGAACTGTCGAGCCTGCCCGCCTGGGAGTTCATGTACCAGACAGTGAAAAACAGCCAGGACCCCATCACTGTGCTGTCGCTGGGGGGCTTTACCAACATCGCGAAGATGCTCACGCTGAGCAGCCAGCCTGCCGACTTCAAGATGATCGAGCAGATTGTCGCCATGGCCGGCGCTGTCTACGTCGACGGCAACGTTGCCGCATTGAACAACGCGCAAAAGGCATGGGATCAGGGAGTGGCCTACAGCAGCAATCACTATGCAGAATGGAATGTGTTCGTGGACCCGGTCGCCGCCAACAACGTTTTCCAGTCAAACCTGCCGTTGACCCTGGTGCCGCTGGATGTCTGCAACCAGATCATCCTCGACGCCAGCTACTGGCAACTGATCACCGCCACCGACCCTGTCGCCACGCTGGTCAAACAAGTACTTGAACACAAATCCGGAACGTATGCTGAAGGGCTTCCCGTGCCGATCTTTGATCCGCTGGCGACCATGCTGATGGCGGGCGGTATTGAAGCGACGAAAGTCGATGAGCAGTTTCTGTCGGTCAACACCGAGTTGACGCCGCAGGACAACCACTGTGGTCAGATACAGGTGCAAGGCAGTGGTTCACGAATGATTGCGGCAGTGCTGGGTGTCTCGCAGGTCGCGTTCAGAAACAACTTTGCCCAGATCATCAACAGCTAAGACCATGGTGAAGTGCTGCGCCGCGCCTTCTCAGCCTGGCGCAGTCACTCCATCAGTTCGTCGCCAACTGCGCCCGGTCGGCCTGCATGACCAGGGCTTTGAGCGAGGCGTCGAACTGTTTCAAGGCATTCACCTGCAAATCACGCTGCTGATCGATCTGTGCGGCGATCTCTGGAGCGGCCTTGCCTTGCACCCAGACCGAGGTCATTTCCCGAACCACCTCACCTTCAGCCTTGCCGATGTATTGCAGGTCATTGTCATAGAAGCGCGCCATGAACCGCGCCTCGACCTGACTGTTGCGCTTGCTCACCAGACGATTGTAAGTGTCGAGCATGACCACCACGTCCGGCCGCGCCTGCATCAGCGCATCGAGAGTGTCGTAAACGGTTACCGAGGCGAACTCTTTCTTCAATGAGCCCACCAGCCAGTCGGTCGCAAGTTGAGGGTCCGAGCTGTTGATGAATGCGTTGCGGATACGCGCATCGAGTGCGCCATTGCTGCCGCTCCTGAGTGCAACCGAATGGTAGTTGTTCAAATACTGAAGGTTGCTGAGGGTGTTTTCGCTGTACAGCACACCCACTGACTGGGTGTGTTGCAGGCTCGCGGCGCTGTCGACGACG